>VXLW01000094.1 GCA_009841435.1 Dehalococcoidia bacterium | reverse complement strand
CCCCCGCCCGCAACGCCCGCCCCACCCGGAGTGCCGCGGCCAGATCTCCCGCCATCGACCGCCACGCCCCCACCGGCTCCTGGTAGATGCGAAGCGGCACCGTCCATCCCTCGGTGAGCGATCGACGCGGGAAAAGGTCGTCGGCGTTCTCCCCGCTGCGTGGCGCGGAGGCATCGACTATGCCCGGCAGGCCGTGTGTCGCCGAGATACCGAGCACGCCGAAGCGCCGCACGAACCGCGTGAACTCGGCCAGTGGAGCCTCCTCCAGCGACAGGAATGCTTCAAGGCACCCTGCCGGCGCTTCCCCCCGCGCGAACCCGTAATCGACGTTGCCCGGCCCCCGCACCCGCCAGAAGACCCACTCGCCGTCGCCGTCTTCGCGCACGGCGACGTCCAGAGGGACCGCCAGGGTCCGCGGGTAGGTCACTTCTGCGTGGCCGCCAGGTGGGCCGCGAACCGCTCGAACGTCTGCTGCACTCCCGCCTCCATCCCCCACGCCATCGCCCCGTCCCGCGACTCCTTCCCCGGGTGCAGCACGACCGACGTCATTCGCGTCCCCCCGCCTTCCGCCTCGAAGGTCACGGTGACCACCGTCTCGAAGTCGGGCATCCCCGCAAAGATCTCCGTGTTCACCATCCGCGTCGGCGCCTCGATCTCGCGGAAGACGCCGTACAGCACGGTCTCCTCCCCCGATTCGTCCCGCGTCCCGTACCGCCAGGAGCCGCCGACCCGGAAGTCCTGCTCCGCCACGATCAGCTCGTGCCCCGCCGGGCCGTACCAGTTCGCCATCCCCGAGGTGTCGTTCCACGCCTCGAACACCCGCTCGGGTGGCGCGTCGAAGCTGTACGCCATCACGATCTCGCGGTCGCCGCGCCCCTCGAACAGATAGTTCCCGTCGATTGTCGTCATCCTCCTGCTCCCCTCTCCGTCGTGCGCTCTTCGATCTCGTACCAGTCGTCCATGCCCGCTGCTTGCTTGATCGCCTCGTACCCCGCGGCAATCTCGCGCTCGTCCTCGCCGCTCGCCCCCTCCTCAAGGAAGTGCCGCGACGCTTCTCGTGCAGCCAGCCAGCCCGCTACCTGCCCCGTGAACGGGTCGATCACCAGCGGCCATGCCAGCGCTCCCCACTCCGCCCGCGTCCGGCTCCCGAACGACGCCATCGCTGCCAGTGGTGCGTCAATAGCCGTCACCGCGTCCCGCCACTGCTCGGGCGTGTCCGGACGCAGCATCACGAGGTCCGCCCCGGCCGCCCGGTACGCCCGCCCCCGCTTCACCGCCGCCTCGTACGACTCGTTCCGCACCGCCCCCGTGCGCGCGATGATGAGAAAGTCGGGGTCGCGCCGCGCCGCCACAGCCACCTCCAGCTTCCCCACCATCTCCTCCAGCGACACCAGGTGCTCGATCCCCTTGTGATGATGCGCCCGCTTCGGCGCCACCTGGTCCTCCAGCTCAATCGCCGCCGCACCGGTCGCCTCGATCTCGGCCACCGTCCGGCTCGTGTGGACGGCGTCCCCGAACCCCACGCCCCCGTCGACGATCAGCGCGATCCCGGACCGTGCCGTGATCCGCCGCGCCGTTTCCGCCATTTCCGTCACCGTCAGCAACGCCTCCGAGACCGCAAGCTGGAACCCAAGGGCGCCCCCGCTCAGGTAGGCCGCGTTGTACCCCTGCGCTTCCAGCGTGCGCGCCGTCAGCGGGTCGAGGCAGACCGGAGCGAACACGGGCGAGCTCGTCTCAAGCAGCTCCCGCAGGCGCCGCTGCGCCACCCCGCTACTGTCCCCGGAACGTGGGCCGGCGCTTCTCCATGAACGCTCGCCGCCCCTCGATGTAGTCCTCGCTGGCGAAGCACGCCTCGACCATCTGCTCGATGGTGGCCAGGTCCCGCTCATCCGGATCCTTCGTCGCCTCCACGATCGAGGCTCGCAGCAGGTCCACGGTCAGCGGCGCGTTCTCCGCGATCGCGTCCGCGATGCGCGTCACCGTTGGCTCCAGCGCCTCGACTGGCACGACCCGGTTCACGAGCCCCCAGCGCAGCGCGTCCTCGGCGGGGAAGCGCCCGCCCGTGAACAGGATCTCTCGCGCCGCGGTCGCCCCAACGGTCTGCACGAGCTTCTGCGTGCCCCCGAACCCGTACCCCAGCCCCAGCCGCGCCGCCGGAATCCCGAACTGCGCGTCCTCCGCCGCCACGCGGATGTCCGCCTGCAGCGCCGTCAGCAGGCCGCCGCCCATGCAGAACCCGCGGATCATGGCGATCAGCGGCTTCCCCAGCTCCCCATACGCCCGGTTTGCCGCTGCGCCGACGCGATCGAACTCCGCGATCGACTCCGGGTCCGAACGCCGCTTCTCGAACTCGGAGATGTCCGCCCCCGAGACGAACGCCTTGTCGCCCGACCCCGTCATCACCACCACCCGGATAGCCGGGTCGTCCCGGAAGTCGTGCAGGATTACGGGGATCGCCTCCTGCATCTCCCTCCCCAGGGCGTTCCGCCGGGCCGGGTTGTTGAAGATCATCCAGCCAACGCCGCCCTCCTTGCGGGCGATCATCTTGTCCGTTTGCAGTTCCATGCAGTTCTCCTGTGCCGTGCGCGCCTAGATGACGCCGTTCTCGCGCAGTTCCCGGATGGCCTCGCCGTCCATCCCGAGACTGCCCAGGATTTCATCGGTGTGTTCCCCCAGCTCCGGCGTGCGGCGGTGGCTCGGGGGCTGCGGCGTTCGGGCAAGGTTGATCGCCTGCCCCACCACATGCGTGTCGCCAAGCTGCGGACGAGGCATCGGCCGTGCGATGCCCAACGCCTGCACCTGCGGGTCCGCGAATGTCGCGTCGATCGTGTTGATGGGCCCGCAGGGAACCCCCGCCTCGTTCAGTACCTCGATCCACTCCCCGCTCGTCCGCGAAGGCGTCACTTCCGAGATGCGCGCGTTCAACGCTTTCCGGTTCTTCGAGCGCAGCTCGTTGTCTGCGTAGTCCGGGTCGTCGAGGAGCGCTTCCAGCCCGAGCGTCTGGCACAGCCGCTGCCACAGGATGCCCCCCGAGGCCGCGATGTTGATGTGCCCGTCCGCCGTTGGGAACACCCCCGTGGGGATGCTCGTCGGGTGGTCGTTCCCCGCCTGCGGCGCCACCTCCTCCGAGATCAGCCAGCGCGCGGCCTGGAAATCGAGCATCTGGATCTGCGCCTCCAGCAGCGAGGTGTGCACCCACTGCCCTTCGCCCGACCGTTCCCGTTCAAACAGCGCCAGCAGGATCCCCTGCGCCAGCAGCATCCCCGCCGTCAGGTCCGCGATCGGGATCCCCACCCGCACCGGCCCCTGCCCCGGCAACCCCGTAATCGACATCAGCCCGCCCAGTCCCTGCGCGATCTGGTCCACCCCCGGCCGGTCCCGGTACGGCCCCTCCTGCCCGAACCCGCTGATGCTCCCGTAGACGATGCGCGGGTTCACCTCGCGCACCGCCTCGTAGTCGATGCCGAGCCGGTGCTTCACCCCCGGCCGGTAGTTCTCGACGATCACGTCGACGTCCTTCGCGAGCCGCATGAAGATGTCGTGGCCCGCCTCCGCCTTCAGGTTCAGCGTCAGGCTGCGCTTGTTGCGGTGCAGGTTCTGGAAGTCGAACCCGTGCCGTTCTCCCGTGATCCCGTCCCCCCCGCCCGGTCTCGGCGGCAGCTCGATCTTGACGACGTCTGCGCCCCAGTCCGCCAGCTGACGCGCGCACGTTGGACCCGCCCGCGCCCGCGTCAGGTCGAGCGCGCGTATCCCTTCGAGCGGCAGCCCGGATGTGCCCACGACGCCTCCGGCGTCGATCCTACGCGCGACCGGCCCCCTTGTGCCGCTGGACATCACGCGAGCAATCCCGTCTGCTTGCGCCACCACCAACCGCAGGAGCAGCCCAATGCGCCTCCCCACCCTCGACGAGCAGAGCCTGAACGCCGACCAGAGCGCCGTAGTCGATGCCATCCGCAGCGGCCCCCGCGGCCCCCGCGCCGGCGCCACCACGGGACCGTTCGGCGTCTGGCTCTACAGCCCCAACTTCGCGAACCCCGCCCAGGAGCTCGGCGCTCACTGCCGCTTCGGCGCCTCCCTCCCCCGCGACGTCTCCGAGTTCGCCATCATCCTCACGGCGAAGCGTTGGCGTGCCCAGTTCGAGTTCTGGGCGCACGCCCGCATCGCCATCGAAGAGGGCATCCCCGAGTCCGTCGTCGAGGCCGTCCGCACGGGCGCCCCGCTTCAGCTCGACCGCCCCGACCTCGCCCTCGTCCACCGCCTCGTGACCGAGTACTTCGAGACGAGCCGTGTGTCCGCCGGCACCTTTCAGGAAGCGCTCGATACCTTCGGCGAGACCGGCCTCGTCGACCTCGTCGGTACAGTCGGCTACTACGGCCTCGTCTCCGCCACGCTCAACGTCTTCGAGGTCGAGCTGCCCCCCGGCGTGGAGGAGCCTCTGGCCTAGGACGCTCCCCTACAGCCGGTCGAGCGCCGCCCGCGCTCCGTGCAGCGCTTCGAGGTGACCGGCTGTGTCGAGTCCCACGCCCAGCGTGCGTAGGCACAGGTGCGTGACGCCCGTCTCGCGCCACGCTTCGACCTCCGCCAGCCACTCCGCCTCGGACTTCCCCACGATCTGCACCGCGCTCTCCGACCCGAGCGCCGCCGGGTCGCGCCCCGTCGCCGCCGCTTCCGCCGAGACAGCCTCGCGCACGGCTCCGTAGGCCTCCGGGGCCATCAGTGCGAACCAGCCGTCCGATAGCCGTCCGATCCGTCGCAGCACCGACGCCCCCGGCTCCCGCGCCCCGCCGATCCAGATCGGGATCGGTTGCTGGACCGGGAGCGGGTTGATTCGCTCTCCCGCCAGCCGGTCCCAGCGCCCCTCGAACGTCACCGCCTCCTCCGTCCACAGTCGCCGCAGCACCTGGATCTGCTCATCGCAGCGCCGCCCGCGCGTGTGGAAGTCCTGCCCGAACGCCGCGTAGTCCTCGGCGCGGGCACCCACGCCTACCCCGAACCGCAGCCGCCCGCCGCTCAGCCGGTCGATTTCCGCCGCCTGCTTCGCCACTACGACGGTCTGCCGCGTCGGCAGCACGATCACCGATGGAACCAGCTCGATCGCCTCCGTGTGCGCCGCCACCCAGGCCAGCAGCGTGAGTGGCTCGTGCACGTGGTCGACCCCCACCGCCGCCACCCGGTCGGGCACCCGCAGGTGCGTGAACCCGAGCTCCTCCGCCTCCCGCGCGAACTGCGCCATGCCGTCGTGGTCGTCCTGCAGGTCCCTCACGGGAATCGAGATGCCGATCCTCATGTTCTTGCTCCTCGTTGGTGTCAGGCGCTGTTGCTAGCTAGATGTTCTCCCCTTGCGGCGAGAGCGGTGCCGACCCTAAAGATCAAAGTCGATCTCAAGATGCTGGAGGCCGCGCACACCGCCCCGCCCCGGTGGCGGGAAGGCGATCCCCTCGTTCGGGACGTCCGCCAGGCGCGGGTTCTTGAGCCGCTCCAGCAGGATGCGGGACGAGATCACCGACTCCTGACGGGCCAGCGCGTACCCCAGGCAGAAGTGTGTCTCCTGCCCGAACCCGAGGTGGCTCGCCACGCCGTCCTTCCAGTACCCCGTCCGCAGTTCCTTCCCGAAATACAAGTCGTCGCGGAAGATGTTGAAAGCCTCGGGGTCCTTGAAGATGCGCTCGTCGCGGTTCCCCGACCCAAGCCCCAGCCACGCCGTCGCCCCTACCGGCAGCACCCGCCCGTGGATTTCCACCTCGACCTTCGTCCGACGCCGCTGCCAGTGGTTGGAGCCGTCGAAGCGCAGCATCTCCGTGAACACCCGGTCCATCAGCTCCGGGTCGTCCCGCACCGCCTCGTACTGCTCGTAGTTCCGAAGCAGGTTCCACCACATCGCGTCGATCGCCTTGTGCGTCGTGTCGCCCCCGCCGACCAGCAGCAGCGCCACGTACCCGCGCATCTGGTCGCGCGTCATCTTCGCGCCGTCCTTTTCCGCGTGGCAGAACACCGACAAGAGGTCGTCGCGAGGCTCCGCGATGCGCTCGTCGAACAGGGGGTCCAGGTAGGCGAACAGCTCGTCCCGCGCCGCCACTCCTCGACGGAAGTGCGCCCGACCGTAGCCGTTCCCCGCGAAGAGCCGGTCGTAGACGGCCTCGAAGTAGTCGTTGTCCTCCTCCGGGAGCCCCAGCATCCCCGCGATCACCCGGATCGGGAAGCGCTCGCTGAACTGCGAAACCAGCTCCACCTGCCCCCCGGCCCTTAGCCCCGCCTTCTGGTCCGCCCGCGCCTTCTCCACGAAGTCGTCGATGATCTTCGTCGCGATCCGCTCGATCAGTGGCACCCGCCTCTCCAGCCGCTTCCCCACGAACTCCCCCGCCACGATGCCCCGCAGCCAGATGTAGTCCTGCCCCTCCCCCAGGTCGTTCAGCGTGAACCCCATCGTCGAGTCCGACCCGAACTTGTGCTTCCCGTGCGGGTCGTAGGTCGCCCGCGTGAACCGCTCGTTGTCCTTGTAGATCGCCCAGATGTCCTCGTACCGCGAGATGATCCAGCGGTTCTGGAACTTGTCCTGGTAGGCCGGCTCGTACTCGCGCAGTCGCTTGTAGATCGGGAACGGGTCGATCCTGAACTCGTCCGTGACGAACTCGCCCGGTTCGATCAGGCTGGGGTCGGCTGTTAGCGGTTGGCTACTTGCCATTGGGGGGCTCCGTGCCGAATGGTACTCCAGCGGCAGTGCCCTGGGCTGGCTACCAGAGTGCCTCGATGTCGCTCCACGTTAGGACGTTCTCCTTCCGCATCCCACAGTGCTTGATCATGAACTGAACCTGGTGCGAGTTGTTGAGGACCGAAGAGTCGTCGCCGACGACAAACGGGACGACCTCCCGCTTCCCTCCGCTGAGCTCAACGAGGATGCGTGCCATCACGTACTGCCGAATGAGTTGATGGGTCAGTATGAAGTTGCTATTCCCGTCGAAGTCGGATTCATGCTTCGCCTCCCCGATAAACAGGTGCTTGGGCGACTCCAAGACGATGTCAATTTCAGTGTGACGAAGGTTGTTCCTGAGCCTCCGCTTCTGGCCGTCGTTCGACGCTCGGTAATTGTCGCCGGTGAGCTTCTTGAACATCCCAGCTTCGACAGACTCCTTGACGTGCTGGCGCACTTCGCGGAACCGGCTCTCGTAGATGGAAGCGATCTGATTCTCTTGCTCTCTGACCTGTGCTGGCCACCTCTTCATGTAGTCGCGCATCCCGCACCAGAACAGTTCCAGCCGGACATCTCCTGACCGTAGCGCAGTCCGCTGGTCATCGTGAGCAAGCAACCGCCGGGCAAGCCTGACGCTGTTCGCCCCGAACAGCGGCGCGAAGTGCTGCGCCGTCTTCCAGTTCTCGGTCCTGTTCGTAATCCCAAGGATCGCCAAGGTGTCCTCCTAGATGGGGTGGTGCCGGGGCGGACCAACAGCCAAAAGCCAATGGCCAACAGCCGGCGAGGAACGTGCTAGCCGCGCTCCTCGCGAATCAGCTCCGCCACCCGCTCTCCGATCATGATGCACGTAAGGTTCGTGTTCGCCCGCACGATCTCCGGCATGATCGAGGCGTCCACCACCCGCAGCCCCTCCACCCCGTGGACCCGGCACTGCGCGTCGACCACCGCCCCCGGGTCGCTCGCCGGACCCATCTTCGCCGTGCCGACTGGGTGGAAGTTGTGCGACCCGTTCGCCCGCACGTACGCGTCGAGCGCGTCGTTGTCCGCCAGCACCTCCGCCGACGGCGTCTCAAGCGCCTCCGCGTACTGCGCAATAGACGGGTGCTCCCCCATCCGCTGTGACAGCTGCAGCCCCTCCCGCAGCCGGCGAACATCATCCCCATCCTCGTCCGAGAAGAAGTTCAACTCGATCCGCGGTTGTGCCCGGTAGTCGGGGCTCTCGAAGTGGAGCCGTCCCCGCGACTTCGGTCGTTGCAGGATCACCAGCAGCGCGAAGTTCCCTTCCCGCCCCGGGAAGTGGTTCACCATGTAGATCTGCATGTCGTTCGTCTCGCCGCCGCTCGCCGTGTAGCGCAGCATCGTCTGCACGGGCGGGTCCGGCATCACCGAAACCCCCGGCTTCGACCGCCACACCACCGAGCAGAGCGGGTGGTCGATCAGGTTGCGGCCTACCCCCGGCAGCTCCCGCACCAGCGTCGCCCCTACCGCCTCCACGTCCTCCCGCGCCCCGATCCCCGACCGCACCAGGATTGGCGGCGACATGATCGCCCCGGCCGACAGAACCACGTTTCGGCCATGAACCGTCTGCAGCTCCCCGTCCGAGTCGACCTCTACCCCTGTTACCCGCCCGTCCTCCGTCAGGACCCGGTTCACGAGGCAGCCCCCCCGGATCGTCAGGTTCAGCCGGTGCCGGATGGGTTCCAGGTACGCCATCGCCGTCGAGATGCGCGTGTCGACGTTGCGGTTCTGCGCCATCGGGCTGATGCCCGTCGCCTCCGGATCGTTGAAGTCCTCCGCATAGGGGAAGCCGAACTCCTGGCACACGTCGATGAACGCCTGGCCCGGTCGTCGCATCTCGTCGGGACGCCAGCGCACGATCGGCAGCGGCCCGCTCTTCCCGTGGAAGTCCCCGGAAGCATCGAGGTCGTGCTCCAGCTTCCGGAAGAAGGGCAGGCAGTCTTCCCACGACCACCCCTCGTTCCCCAACGCCGCCCACTCGTCGAAGTCCTCTGGCGTGCCCCGGATCGCGAGCGTGCCGTTCACCGCGGACGAGCCGCCCATCACCCGCCCACGCGGGTAGTAGACCTCCCGGTCCGGCGTCGCGTTCGCCGTGAAGCCCCAGTCGTGATCGACCACCGACACGCGGTGCGCGTAGCGCAGGTCGTGCGGCGTCGCGTCGGTGGTGGCGTAGTCCGGCCCCGCCTCCAGCAACAGCACCGACCTATCCGCGTCCTCGCTCAGGCGCGCTGCCAGCGCCGCCCCGGACGACCCCGCCCCCACCACGATGTAGTCGTAGACCGTGCTCACGGCGCGCAAGCATACCGGCACGCCCCAAGAGCGTGGCCTCAGCGCCCTCTGAGCCGCGCGGTTGAGCGAGTAACCGGACGCCTATAATCCGGCCCGCATCTCACCTTCCGGGAGAGAGATCATGGAGTCCGCGACCATTGCCGAGGCGGTACGGCTCGCTGGGTCTGATGCCGAATTCCGCGCCCACGCCGCCGGGTGGGCGGGTTCCCTGACCCTGGTGGTCGACGGCCGCGCAACTGTGATCCACATCACTGGTGGTCTTCCCGCCTTGGCTGCGGGGGAGGCTGCCCCCGAGCCCGACGCTGACAACATCGTTTGGTCGGCCGACGGTGCAACCTGGGGCCAGCTGCTGGCCTCGCCGCCGCCTCCCTTCTTCACCGATCCGTTCGGCGCCATCCTCGTGGGCTTCTCGTTTGAGGCGGGGCCCTTCGACCGCAACCGCCACGCCGCCATGAGACGGTTCTGCGAACTCCTGCGCCACGCGCGCAACGGCACCGACCCCACTCCCCGGCCGGCAGACACGCCGAGCCGGCATGGACAGCACGACGCAGCCGTCGGGCGCTATGTCCATCTGGACATCGAAGGTCTCGACTGCCGCCTCTACTACGAGGAGGCCGGATCGGGGATCCCCCTGCTGTGCCAGCACACCGCGGGTGCGGACGCCCGGCAGTGGCGGCACTTCCTGGAGGACGAACGCATCACCAGCCGCTTCCGGGTCATCGCCTACGACCTCCCCCACCACGGGAAGTCCCTGCCTCCCGCCAACCGCGCCTGGTGGGCCGAGCCCTACGTGCTCACCCGTGACTTCGCCATGGCCGTGCCCAATGCCCTGGCCTCCGCCCTCGGCCTCGACCGCCCGGTGTTCATCGGCGCCTCCGTCGGCGGCATGCTCGCGCTCGACCTCGCTCGCTATCACGCCGACTCCTACCGAGCCGTGATCGCCTGCGAGGGCGGCCTCAAGATCGATACCGATACCATCATCGACAACGGCGTCTTCCAGCACGTCATGGCGACCACCGACCCCGCCCACCACGCCGAGCTCATGATGTGGGTCATGGCGCCCCAGGCCCCCGAGACCTTCCGCCAGGAGACCCGATTGCACTACGCGCAGGGCGCTCCCGGCGTCTTCACCGGCGACCTCAACTACTTCAGCTACGACCACGACCTGCGTGGCGAGGCCGACAAGATCGACACGACCAGGTGTGCCGTCTACATGCTCACCGGGGAGTACGACGGATTCACGATCCCCGTGTCGCAGGAGGCCGCGGCCGCGATCGACGGCGCCGAACTCCAGATCATGGAAGGCCTCGGCCACTTCCCCATGTCGGAGGACCCCGAAGGCTTCGCCAGCTACGTCCTCCCCATCCTCGATCGCATCGCCGCCGCCGGCAGCTGACCTCCTCGTCCCCGCCGCCAGGGGTTCAGCGTTGACAGGCGCGAGAGCGCCGCTGACCATGCCGCCCACCAGCCCCCGGACCCGAGAGAGGTGCCCCATGGCCGACCGAATCGAAGGCGTGACTGTCGACGAGAACGTGATGATCCCGATGCGCGACGGCGTCAGCCTCCAGGCCGATGTCTACCGCCCCTCCGGCCCCGGCAAGTTCCCCGCCCTCGTCTCCCGCACGCCCTACGGACGCACCGCCCTCGGTCCCCTCGTCATGGCCGACTACTGGACCTCCCACGGCTACGCGGTCGTCACCCAGGACACGCGCGCCCGCTTCGGCTCCGAGGGCGACGTGTACGAGCCCCACGTGAACGAGGCCCTCGATGGCTACGACACCATCGAGTGGGCTGCCGCCCAGCCATGGTCGACCGGCTCCGTCGGCACCTACGGCCAGTCCTACCTGGCCGCCGTCCAGTACATGGTCGCGGGCGAGTCCCCGCCCTCGCTGAAGGCGCAGATGCCTGTCTCCGGTTCCACCGACTTCAAGCAGAGCTGGATCTACCACAGCGGCGGGGCCTTTGAGCACGGCTGGATGGCCGCTTACGCCACCTCAAAGGCGCGCGACACCGCCCGCCGCCTTGGCCTTGACCCCGACCTCCCCGACTTCGAGTCCGAGCTCGCCCAGGCCGACGGCTTCCGCCCCCTCCTCGACCATTCCGCCCGCGAGATGCCCATGACCGCCTGGGCCGACCGCCTCTCGACCATCGCGCCCTACTTCGCCGACTACCTCGCCAACCCCGACGACGGCCCGCACTGGTGGAACATCAACCTTCGCCGTCGCTTCCACGAGGTCAACCAGCCGATGTATCACGTCGGTTCCTGGTACGACATCTTCGAGGAGGGCGCCCTCGAGGGGTACAGCGGCATCACCGCCCGCGGCGGCGAGAAGGCCCGCCCCAACCAGAAACTGCTCATGGGCCCCTGGGGCCACATCGGGTACACCGTCCCCACCACCGGTGGCTGCGGCGACCTCGACTTCGGCCCGAACGCCGCCATCGAGCTCAAGGAAGAGCAGCTTCGCTGGTTCGACCACTGGCTCAAGGGCGAGGACACGGGAATCATGGATGACCCGCCCGTCCGCATCTTCGTCATGGGCGACAACGTCTGGCGCGAGGAGAACGAGTGGCCCCTCGCCCGCACCGTCTACACCCCCTGGTACCTCCACAGCGACGGTTCCGCCAACTCCCTCAATGGCGACGGCGCCCTCAGCCAGGACCCACCCGGCAACGAGCGCCCCGACCGCTTCGTCTACGACCCCGACGACCCCGTCCCCACCCTCGGAGGCAACAACCTGATCACGCCCCCCGGCGTCTTCGACCAGACCCCCGCCGAGCAGCGCGGCGACGTGCTCTGCTACACCAGCGAGCCCCTCGCCGAGGAGCTTGAGGTCACCGGTCCTATCTCCGTCACACTCTGGGCGACGAGCAGCGCCATCGACACGGACTTCACCGCCAAGCTCTGCGACGTGCGCCCCGACGGCTACGTCCAGAACCTCCAGGACGGCATCATCCGCGCCCGCTACCGCAACTCCCTGCTCGAGCAGGAGCTGATGACCCCCGGCCAGTCCTACGAGTTCACCATCGACCTCTGGGCCACGAGCCACGTCTTCAAGCCCGGCCACCGCATCCGCGTCGACATCAGCTCCTCCAACTTCCCCCACTTCGACCGCAACCCCAACACCGGCAACCCCATCCACACCGAGACGGAGCTGGTCCCTGCTCAGCAGACCGTCTTCCACGACACGAACCGCCCCTCCTGCGTCACCCTCCCCGTCATCCCGCGCTAGCGAGCGTCCCCGGGGAGGGGACCGACCACCGATCACCGGACACGAAAAAGCGCTCCACCCGAGAGTGGAGCGCTTTCCGCTGGAGGTAGTTTCCCGGAGCCGGCGCGCCTCGGTTGCCCTTGGCCCACCTTCCCGTCCGTCTCCCCCGAAGGGGCTCCGTCCGGTCCTCCGCTCACCCCGCCTCCAACGCAAACGAGGTTACCCGCGCGGATTTCGGCCTGTAAACCCCCTCCGCGCGTTCCTTGACGAACCCTTCATCAAGGCCCGTGACGTTATAGCAACCGCCCTCACGCTCTGGGCTCTCACGACCGCAATGTCCACAGAAGAGCGCCCCACCCAGGGGGGTGGAGCGCTCTCTCCTCGATGGACGCCGGCTCACCAGGAGCCAACAGCCGCGCCGGAGGCGCGCTACGCCCGCTTCACCTCCGCGTACTGCGGCGGGATATCGTCCCCGAGCCAGGTCTTGCCCATCCCTCCGTAGTGACGCCAGCTCACGCCGCCGTGCGCCGCCGCCTGGTGGGAGTCCCGCAGCTTGCGCTCCAGCGGATGCTCCATGCGGCTGGCCGTCGTGCCCGCCGTGTTGTGGATGGTGTCGACCACGTGACGCGCGGCCTGCGCCGCGTGCGTCGAGGACAGCAGCCCCAGCCGCAGCAGGGGCCACTCCGGCACCAGGCGTCCGCCGTCCAGCGGCCCCAGGTTCTCCTCGATGTCCTCCTGCGACTCCATCACGAAGGCGCGCGCGGCGCGCAGCGTCGCCTCCGCCTCGCCCAGCCGGATGAACGCCTCCGGCTGATCCTTCAGGCTCGAGCCCGACATCCAAGGCGTCTTCACCATCGCCAGGTCCACGAACGCGTCGATCGCGCCGCGCGCGATCCCCAGCGCGACCGCTGCCTTGTTGTAGGGAACCTGCGAGGGGTTCCGGAGCGTCGGGTTTTCCCAGTGCGTCGTAGAGTCGAGCGCGTTCTGGGGAAGCAGGTACTTCTCCGGGATGAACTGGTCGACGATGCGCACGTCGTGGCTGCCCGACCCGCGCAGCCCCGCCATGTTCCACGTGTCCACTGGCACGAACTCCCCGGCCGGCACCATGAAGGAGACGTCCGCCATCTCCCCGGTGTCCTCGTCGACGATCTCCGCGGCGGGATTCAGGACGAGGTTCCAGGTGGCGTTGAAACACCCGCTTGCGAACGCGCCCTGGTAGGTCGCGCGCCAGCCGCTGCCCTCACGCTTTGCCTTCCGGCCGGGGAACTCGCCGTTCGGCGTCCCCAGGCCCGAGCAGACGAGGAAGTACCAGTCGTCGCAGATTTCGTGTGCGAAGGCAGGGTCCATCTGCCGCAGCACGAGCGCGTTGATCTCCGAGTTGATCTGCACGCACCAGCCGATCGAGCCGTCGATCGCGCAGGTCTCCTCGATCGCCTCGATCTGGCCCCGCGCCGTCATGTCCTCGCCGCCAAGCGCCTTCGGCATGGTGTGGCGATAGAGCCCCGTGTCGGCCATCAGTTTGGAGACCCAGTCGGGCAGGCGACGCAGCTGCTGCGCCTCGTCTCCGCCCGCCGCCAGCTCCTCCTTGATGTTCGCGATGCGCTCAGACATCGGCGTCTTCTGGAGCTCTGTACTCTTGTCAATGATCTCTTGGCGTACCATGCCGTACTCTCCCGCGTGAGTTTTCGCGCAGGGGATACTACCGAATCCCACGAATCGGCACCCGCAGGGGAGGGCGCATGTCCGACACCGAATACATCCCCGAGGGATATACAGCCGTCACCCCCTACCTCGTCGCTGAGGACGCCGCCGCCCTCATCGACTTCCTCGCAGAGTCCTTCGGCGCGGTGGAGCGCATGCGCATCCCCGGGCCCGATGGCGGCATTCGCCACGCTGAGGTCGTAATCGGCGGCGACGCGATCATGCTTTGCTCCGTCACGCCCCCTCAGTTCAAGCTCACCAACGCTCACATCAACCTCTACGTCGAGGACGTCGACGGCACCTACGCCAGGGCCATAGGCGCGGGCGCCACCTCCGTCCAGGAGCCTGCCAACCAGCTCTACGGCGACCGTGGCGCCTGCATCACCGATCCCTCCGGCAACACCTGGTCGCTCTCCAGCCCCGTCGAGGACATCACCGAGGAAGAGGTCAGGAGTCGCCTGAAGGCGGCGGACGACGCCTGATCGGGCTCCACCGGTTCCCCCCGCGCCCAGCCGGGCGTATGCTTGCCGCTCGCAATCCCTTGGTTTCCCAACAGCCAACAGGCCAACTGCCACAAGGAGCACCCATGCCCGACGTCAAGCCCGTTCCCGACGACTACACCGCCATCACCCCGTACCTCGTCGCCGAGGATGCCCCCCGCCTCCTCGACTTCCTTGCGAAGGGCTTCGGTGCGGTCGAGCGAATGCGTCTTCCCATGCCCGATGGCTCGATCGCCCATGCTGAGGTCGAGATCGGCGGCGCCCCAGTCATGCTCGGCTCTTCTTCGGGTTCCGACTTCCCGCCGCTCGCAGCTCAGATCCACCTCTACGTCGAAGACGTCGATGCCGTCTATGCCCAGGCCGTGAGTGCCGGCGCGACCCCCGTCGCCGAGCCCGAGGACCAGTTCTATGGCGACCGCATCGCCCGCGTCCTCGATACCGCCGGCAACCACTGGTCCATCGCCACCCACATCGCCGACGTCAGCGCCGAGGAAATGGCGCAGATCATGGAGGCCATGGGCGAGGGCTAGCCACCGACCGCCACCCAATGACCCCGTATAGTCGGGGCTCCACGAATTCCACCCCCAGGAGCCCCCATGCCTCCCCTACGCATCGGCCTCATCGGCAGCGGCGGCATCTCTCGTGCCCACATGCCCGCCTTCCTCGAGCATCGCGATGAAGTCGAGCTCGTCGCCGTCTGCGACATCCGCGAGGAGGCCGCGCAGGCCTACGCAGCCGACGCCGGTGTAGACCCTGGCTCCGTCTACACCAACACGGCCGACCTGCTCGCCCGCGACGACATCGAGGCCGTCGACATCGCCACCATCCACAACGCGCATGCCAGCAACGCCATCGAGGCGGCGAAGGCGGGCAAGCACGTGCTCCTCGAGAAGCCGATGGCTTGCTCGGTTCAGGAAGCCCGCGACATCGTCAACGCCTGCGACGACGCGGGCGTCACCTTCATGGTCGCGCAGATGCTGCGCTATCTCCCCCACTACCAGAACGTGAAGCGCATCATCGAGGCCGGCGAGCTCGGCGACATCTGGGCTTGCCGCGCCGATAGCTGGTTCGGCGCCGCCCTCGCCGGGAGCGTGACCACCCAGACCCGTGGCGACTGGTGGGGCTTCGACGGCAAGAAGAACGGTGGCGGCAGCGTGATGATGGTCAGCACGCACCAGGTCGACCTGCTTCGCTACTTCGTCGGAAACGTCGTCCGCATCACGGCAAAGACCTGGGGCGACCACCCCCTCATGAGAAACGGCGCCGAGGACCGCGCCGTCGCCACCTTCGAGTTCGACAGCGGCGCCATGGGCACGCTCCTCTCCAGCTACAGCGCCCGCACCCCCTGGATGTACCAGTCCCTCATCATCGGCACGAAGGGCACCATCTACACCACGCCGGACCTCGAAGGGAACGTGGTCGACCAGCACCACGCCCCCGCCCGCATCGCCTCAGAGGCGCGCGAGACGCAGCCGGGGCACAACGGGGTCCACGCCTTCAGCGAGGTCGGCCCCGACATGGAGGGCCTCGTTGGCGACAACCCCTTCACCAACGAGATCGTCCACTTCGCCCGCTGCATCCGCGAGGGCAAGGAGCCCATCAGCAGCGGCCACGACAACCTCAACACCATGGAGGCCGTCCACGGCATCTACGCCGCCTCCGAGACCGGCCACACGATCAACGTCGCCGACCTGTAGCGATCGCCGCTACCCCGCCTCCACCCCCTCCGCTTTCCGGATGTTGACCGGCAGGGAGGTCATGCGCGGCATTCCGTAAATCGGGTCGAAGTCCTCGTCGAAGCTCACGAGCTTGTTGGTGTTGCTCCCCCACGTCTGGAACGTCTCCTCCTCTCGCTCGACGCTGTCGCCCCACGAGTGCGCCATCGAGATGACGCCCGAGGGCACCGTCTCGTCCGCCTCCACCACGCCCCGGATGGCGCCGTGCTTCGAAGCGATCTCGACGATGTCTCCCGCCTCCAGCCCCAGCGCCCGCAGGTCGAAGGGCGAGAGGAAGGCCGGGTTGTAGCTGTACTTCTCCATCAGCTCCGGGATCTGCTGCCCCATGCCGTTGAAGACCTGCCGCATCCGCCGCGTGATCAGCCGGTGCGAGTACTCCTCCCCCGGCTCCAGCGCCGCCCCGCCCGTGAGCGGCTCGCCGCGCACGTCGCGCAGGTCCTCCATCATCCGCCCGAACCCGACGTTCAGCCGTGCGTCCTTCCCCGGCTCCCGCGCTTCCACGCGGATGCTCGCGTCGGGGTAGAGGCGCCCGCCCGGCGTCCCCTTGATCTCCTCGAAGGGGATGCGCGAGCCCTCCATCATCACGTCGAACATCTCGTCCGAGGTCAGCTTCCTGTCGATGTCGAGCGGCTTCCCGCGGAACGTCATCGGCGTCCGCATCCGGTGCGCGAGCCCCCAGAAAAGCTCCCATTCCTGGATCACGTCGAAGTCCGGCTCGATCAGCGCCGGGGTGTAGTGCGCATACGGGACCGTGTAGCCGCCGTGGCCGTACGTCTCCGCCACCGCCTCCGGCAGCATCGTCACGTCGGGGCGCTCCAGCGAGAGTTTGCAGGCAACCACGTAGTGCGAGAGCTTCGCCGTCGCCGACATCCGCCAGTCGATCGTGACCAGCAGCTCCAGGTTCTTGAACGCCTCCACCACGCGGTCGTGGTTGGGGATGCTCACCGCCGGATCGCCCGCCATCACGAACAGCGCCCGCACCTGCTCCGGCCCCGGCGTCAGGATCTCGTCCGCCAGCACGTTCGCCGGGAACTGGCCGTCGTTGTGCTTCAGCCCGCGGAAGCGGCTCTCCAGCGCCGAGTCCTGCGGCAGGAGCGGCTCCAGCTCCTCCGTCTGCGCGCGCCAGGTGCGGCCCGGCAGCAGGACGTACGGGTTCGGAACCTCCTCGCCTTCGCGCAGCCACCGCCCCGTGATCGTGTTCAGCGCCAGCACGAGGTATTCGTGCAGCGTGCCCCGAGGCTGCATGTCGAGCCCCGTGCCCGAGGTCACGCGCCCCCGCTGGCCGGCCGCGAAGGTGCGTGCCGCCTCCCGCATCAGCGCGGCGGGCACGTTCGTGCGCTCCTCCACGTAGTCGGGCGTGAAGTCGGCCACCGTCTCGCGCAGCTCCTCGAAGCCTTGCACGTTCGCCTGCACGAAGTCCGCGTCGTACAGCCCCTCCTCGATGATGGTCCGGATGATCCCCGCCAGCAGCGTCGCATCCTCCCCCGGCTTCACCTGCAGGTGGATGTCCGACCGCTTCGCGCACTCGGTCTCGCGCGGATCGATCACGATCAGCTTCAGGCCACCCTTGCGCGCGTCGTTGATCCGCTTCCACGGGTTCTGGTGGGGAATCCCGCCCCACATCGAGATGACCGGATTCGCCCCGATCAGCATCCAGGTATCGGCGTCTTCGAATGGGTGCGCCCCTGCGTCCCACTTGCCGTGCATTGACTGCGCGACCGGCTTCGCTTCCTGGTCGATGGTCGCCCCGCTATAGAACGAGGGCGACCCGATCGCCCGCAGCCAGTCGCCGCTGATGCTCAGCGACATGAGCGCGCCGCCCGCCCCGCCCCACAGCGCCAG
>VXLW01000039.1 GCA_009841435.1 Dehalococcoidia bacterium | reverse complement strand
GGGCGGGGGCGGGCGGGTATCATCGCCAGCCGCCGGGGCCCGCCGCCCCTGTCAGAACGAGCGAGGTGACGGAGATGCCAGAGCCAGACGTGATGAAGGACCACGAGGTCGTTTCGATCTTCCCGTTCAGCGAGGCCGAGATCGACGAGCTGCTGAACGACGCGCGCGAGTGCGTGCTGATGTGGGGCACGCAGGACGGCTGGCCGGTGGGCGTGCTGCACCAGTTCTTCTGGAAGGACGGGAAGTTCTGGATCACCTGCACGGCGAACCGGCATCGGGTGTCGGCGATCAAGCGCGACCCGCGGGTCTCGGTGTCGGTGAGCGCGATGGTGGCGTTCAACTTCGAGCAGCGCGGGGCGGTAACGGCGAAGGGTCGCGCGGTGGTGCACGAGGACCGGGAGACGAAGGACTGGTTCTACCCCGCGCTGGCGGGCAAGGCGATGGGGGACGACGAGGCCGCCGTTGCCTCGTTCGTCGAGCGGCTGGACTCGCCGCTGCGGATTGTGATCGAGGTGACTCCGGAGAAGTGGATCACGTTCAACGGGACGAAAGCCGACCGGATGGTCCGGGGCGAGCTGCCGTCGGAGGAGATGGGACCGCGGCTGAGCTCTGACGGCGCGCGCATGCGGAAGGCGCGCGAGGAGCGGGGTCTGGACCCGGACGCGAGGTAGGTCTTAGTCGTCTAACGGCGGGAAGGCCTGGATCCACTCCTCCATGCCCTCGAGGGGGCCGCCGCGGTAGATGACGTCGTGGACGAAGGGGCCGAGGAGCTCGATCGTCGTGCCGCCCTCCTTGATGTCGAGGTAGCTGAGGCCGTTCGCGGGGACGGCTTCCATGAGCTCCTCGTACGGTGAGGCGACGGTGAGCTGGGCGGCGGCGCGGGCAGCCTCCGGGTCGTGGTCCTCCTGGGAGTAGACCCAGGTGAGGCGGGCGCCCTTGGCGAGCATGTCGGCAGTGGCCTTCTTCACGTCGGGGACCCAGATACCGAGGTGCTGGATGCCCTCGCCGTGCTCGCGGAGGAAGGTGGCGTGGGGCGTCTCGCCCTCGAAGGGCTCGATGATCTCGATGGCGATGCCGGCGAAGGCGCCGTAGTAGACCTTGAGCTTGGCCGGTCGGTTGTAGATGTCCTGGAGCTCGTAGATGGGCTGGAGCTTGAACTTGGCGCCGAGCATCTGCTCGTAGCGGGCGGCGGTGACGTCGGCGTCATAGACGGCCCAGCCGAGGTGGTGGGCGATGGGTTCGTTGAATACGGTCATGGGGCTTCTCCTCGTCGTTGCGTCGCGGCGAGGATGATAGCGGCACCGGCGGGAGGGGGTGCTCAGAGAGCGTCGTCGAGGAAGGCGATGATCTCGCGGGCGAGCTCCTCGGGGTGGTTCTGCCAGAAGTCGCGCTCGGGGCCGACGTGGAGGCGGCAATCGGGGATGTGCTCGGCGAGGAGGTTGGCGGAGCGGAGGGGGTGGAGGGCGTCGTCGGGGTGGGCGAAGACGGCGACGGGCGCCTTGATGGCGGCGTACTCGGCGGCAGCGCGGGGGGTGTGCTCGTGGAGGCCGCGGATGATGGGGACGATGGTGCGGGGGTTCTGCGAGCGCAGGATCTCCGTGCCCCCCTCACCGGCGGCGGCGGTGAAGGCGGGCATGTTGGCGGCCATGTCGGCGGTGCCGGAGAGGCCAAAGGACTCGACGGCCGTGGCGAGGGTGGCGAGCATCTGGAGGGCCTGGGTTTCGGATTCCTCGCGCAGCTCGCGGGGGCCGAGGGGCGGGGGCGCGATCAGCACGAGCGCACGCACCGCTTCGGGACGCTCGAGGGCGCACCAGAGGGCGGCGTTGGCGCTCATGGAGGCGCCGCCGAGGATCGGGCGCTCTTCCCCGGCGAAGGCGGCGAGGGCGAGCATCTCCTCTCCGAGCTGCTGCCAGGAGTACCCGTCGGGGTCCTCGGGGCCCTCGGACTCGCCGTGGCCGCGGGCGTCGTAGAGGAGGACGCGGTAGCTTCCGGCGAGGACATCGAGGGCTTCGGGGCGGTCCGCGTACTGGTCGAGGGAGGCGAAGATCCCGTGGCCGATGATGGCGAGGGGAGCGTCGTCGCTGCCGTAGAGGCGGTAGCGGAGCTCGAAGCCGTTGATCTCGGAGAACTGGTCGGTGGTCATGCGTATGCCGCCGTTCGCGGTGAGTGCGGGCGGTTTGACAACCGCCCGCCGCGCTCGGAGCATGATCGCCATCCGAACCGGGGGCTGGCAACCTGCTGCAGCAACAGGCTGAGGCCCTTGGGGGCGACTCGCTGGACGCGTACCTGCACCGAATCGGCCTGGACGGGCGTCCTGCCGCGGACGAGGACGGGCTGCGAACGGTCCACCGGGCACACCACTTCTCCATCCCGTTCGAGAACCTCGATATCCACCTGGGACGCTCGTACTCGTTCTCGACGCGGCACCTGGTGCAGAAGATGGTGACTCGCCGGCGGGGCGGGTTCTGCTATGAGCTGAACCTGCTGCTGGCGGCGGCGCTGCGCGGGCTCGGGTTCGAGGTGGACGTGATGGAGGGGCAGATGCGGCGGCGGGAGGGGGGCTTCGGACCGCCCTACGACCACATGACGCTGCGCGTGCCGCTCGGGGACAAGGACTGGCTGGCAGACGTGGGGAACGGGGAGACGTTTCAGCAGCCGCTGCCGTGGGACGGGAGCTGGACGCCGCAGGAGCGGGGCGGGGCGTATCGCGTGGTGCGTCGCGAGGACGGAGAGCCGGCGGCGGCGGGGCGGGCGGCTTCGGCGAAGGCGTGGCAGGTGGAGTACCGCGAGAGCGAGGGGGCGGAGCGGGAGGTGGTCTACCACTTTCGCTCGGCGTCTACGACGGCGGAGGGATTCCTGCCGATGCTGGCGTTCCACACAACCTCGGCGAAATCGCAGTTCACGAAGGGGTGGATCGTGACGCGTCCGCTCGAGGGTGGGGGGCGGATGACGGCGGCGCGGGGTCTGCTGATGACCACACGCGAGGGGAAGATGGAGCGGCACGCAATCGGCTCGGCGAGCGAGCTGGAACGGATCCTGGCGGAGGAATTCGGGATGCTCCCGGTGGCGGTACCGCCGTCGTGGTTCAGCCGGGGAGGCTAGCTCCCGGGCAGCAGCTCGACCGAGTCGCCGGGGAGGAGGGGGCCGCCCTCGAGGACGCGGGCGTAGGCACGGCTCCAGCCGGGGTTGGTCTTCTGGTTGATGCGGTTGAAGTCGCCGCCGGAGAAGTTGGCCTCGATCTTGTAGCAGGGGGCGGTGTAGCCGGTGATCTCGATGAGGACGGAGTCGCCGAGGCGGAGCTGTGTCCCCGGGGCGACGGCGTCCCAGTCGAGGCCAGTGATGGTGATGTTCTCGCCGGCGCCGCCGGGAGTGATAGGGTGCCCCTCGGCCTGCAGGGCCTCGATGCGTTCGAGGGAGAAGAGGCAGAGGGCCCGCTCGGGGCCGCCGTGGTGCTCGGTGTTGGCCTGGCGGTCGCTCTCGACGCCGAGCGTCCCGATGACGGCGCGCTCGATGGGGAGCTTGGGCACGCCTCCGTTGGACACGTTGATGTGGGTGATGGCCACCTTGCCGGTCACGAGACCACGCTCACGCGCCCGTTGTCGCGGGTGATTTCGAGCACGCTCCCGGTGCAGGGGTTGGGGCGGCCCTCGGTCTGACCGAGGAGGTGGACCTCGGCGCGGATGCGGTCGCGCTCGATGTCGAGAATGGCGGCGGTGCCCAGCCGGTACTCCTTGTGGTGGGGGAGGGTGGGGCTGCCGGGGTTCACGAAGAGAACGTCCTCGCGGAACTCGAGGCGCTCGACATGGGTGTCGCCTGCGATAAGCACATCGACCTGCTCGCCTCCGAGACCCTCATTGAGGAGGACGGAAATGGGGCGGGACTCGGGGCGAAGCTCGTGGGTCATCCCGAGGCGCCAGCCTTCGAGGTCGAGCATCTGACGGTGGGCGAGGCGAGGGTCCTCGAAGATATCGTTATTGCCCTGCGCGACGAGCACGGGGGCGAAGGCCTCGCACCAGTCGAGGACGCTCGGTGCGGTGACATCGCCTGCGTGTAGAATCAGGTCCGCTGTCGCGAGCAGCTCGCGCGGGCCCGATCCGAGCTCATCAAGTTGACGGATGAGCGAGGGGAGATGGGTATCGGCGAGGAGCGCAACGCGCACGCGCGAACCGTACGGGACGCGCGGGTGGCGGCGCAAACGGCGGCAGGCGAAAAACCCCACCGCAACCGCGATCCGAGGAGGAACGATGGCGCAAGAGCGGCAGGCGGCCATCGTCGGGATCCACGAGTACCCCCTGCGGGTGGCTCCGGGCGTCTCGGCGATGAACGTGAAGGTTGATTCGATCCGCGCGGCGCTGGACGACGCCGGGCTGAAGTGGAGCGACATCGACGCGATCTACGACGCACAGGACGGGGAAGCGGGCGGCGGCCTACAGCTGGCGGCCTACCTGGGCCTGCGGCCGACGGTGCTCGACACGACACAGGTCGGCGGCTCCTCGTACGAGTTCCAGGCGGCGCACGCAATGCGCGACATCGCCGCGGGCAAGTGCAACGTGGCGGTGCTGAGCTACGGCTCGACCTCGGCCTCGAACCGTGTCGCGATCGGCACGGGCGGGCGAGGCGGTCCGGCTACGTGGGCGACGAACATGGAGACCCCGTACGGGGCCACGCTGATTGCGAACTACGCGATGGTGAAGCAGCGCCACATGTTCGAGTACGGCTCGACGGACGAGCAGTTCGCGGGCATCTCGGTGGCGACGCGGCACCACGCGATGCGGAACCCCGAGGCCGTGAAGGCGATGACGGACCTGCAGTTCGTGGGCGTGAACGAGATCACGCCGCAGGACGTGCTGGACTCGCGGATCGTGGCTGATCCGCTGCACCTGCTGGAGTGCTGCATGATCAGCGACGGCGGCGGGGCGCTCATCATCGCCTCGGCCGACGTGGCCCGCGGCTGCAAGAAGCCGCCCGTGTGGCTCATCGGGGCGGGCGAGGCGACGAAGTACCGCGAGAACGGGGGCGACATCACGACGAGCGCGGGCGCGCAGAGCGGGCCCATCGCGTTCGGCGAGGCGGGCGTATCGCCGGACGAGATCGACATCGCGATGATCTACGACTCGTTCACGATCACCGTGGCGGTCTGCCTGGAAGACCTCGGTTTCTGCCCCAAGGGCGAGGTCGGGGCGTACGTGGAGGGCGGACGGCTCGCGTTCGACAGCGGCGAGGGACCGGCGCTCAACACCGACGGCGGCGGGCTCTCCTCGAACCACCCGGGCATGCGCGGCATCTTCCTCCTGTTGGAGGGCGCGCGGCAGCTGCGGGGCGAATCGACCTCGCAGGTGCCGGACGCGAGTCTGGCTGTGGCCCACGGAAACGGCGGGCTGCTGGGCGGAACGCACACCGGCGGCACCGTAATTCTGGCGAAGGACTAGGACGATGGCGAAGCGACCACAACCACGATTCCCCGAGCCCCACACGGAACCATTCTGGGAGGGCGCCCAGCAGGGCGAATTGCGCTACCAGCGCTGTAACGAGGACTGCGACGACCCGGTGGTCTTCTACCCCCGACATCACTGTCCCGCATGCGGGTCGGACGACCTCGACTGGCACGTCTCGGCGGGTGAGGGCACGGTCTACACGTTCTCAGTGGTGCGACAGAACCGGATGCCGGGCTTCATCGACCTGGGCGCGTATTCGGTGGCCTACGTCGACCTCGATGAGGGCTTCCGCATGATGAGCAGCGTCGTGGGCGTCGACGACCCGACGACGGACATCTCGATCGGCCAGCGCGTGCGCGTGGAGTTCGAGGAACAGGAAGAGGGCGACTACCCGATTCCCGTGTTCCGCCCGATCGAGGAGGACTAGCCGGTGCCGACGACGCTGTGGCGGCTGAAGGTCGCCGCCGACAAGCAAGCGGAGTTCGAGCGGCTTACGTCGCAGCTAGTCCGTGACGTTGCGGAGAACGAGCCGGAGAGCATCTTCGAGTACCGGCGCGGGGTCGAGGATCCGCTGACGTACGTGCTGTTCCTGTCGTTCGACGACGAGCAGGCGTTCCAGCGGTACTCGACAGCCGACTACCACACGGGCGCCTCGGGCCAGATCATGGAGTGCCTGGCGGAGGCGCCGGTCCCGGACGAGCTCGAACGGTTCTAGTCTGACGCTCGGGCGGCGGCCTCGCGGCCGGCGATACGTCCGAAGACGGCTCCGCGGATGACGGAGCTGGCGCCGGGGTAGTTGTCGTAGAAGAACTCGCCCATGGGCTCGCCCGCGGCGTAGAGCCCGGGGATGTGGTGGCCGGCGGTGTGGCGGACGCGGGCGCGCGCGTCACAGCCGAGGCCGCCGAAGGTGAAGGTGATGCCGCCGGTAACGGGGATGGCGAGGTAGGGCGGGGAGTCGAGGGGCAGGGCCCAGTTGCTCTTGGGGGGCGCGATGCCGCGTGTTCCCTTGCCGTCGAGCCGGTCGAGGTCGTAGTCGCCGTCCATGACGGCGGCGTTATAGGCGGCCACCGTCTCCAGCAGGTCCTCCCCGGGCAGGCTGATATCGCGCGCGAGGTCGGTGAGGGTTTCCGCCTCGAACGGGGGGCCAACGGGGCGCCAGGCGCGGGCGAACTCCTCGCGCTGGTAGGCGCGCTGGTCGAAGAGGCACCAGGCGCGCCCTCCTGCCTCCTCGATGATGCGTTTGCTGAACTTCACGTAGGTGTGGTCGCGGAAGTCCTCGCCTTCGTCGATGAAGCGCTGGCCGCGTGAGTCGACGAAGATCCCCATCTGGTAGTTGTAGAGGGCGGTAACGCCGCATTCGACGGCGGGCGAGCGAGCGTCGAGGACGGCGGAGTGGTAGTCGCCCCACTGGCCGGCAGGGGCAGCGCCGGCGGCCAGGGCCATGGTGAGCCCCTCGCCGGTGTTGTAGCGCGAGCCACGGAGGATGAGCGAGTCGGCGAAGCGCCCGAGATAGCGGACGCGCATCTCGACGTTGGCCTGGAAGCCGCCGCAGGCGAGGATGACGCCACCCGCCGCCTCGATGTCGGTGATTCCGTCGGGGGAGGTGCAGCGCACGCCGCAGACGGAGCCATCGGGGTCGAGGATGAGGTCGCTGGCGGCGGTCTGGTAGCTGACGGGCACGTTCAGGCCCTCGAGGCGGCGGTAGAGCAGATCGACGAGGCCCTGGCCGCCGGACTTCGGCATGCGGCGGTAGCCGGCGGTGTGGGGGTAGCCCTCCTCCCACTCGACGCCGTACGCGGTGAGCCACTCGATAGTGCCGGCGGCGTTGTCGCAGAGTGTGCGGATGAGCTCTTGGTTGGCGCGGCCGCTGGAGATGCGCATGAGGTCATCGAACATCTCGTCGGCGGTGTAGGCGCGCTGGCCGTACTCGTCGGGCTCGTGGGGGAAGCGCATCTGGGCGTCGGCGAAGCGGGTGTTGCCGCCACGCTCGGGCAGCGGGGCCTTCTCGACGAGGACAGCGCGGGCGCCCGCCTCGGTAGCGCTGAGGGCGGCGGAGAGTCCAGCGATGCCGCCACCGACGACGACGACATCGAACTCGAAGCGCTGGGCCGCTCCGGGGGCGCCGCGGGCGACTGGCATGGGGCGACTCTACGGACCCTCCGGGGGGCTCGCCAGACACGCGGCCCGTGGAAACGGTCATGTAACCTAGCGGCCATAGAGTGTTGTGATGCTTGAGGGAGAACTGCTCGACGGCTACGCAGCGAACGCGCCCGACGACGAGATGGTCGACGCGCAGGGGGCGCTGCGTCCGGACTACCGGGAGCTTGCGGAAGCCCTGGAGAGCTGGTCGCTGGAGGAGTACGAGCAGCGGAAGGCGAGGGCCGATCTCGCGCTCCTGAGCGCGGGCATCACGTTCAACGTCTATTCGGACGAGGAAGGGACAGAGCGCATCTTTCCGTTCTCACTGATCCCACGAATCGTGGGAGCGGAAGAGTGGAAGGGCGTGGATGCCGGCCTGAAGCAGCGGCTGAGGGCGCTCAACCTGTTCCTGAGCGATCTCTACGGCGAGCAGCGCATCCTCAAGGAGAAGGTCGTCCCGGAGGAGATCGTGCTGAGCTCGCCGGGCTTCAGGCCGGAGATGGAAGGGTTCGAGCCCCCACTGGGGGTGTACGCGCACATCGCGGGGTGCGACCTCGTGCGCGACGAGAGCGGCGAGTTCGTGGTGCTGGAGGACAACCTGCGGACGCCCTCTGGCGTTTCGTACGTGCTCGAAAACCGGACGGTGATGCTACGCGTGGTTCCCGACCTGTTTCCCCGGTGGGGCGTTCAGGCGGTGACCGACTATCCGAACCAGCTCCTCGCGACGCTGCTCTCGGTGGGTCCCGAGGCGAGCGACTCGCCGCGAGCGGTGCTGCTGACTCCGGGGATCTACAACTCGGCGTACTTCGAGCACTCGTTCCTGAGCAAGCAGATGGGCATTCCGCTGGTGGAGGGTTCGGACCTGACGGTGGGCGACGACGACTGCGTCTACCTGCGTTCGACGACGGGGCTGGAACGGGTCGACGTGGTCTACCGGCGCATCGATGACGACTTCCTCGACCCCCTGGTGTACCGCCCCGACTCGATGCTCGGTGTACCGGGGCTGATGCGGGCCTACCTGGCGGGGAACGTGACGCTGGCGAACGCGCCGGGGGCGGGGGTGGCGGACGACAAGGTGGTGTACCGCTGGGTACCCGAGATCATCCGCTTCTATCTCGATGAAGACCCGATCCTGCAGAACGTTGAGACGTTCTCGGCGCTGATCCCGTCGGAGCGGGACTACATCAAGGCTCACGCGCGGGATCTGGTGCTGAAGCCAGCGAACGAGTCGGGCGGGTACGGCGTGCTCATCGGAGAGCAGGCCACGGAGGAGGAGCTGGGGGCAGCGCTTGAACAGATGGAGGCGGAGCCGCGCAACTGGATCGCGCAGCCGCTTCTGCACTTCAGCACGATCCCGACGTTCGACGAGGACCGGCTCAAACCACGGCGGGCGGACCTGCGCCCATTCGTCCTCTCCGGGGAGGAGACCTGGGTGATCCCGGGAGGGTTGACGCGGGTGGCGCTCAGGGAGGGGTCGTACGTGGTGAACTCCTCGCAGGGTGGGGGCAGCAAGGACACGTGGGTGCTGAACGAGGAGCCAGACTGATGCTGAGCCGCGTGGCCGAAAACCTGTACTGGCTTGGGCGCTACCTGGAGCGCACGGAGAACATTGCGCGGATGGCGCATGTGGAGCACGAGGTGTCGCTGGAGGGCGGGCAAGAGGTCTGGCACAGCCTCGTCAGCACGACGGCCTCGAACGAGCTCTACTGGGAGGCGCTGCTTGAGTCGCCGGAGCTGACGCACTCGGAGTTCCTGCTGTTCTCGATGCTGAACCCGGGGTCGCTGCGGTCCACGTTCGTGCGGGCGCGGGAGCTGGCGCGGGGGCTGCGGGAGCACATCTCGCGGGAGGTGTGGGAGGAGATCAACGCGCTCTACCTGTTCCTGGCGTACCGGCGGCAGTTCGGAGCGGGCGATGTCCACGAGCTGTGCACGGAGACGCAGCGGCGCACGCAGACGATCCTGGGGCTCTACGACAACACGGTGCTGCGGGACGAGGGGCGGGAGTGGTTCCGCTGCGGGATGTATCTGGAGCGGGCGGACATGACGAGCCGCATCGTGGATGCGAAGTACCACATCCTACTGCCCGGAGACGATTCGGTCGGGGGAGCGTTCGACCGGTTCCAGTGGGTCGCGGTGCTGCGGTCGGCCTCTGCGCGGGAGGCGTACCGGCGGCTGGGCTACAGCGAGGTCGACGGCATGCTGGTGGCGCAACTCCTCATCTTCTCAGTGGAGTTCCCCCGCAGCCTCGCGTTCTCGGTGCAGGCGCTCGCGCGGCACTACCAGCAAGCGACGGCGGAGGCGCCCAAGCGGCGGCGGGCGGGGGCGGAACGGAGAATCGCGCTGCTGAACCTGGACCTGGGGGCATCGGATGTCGAGCAGGTCGTCGACGAGGGGCTGCACGAGTTCATCGACGAGTTCCAGGCGCGACTGATCGAGGTTGACCGGGCCATCACGGAGGATATCTTCCGCGCGGAGCCGGGCCGGGTGGCGCAGGTGCGGCTCGTCGAGGACTGAGATGACGTTCTGCCTGGGGATCAAGTGCGAGAGCGGCCTCGTGGCGATCGCGGACACGCGCATCACGAGCGGGTCGGAGGTCTCGACGGCGAAGAAGATCGCGGTGCACCAGGGGGAGCAGCACGCGATGTTCGTGCTCACGAGCGGGTTGCGTTCGGTGCGGGACAAGGCGATCACGTACTTCGAGGAGCGGCTCCAGAACAACGGGGCGAACCTCGGGCGCGCGTACCAGGCGGTGAACGCGCTGGCGGAGGAGATCCGGCGGGTCCACGAGGAGGACAACGACTGGCTCATCAAGGCCGGGTTGTGGTTCGACCTGCACTGCATCGTGGGGGGACAGCTGGCGGAAGACGACTCGCCGCACCTGTATCTGCTCTACCCGCAGGGGAACTGGGTGGAGGTCTCGCAGGGAACGCCGTACGTGATCATCGGCGACACGCGCTACGGCAAGCCCATTTTGGACCGGACGCTGCGGCACGAAGCCTCGCTGGAGAAGGCGTTGCGGGTGGGGCTGCTCTCGTTCAACTCGACGCAGGCGAGCTCGACGGACGTGGGGCCACCGGTCGACGCGCTGGTCTACGCGCAGGACTCGTTCACGATGCAGGAGCGACGGTTCAATGCCGAGGAGCTGGCGCCGGTGGCGGACTTCTGGCAGCAATCGATCGAGCAAGCGGTCGACGGCGCCGCGCAGCCGGTGGCGGGGCTGGCGGAGGCGCTCGGCATCCACCGCGCGGAGTAGCGCGGCCTACCAGGTATCGATGTTCTGGCGCTTCTTGCCCTCCCGCGGGGGCGGGGGCGGCACGGAACGCAAGGCGGCGCTAATCCAGGCGCGGGAGTCCATGGGGTCGATGACATCGTCGACACCGAAGGCGACGCCCTGGTTGAGGGCCTTGCCGCGTTCGTAGGCGCGTTCGACCAGCTCTTCGTAGCGGCTCATGCGCTCCTCGGGGTCCTCGATGGCGGCGAGCTCATTGCGGTAGCCGAGCTTGACCTGCCCCTCGAGGCCCATGCCGCCGAACTCGCCCGTGGGCCAGGCGGCAGCGAAGAAGGGTTCCTTCGTATTCCCACCAACCATGGCCTGGGCGCCGAGGCCGTAGCCCTTGCGGATGAAGATGGCGACGTGGGGGACGGTGAGGTTGGCGCCAGTGACGAAGAGGCGGGCGGAGTGGCGGGCGAGCGCGGTCCTCTCGACCTCGGGGCCGACCATCATGCCGGGGGTGTCGACGAGGAAGAGGATGGGAACATCGAAGGCATCGCAGAGCTGCATGAAGCGCGCGCCCTTGTCGGAGCCGTCGCTGTCGACGGCGCCGCCGAGGTGGGTCGCGTTGTTGGCGATGACGCCGATGGGGCGGCCTTCGATGCGGATGAGGGAGGTGACCATACCGATCCCGAAGTGGGGGCGCAGTTCGAGGACGGAGCCGGTATCGGCCATCGTCTCGATGATGTCGTGCACGCTGTAGGCGCGGAGGCGGTTCTCGGGTACGAGGGTGCGGAGGATGCGCTGATCGGCGCACTCCCAGTCGTCGATGGGACCCTGGAAGTAAGAGAGGTACTGCCTGGCGGCGCGGACGGCTTCCTCCTCGTCCTCGACGGCGATATCGACGACCCCGTTGGGGACCTGCACGTCCATGGGGCCAATCTCCTCGGGGGTGAAGACGCCGAGACCGCCGCCTTCGACCATGGCGGGGCCGCCGAGGCCGATGTTGGAGTTGGCGGTGGCGATGATGATGTCGCAGCAGCCGAGGAGGACGGCGTTGCCGGCGAAGCAGCGCCCCGAGGTGATGCCGACGAGGGGCACGAGGCCGCTGAGCTTGGCCATGGTGGCGAAGGTGGGGGTATCGAGGGGGCGGTAGCCGCCGATGGTGGGCGCTTCGGCGGCGGCCTGGCCGCCTTCGCGGCGGCCGCCGGTGCCGGCGCGCCCGCCACCACCCTCGGTGAAGAAGACAACGGGCCGGCGCCACTTGCCGGCGAGCTCGAGCATACGGTCGGTCTTGGGATGGTTGACGGCGCCCTGCGTGCCGGCGAGCACGGTGTAGTCGTAGGCAAGCACGACGCAGCGCGCGTCCTCGTCGTCGAAGTGCTCGCCGTTAACGGAGCCGACGCCGGTGATCATGCCGTCGGTGGGGAAGCGGCGGACGACCTCCTCGAGAGGGAGGCCGGTGCCGGGGGTGAGGGCAAGGGAGCCGTGCTCGACGAAGGTGCCGGGATCGCAGAGGTCGTCGACGTTCTCGCGCGCCGTGCGCTGCTTCGTGCGGCGGCGGCGGGCGACAGCATCGGGGCGGTTCTCGTCGAGGGTGGCGGCGTGGCGCTCGTGGACCTCGGCGAGGTCGGGGCGGACGAAGTCGAGGTCGAGCTCCTCGGAGACTGCCTCGCCGGTGTCCTCGACGTGGCCCTCGTCGATGAGGATGACGGGGTGGCCTTCGTAGATGGTGTCGCCGGCGGAGACGGTCACCTCGCGGATGGTGCCGCTGGCGCGGGCGTGGACCTCGTGCTCCATCTTCATGGCGTTCATGACGAGGAGGAGCTGGCCCTCGCGAACGGTGTCGCCCTCGGCAACATCGATCGTGACGATGGTGCCCTGAAGGGGCGCCAGCACGGCGTGGACGCCCTCGGGCACATCGACCGCGGGGAGGATGTCGAGCTCGGGCTCGGGGGCTGCGGCGGCAGGACCGCCCTCCTTGCCGTGGACGAGCACGGCGAGAGGATCGCTCTGGTCGACGATGACACCGGCCTGGCCGGTGGCGGCGGGTGAGGAAGCGGCGGGGCGCTCGAAGAAGCGCCGGGGATGGGTAGCGTTAATGGGATCGACAAGGGCGGCGACGTGGTCGTCGACGAAACGCGTGTAGACGCGTCCGGCGGCGAGGTCGGGATGGGCGAGGATGGTCTGGAGCAGGTCGACATTCGTGGCAACTCCCTCGATGCGGAAGTCGGCGAGGGCGCGGGAGGTGCGGCGGACTGCGTCGGCGAGGTTGGGGGAGGGGGAGTAGCCGACGACCTTGGCGAGGAGCGAGTCGAAGCTGGGGCTCGTGCGGTAGCCGGCGTAGCCGAAGGTATCGGTGCGGACGCCGGGGCCGGAGGGGATGTCGAAGGCGGTCAGCGCGCCGCCGGAGGGGCGGGTGGAGCCGTCGGCGGCCATCGTTTCCATGTTGACGCGCGCCTGCACGGCAAAGCCGCGGGGGGAGGGGGCGTCCTGCTGCGAGAGGCCGAGGTCGGCGAGCGACTCGCCGGCGGCAAGGCGGAGCTGGAGCTGTACGAGGTCGACGCCGGTCACTTCCTCAGTAACGGTGTGCTCGACCTGGAGGCGCGCGTTCGTCTCGATGAACCAGAATTCGCCCGCCTCGCCGTCCTCGTCGGTTGCGACGATGAACTCGAAGGTGCCGAGGTTGCGGTAGCCGCTGGCTCTCGCGAGGCGCACAGCGGCGGCGGTGATGCGGTCCCGCAGGTCGGGGTGGAGGGCAGGTGCTGGGGCGATCTCGATGATCTTCTGGTGGCGGCGCTGGACGCTGCAGTCGCGCTCGCCGAAATGAGTGACAGCGCCGCCCGCATCGCCCGCGATCTGCACCTCGATGTGGCGGGCGCGGGGGATCCAGCGCTCGACGTAGAGGCTGGGGTCGCCGAAGGCCTGTTCGGCCTCGGAGGCGCAGCGCTCAAAGGCGGCGTCGATCTCAGAGGCCTCCGAGATGGTGCGCATGCCGCGCCCGCCGCCTCCGGCGACGGCCTTGATCAGCATGCCGGCCCCATCCGGAAGGTCGTCGAAGAAGGCGCGCGCCTCCTCGACGGCGACGGCGTGCGAGAGGCCCGCGACGACGGGGACGTCGTTGGCGTCGGCGAGGGCACGCGCCTGGGTCTTCGCGCCGAAGAGGTCGAGCGTCCCGGGGGTGGGGCCGACGAAGGTCAGGCCGGCCTCCTCGCAAGCGCGGGCGAACGCCGGACTCTCAGCGAGGAAGCCATAGCCGGGGTGGACGGCGTCGCAGCCCGCACGCTGGGCCGCGGCGACAAGCTGCTCGATGTCGAGGTACGGGGCGACACCACGACCCTCGAGAGGACGAACGGCATCGGCCTTACGTGTGTGGAGGTTTCGGGCGTCGTCCTCGGAATGCACAGCGACGGTGCGGATGCCGAGCTCGCCGGCCGCTCGCATGATGCGGATGGCGATCTCGCCACGGTTCGCGACGAGCAGGTTCTCGATGGGCACGATGCGTTCCTCCGGGACGGCTTTCCAGCGAGGGCCGATCCTACCAGCGTGAGGCGCAGGGGCGGCGCTTATCATCGGCGGCCAGCGGCGCGGCAATCGATCACGCGCCGCGGGGGGCGACGCTGATGACGGACGCAACGGACACACCGACCTCGGAAGAACTCATACGGATGGCGGTCGAGCTGCGGAACTGGGGGCGCTGGGGGGATGACGACGAGCGGGGCGCGCTCAACCTGATCACGGCCGAGAAACGCGCGCAGGCGGCTACCCTCGTGCGGGAGGGGCTTTCGGTGAGCTGTGCGAATGAACTGCCGGTCTCGCGGGGGCTCGAGCCAAGACCGGCCCAGCACTACATGATCGTGGGCGGGGACCAGGTGGACCCGGAGACGCGCTTCGCGTTCTGCCTCGACTCTTTTTCGATAGCGCCCCACGGACCGGCGACGACGCACCTCGACGCGCTCTGCCACATGTTCTACGAGGGGAAGATCTACAACGGCTACAGCAAGGACGAGGTGCGGACGGACGGCGCACACAAGGACAGCATCATGGCGGGGGCGGACGGCATCGTGAGCCGGGGTGTGTTGCTCGACATACCGGCCGTGCGGGGGGTGGAGTGGCTGGAGCCGAGCGAGCGCATCACCGTGGCGGACCTTGAGGAGGCGGAGGATTGGGAGAGCGTGCGCGTGGAGCCGGGCGACATCCTGCTGGTGGCCACGGGCCGGGAGCCACGGACAGAGTCGAGGGGGCCGGGTGCGCCGTGGGACGGGCTGGCGGGGCTGGACGCGAGCTGTCTGCCGTGGCTGCGCGAACGGGATGTGGCGGTGGTCGGCTGCGACGGCATCACGGACGCCACCCCGAGTGGAATCGACGAGTGGCCGATGCCGATGCACCAGGTACTGATCGCCAACATGGGCGTGCACCTGATCGACAACGTGTCGATTGAGCGACTGGTGGCGGCGTGCCGGGAGCGAAACCGCTACGAGTTCCTGTTCTCCCTGGCGCCGCTTCGGCTGGAGGGAGGGACGGCCTCGCCGGTCAACCCGCTGGCAATCTTCTAGTGGCCGGTGGCTAGTGGTTGGTGGCTAGTGCCCCTTGGGCCGCGCGTAGCGACGTATCATCGCGGCCAGCGGCGCGCCACCGATGGCGTGCGTCGCGGGGGCGATGGCGATGACGGACGCAACCGGGACACCGACCTCCGACGAGCTGGCGCAAATGGCGCTGGATCTACGGAACTGGGGGCGCTGGGGGGACGACGACGAGCGGGGCGCACTGAACCTGATCACCGATGCGAAGCGCGCGCAGGCGGTGGCGCTGGCGCAGGAGGGGTTCTCGGTGAGCTGCGCGCGGCCGCTGCCCGTGACGCCGTCGGCCGAGAACCCACATCCGGTCCAGCACTACATGATCAGCGGCGGGGACCAGGCGAGCGCGGATGGCGGTTTCGCGTTCGCCTCGGACTACATCGGCATCGCCCCGCACGGGATGGCGACTACGCACCTCGACGCGCTCTGCCACATCTTCTACGACGGCAAGATCTACAACGGCTACAGCAAGGACGAAGTGCGGACGGATGGGGCGAAGAAGGACAGCATCATGGCGGGAGCCGAGGGCATCGTGAGCCGTGGCGTGCTGCTCGACATCCCGACGGTGCGGGATGCGGAGTTCCTGGAGCCGGGCGAGCGCATCACCAGCGCGGAGCTCGAAGCGGCAGAGGGTCGGCAGGGAATGCGGGTCGAGCCCGGCGACATCCTGCTGACATACACCGGACGGGACCGGCGGAAGGAGTCACGGGGCGCCATGGCTCCGTTCGACGGGCTGGCCGGCCTGGATGCAGGCTGCCTGCCCTGGCTTCGTGAGCGCGACGTAGCGGTACACGGCTGCGACGGGGTGACGGATGCGCTCCCGAGCGGCATCGACGGCTGGGCGATGCCGCTCCACAGCGTCGCCATCGCGAACATGGGCGTGCACCTGATTGACAACATGAACCTGGAGGGGCTGGTGTCGGCCTGCCGGGAACGTGGGCGGTACGAGTTCCTGTTCGTACTGGCGCCGCTGCGTCTGGAGGGGGGCACGGCCTCGCCACTGAACCCGCTGGCGATCTTCTAGGTGGTCGGTGGCCGGTGGTCGGTGGTCGGTAAGGTGGCGGGATGGGTGCACTGAGTCGCACCGGAATCGCGAGCCTGGCGTTCCTGGCGGGGGCGCTGGTGTTCGGGGTTGTGCTCGGGTTCGTGCTGGCGTTCGGGTCGAGCGAAACGGATCCGTGGGAGGAGCGCTGGGCTGAGCTGGGGGTACCGGAGGTCGAGTTCGTCTTCCTGGGGCACTTCACGCGAGGGGAGCGGGAGTCACTCCAGCGAGAACTCAAGACCGCCCAGGTCATCTTTGCGGAGCACTTCGGGACGGTGACGTCGGACTTCACGGTGTACCTGTCGACCGACCTTCAACAACTGAACAAACACATTGCCTCGGTCCTGGGTGAGGGTGAGCAAGTTGGGTACACCTGCGGTGGCCTCTTTGCCCTGCAGGGAGCCATACTCGTGAGCGTGGAAGACTGCCCCGAAGCCAAGTCTGAGGGGGGATTCCTGGCACACGAGTACTTTCACGTCCTTCAGCGCAAGGCTGGCACGATCACTACCGCCTCCGGCGTCCCAGGCCGCTGGATGGTCGAGGGGGCGGCAGTCTATGCGCAGGCCATCTACGACGACCTCACGGGGAGAAGGCCCCTCGCCGCGCAGAGGGCACTGGAACGGCTCTCGTGGTCGGCTTCAGGGACGGCCGCCCCCGGTGATCCGTCCGAGGTGGGGTTCATTGTGACCGAGCGGCTGGTGGAACAGACCGGCCCGCAAGCAATCCTCAAGTTCTTTCGGCTTGGCGGTCACCGGGCTGCCTTCACACAGGCCTTTGGCGTGGACTACGACGTCTTTGCCGCCGCCATCGAAGTGCACCGGTTGCAGGTAGCAGCCCCGTTCGAGTGGCGCGTGGCGGGTACCGTGTTCGACTCCACCGGGCAACCGGCTGCAGGGCTGGACATCTTTGCTGTAGTGAGGATTGAGGGGAAGTCGCGGGCCGTGGGGAGTGACGAAACGGACACTCAGGGGGAGTTCGGGTTCGCGACGCCGGGAACGGGTTACACGATCGCGGTCTTTCTACAGTGCCATCGCGACGACGGGGCAGTGAAGTGGGTCCACGTGGGCGAGTGGGGCGCGGACGGGTTTGTCGCCGACGAGGACGGTACCTGGAACCACCGCGAAGAAGGGGCGGAGCCGTTCGCGGATGGGGAACGGGACCGCACGGGCATGGTGATCGAGCTGCCCGAAACGCGGGAGTCGCTGATCGCGAAACACTGCGCGTCCTAGGGGGCTTCCTCAGGTGGCGAGCATGCGGCCGGCTTCGCGGATCTCCTCGAGGTAGTAGGGCGGGGTGGTGAGGAGGATGAGGCGGTCGACGCCCTTCTGCTCGAGGGCGGCGCGAGCGGAGCCGTCGGCGCGAACGTAGGGCTCGCTGAGGCCGGCGAAAACGGTCAGGAGGAAGTCGTCGGGGTTGCGGCCGGAGGCGGCGTGCTCGCGGCGGGCGATTTCGGCGAAGGACTGGAGCTGGGGGTGGCCGGCCTGGGTGTTGAAGCCGTCGGCGTGGCGTCCGGCGATGCCGGCCATGCGAGGTCCCCAGCCACCGACGACGATGGGCGGGGGCGTCTCGGGGTGGGGGGAGCCGGGGGCCGCGCGGGGCTGGAATTGCTCACCGTCGAAGGTTG
>VXLW01000078.1 GCA_009841435.1 Dehalococcoidia bacterium | reverse complement strand
GGGAGGACGGGGGCGGCGGCGCGGGTGGCGGGGTTCCAGACGTACGGGTTCTCGACCTTGATGCAGTCGGCGCCGAGGTCGGCGAGGTACATGGTGGCGGTCTGGCCGGCCCAGACGCAGGCGAAGTCGCAGACGCGCACGCCTTCGAGGGGCAGGTAGGCGCTCATGCCACCGCCTCCTCGCGACGCAGCCCGGCGACGGCGGCCGCATCGTAGCCGGCCTCTTCGAGGATGGCGTCGGTGTGCTCGCCGAGGGTTGGGGCGGCGCGGCGGATGGCCCAGGGCGTCTCGCCGAGCATGTAGGGGCGGCCCAGCATCGGGAACTTCCCGAGCGTCTCGTGCTCAACCTCGGTCCAGAGGCCGCGCTCGCGGAAGACGGGGTCCTCGAACAGGTCGGCAGCGGTGAAGAGCGGGGCGAGGATGGCGTGTGCGTCGCGGGCGGCTTCCCAGATCTCGGCGCGGGTGCGCTCGGCGAGCCACGGGTAGAGGGCGACATCGACCTCCTCTCGGGCTGCGTCGGAGTTCATCCACTCGGGATCCATCCACTTCGGATCCTTGAACTCGGGATGGTCGATCATCTCGGCGAAGCGGTGCCAGTAGGGGCCGGCGGAGGCGGTCATCTCGACGTAGCCGTCGGCGCAGGGGAAGACGCCCACGACGCCGGCGCCGGTGGAGGGGCCGGCGACCTCGGGCTTGGCGTTGATCCGCCCGGAGAAGCGGTAGGCCATGATTGCGGAGCTGCGCCGGTCGACGCTGTTGAGCTGCACGTCGAAGAGGGAAACGTCGACGCGCTGGGTGATGTCATGCACTTCGGTCGTGCAGACGGCGCCGAGGGCGCCGATCGCGGCCATCGCGCCACACTGGATGAGGGAAGCGGTGCCGCCCATCTTGAGCGGTTCGCGGCCGACGGAGCCGTGCGAGAACATCTCACCGCCCATGGCGAAGAGCACCGTCTCCGAGAGGGCGTAGTCGCGGTAGGGGCCTCCCCAGCCGAAGTTCGTCAGCGAGAGCACGTTCACGTCGGCGACCTCGCGCAGGGCGTCGGGGGTGAGGTTGAGCCGCTCAGCGACGGCCGGCGGGTAACTGGTGACGACGACGTCGGCGCCCGGCAGGAGGCGTTCGAGGACCTCGCGCCCGCCCTCCGACTTGAGGTCGAGGACGACGGACTCCTTGTTGGTGTTGAGGAACTGGTAGCTGCCGCTGCGCTCGATGCCGGGCTCGTCGTTGAGCCAGGGGCCGGCACCGCGGATGGGATCGCCGCCGGGGCGCTCAACCTTGATGACGCGGGCGCCGAGGTCGGCGAGGAGCTTGGTCGAGTACGGTCCGGCGATGTGGGCCGTCAGGTCGAGGACGGTGATGCCGTCGAGGGCGGCGGGCGTGGCGGCGTCGGTCGTCACGTTCGCTACTCCTACAGGATCCGGTAGTCGTGGGGCCGCCAGCCGGCCTCGTAGTAGGGCGAGACGGTAGCACCGGGGGCAATGACGGCGTCGATGCGTTCGCGGTCCTCGTCGGTGATGACGACGTCGCCAGCACCGAGGTTGTCTTCGAGCTGCTCGAGCGTGCGCGGACCGATGATGGGGCTGGTGACGCCGGGCTGCTGTTCGCACCAGGCGAGGGCGAGCTGGGAGAGCGTGCAGCCCTTGTCGGCGGCGATCGGCTCGAGGCCCTCGATGACGTCGTAGACACCGTCGGTCAGGCGGCGGCGCTGCTGCTCATTGAGGGCGTAACGGCCGTCCTCGGGGAGGGGTTCACCGCGGCGGTAGCGACCCGCGAGCAGCCCTCCTCCGATTGGCCCCCAGGGGATGACACCGATGCCGAAGGTCTGGGTCATGGGCAGGAGCTCGCGTTCGGCGCGGCGGTCGAGGAGGTTGTAGGGCGGCTGCTCGCAGACGACGCGGTTCAGCCCGAGCTCTTTTGCCACCCAGAGGGATTCCACGATCTCCCAGGAGGCGAAGGTGCTGGTGCCGATGTAGCGCACCTTGCCTGAGCGAACGAGGTCGTCGAGGGCGCGCAGGGTCTCGTCGATGGGGATGTCGGGATCGGGGCGGTGAAGCTGGTAGAGGTCGATGTAGTCGGTCTGGAGGCGGCGGAGGCTGGCCTCGCACTGCTCGATGATGTGGCGGCGGCTGTTGCCGCGCGCGTTCGGATCCTCGGCGTCCATGGCGCCGTGCACCTTCGTGGCGAGTACGACCTGGTGGCGGCGGCCGTTCCGCTTGAGCGCTTCGCCGGTGATCTCCTCGCTGCGCCCGAGCGCGTAGACGTTGGCCGTATCGAGGAAGTTGATGCCGGCGTCGAGGGCGCGGTCGATGATGGCGTAGGACTCCTCGGGCTCCGTGCGACGGCCGAACATCATGCAGCCGAGGCAGAGGCTCGAGACCTGCACGCCCGTGCGACCGAGGCTTCGGAGCTCCATCGGCGGCATTCTACGTGTCCACTCGGGGCGCGAGCGCCGGGCTCTCGACGGTTGCGAGCAATCGGCGTACACACTGGGGAGCACCGACGCCGTGGGAGGACGCACATGGCAACACCGGACGAGCTGCGAGCAACGCTGGCCGACGCCCGCGCAACGTTTCGCGAGGCGATCGAGGCGGCCGAGATGGGCTGGCGGCGCTCCCCCGACGAAGGTGAGTGGACCGCGCAGGAAATTGCCGAGCACGTGATCCAGATCGAGGCGCGCATCACGACGATGGTGTGCGAGGCCTGCGGCTATCCCGGCATAGAGGCATGGGAGCCCGACTGCGCCTCCTCCATCGAGGCGGTGGACGAGTTCGACGCGGTCGTGAGCAACTGCGACGCGAAGCTGAAGTACGTGACGCGCGAGGACCTGGAGAAGAAGCACGAGATGTTCGGGGACGTGGCTGGGATCTTCGAGATGAACGTGAATCACCTCGTCGAGCACACCGCGCAGATTCTGGCGGCGGCGGAGGCCTAGGGAAGCTCAGGCGTCGGCGTAGAGCCTGAACCCGAAGTCGTTATAGCGCCGCTCCGGCGCGAGGCTGGCGCGCGCGGTCAGGCGCGTGAACTTCACGGAGTGACGCCAGCTTCCACCACGGCTCACCTTGCGGGCGCGTTCGGCGGGCTCGCGCTCTCCCGCGCCGGGGTCCCCGTAGGCATCGGGGTGGTACCAGTCGAAGCACCACTCGTGGACGTTCTCGGCCATGCAGCGGAGGCCGTAGCCGTTTGCGCACTCGGGGGGCGGGGGATGGGGGCGGTCGGCGGCAGCAATGCGGTCGGCGACAGGGTGCCCCTGCCAGCGTTCTCCGGGCCAGGGCCAGTCTGCATCCACGAGGCCACCGAGGGAGGCGTACTCGCGTTCCGACTCAGTGGGGAGGCGGTAGGGGACGCCGGTCTCAGCAGCGAGCCACTCGCAGTAGGCGACGGCGTCGAACCAGCTCACGCCGACGACGGGCTGGTCGGCGGCGTTGAAGCGCTCGTCGTCCCAGAAGCGCGGGGCTTCGTGCCCGGTCGCAAGGAACGGCTCGAACTGCGCGTTTATCACGGGCGCGACGGCGACGCGGAAGGGGGCGATCTCGACACGGTGGACGGGCTGCTCGTCGGGGCGGCCGCGTTCGCAGCCCATGAGCAGGACGCCGCCTTCGAGGCCGACCATATCTGGCTGGGGGAGGGCGTCCACGAGGCCGATCTTACGGCGGTCTCGGGGCACGGTCGCCGTCTCGCGCTATGCCGTGAAGGGCGTCGCCGATAGACTCCATCGCCGTGACTGACGCGATCGTGTGGCTGGATTCGCCCCGGGCACCGGAGCGACGCATCGGGGGAAAGGGCGGGAGCCTTGCGAGGCTCTCCGGGCTGGGCTTCCCGGTGCCGCCGGGATTTGTCGTGGCGGCGGAGGCGTACGAGGCGTTCGCCGAGTCGCACGACCTCGCCACCGTGACCGCGCCGCTGGCCGGACTCGACCCGCGGACTCCGATGGCAGCCATCCGCGAGTTACTCGCGCCGGTGGCCGAGCGGCTCGAAGGCGCGAGCCTCGACGACGGCACACGAGGCGCCATCGCGGGGGCGATCGCCGAGCTGAAGGAACGCGCGGGGGCGCACGCGACCTTCGCGGTGCGGTCCAGCAGCCTGAACGAGGACAGCGCGGGCAGCTCTTTCGCGGGTCTCTACGAGACCTACCTGAACCTGCACGGTGAGGACGACATCCTGAAGGCGGTGCTCGACTGCTTCCGCTGTCTCTGGCAGGAGCGCGCGGTGCACTACCGCACGTTCCGCGGCATCGAGCACGCGGGGGAGGCGATGGCGGTGGTGGTGATGCAGGTCGTGCGGGCGCGGTCGAGCGGAGTGGCGTTCACGAAGAACCCGATGACCGGCGCGACGGACGAGGTGCTGATCAACGCCTCGTGGGGGCTGGGAGAGGCGGTTGTTTCCGGTTATGTCACGCCTGATTCGTTCATTGTCGGACCCGGCGGCGAGATGCTCGAGCGCGCCATCACCGAGAAGCACGAGCAGGTCGTGCTGACCGGACACGGCACGGAACGGACGGCCGTGGCTCCCACGCACATGACGGAGCCCTCCCTGAGCGACGAGGAAGTGCACGAAGTGGTGGAGACAGCGCACGCCATCCAGCGCGAGTACGGCGGGCCGGTCGACATCGAGTTCGCCTACGACGATTTCGGCAAGATGTTCCTGCTGCAGGCGCGTCCCATCACGACCTGACCAGCGTCTCGATCTCGGTTCGCAGCTCCGTGAGGGCGTCCGCATCGAGGGAGGCCTCGGGCGTTCCGCCGAGGCGCGCGAACCAGCGCTGCGTCAGCTCCCGGACGGCGGGCTCGGCGGAGAGTTCGGTGCGGCGGTGGCCAAGGGGGGAAGCGGAGGGGCCCACGTCATCCGGCTCCGGGGCGCCGGTGAGCACATCGATGGCCTCAAGCAGGTGGACGGCAGCGACGGCATCGGCGCGGCGCGCATGGGCGACACTCGAAGCGGTGGTGAGAATGTCGAGGAAGCGGACGGCCTCTTCGCCGTCTGGCGTCATAGCTACGCGGGGTGCTGGAGGGCTTCCAACTGGTTGGCGTGGTCGAGTGAGTGGACGCGCAGGGTCAGGAGCCACTCCTTCCAGTTGAGGTCGCCGAGGAAGGGGTGCAGCCAGACGACCTCGGCATCGGGATCGGCAGTACCTTCCCGAACGGCGCTCAAGGTTCCAGCAATGACCCCGGCGTGGGTAGCGAGAACATCCTCGCGTGTCTGGGGCACGGCCGGAATCTCCTCCGGCACGACACCCTCGGATACGACGCCGCGAACGCGGGTGGCCGTGCCATGGTTCACCTCGGCGACGTGGCGAATGCACTCGAGGGGGCTCCACTCCTGGCCCTCCTGGCGCACCTCCAGCAGATCGTCGGGGACCGCTCGGGCGGCCGTTTCGAGTACGGCGACGGCGGCCTCGACACGCTGCGCCATCTCCTCGGCCGTCCATTCCGCGGCCTTCTTGCGGACGTAGCTGAGGATGACCTCGGTTGCGCCTTCGGGGATTGTCACGGGCGGCCTCCTGGACGCGGCAAGCGCGGCGCTGGTCGCGCGATCCTAGCGCATCGACCGGCGCACGCATCCCGATTCGCCCGCTCCAGCGTTCCCCGTAGAATCCGGTTCATGGTTAGCATCATCCGTCCGGCGGAACGCGACGAGGGCACTGCGCAGACGCCGGGCATGCGCCGCGAGGCCGGCATTTCCGGCGCGCTCACGGGCTCCGAGGGGCTGTGGATGGGCGTGGGGCGAAACGAGCCCGGCGGGTGCTCGGACGTGCATCACCACGGCGAGAGCGAGTCGGGCATCTTCGTGATCGAAGGGCAACTGCGCTTTCGCTGGGGCGACGCACTCGAGCACGTGGCGGACGCGGGGCCGGGCGACTTCATCTTCGTTCCGCCCTACGAGATCCACGCCGAAGAGAACCTCGACCCCGGAAACGAGGCGGTGTTCCTGCTAGCGCGGACCACGATGGACGCGATTGTCGTCAATGTGCCCGACCCGAGGGAGACGTAGACATGGCCCTGCTCGCGATGAAGGTCACGCTCACGGATGGGCGCGAGGTGGTGGTGAAGGCGGACTCGCGCGTCGATACGGTCGACGAAGACGGCAACCGGATCATCCGGCTGATGAAGAACGGCGAGATCATCGAGGTCTTCAAGCAGAGCGAAGTTCAGGAGCCCATCCAGGGACTCACCCACGACTCTTGAGGCCGGCACCAGTAGTACCCAGCGGTACGATCGCGCCGCGATGGGCGGAGGTAGTGGGTTGCGGGGGTCAGGCGGTCCTGGGGCGGTAGCCGCCGAAGAGGGCGCCTCCGAGGCGCTTCCAGTAGCAGTCGACCTGCTCGAAGCCGGCCTCACGAATCCAGCCCAGATGGCGGTCGAGGGTCTCCAGATTCGAGTGGTGGCGGCGGACGTTCGAGGGCTGTGGCGGCTCGTCCCGTGAAGCCTGCTCGGCCTGTGTGAGCTCGCGGTAGCGTTCCACCAGCCCCTCGTCCGGTGGCAGCACCAGGTCGAGATTGAGGAAGGCGCCGCCCGGAGCCAGGAGCGCCAACACCTCGCCGTACAGACGCTTGAGGGCGGCCTCGGGGAGGTGGTGGATGGCCGCCGACGAGATGACGGCGTCGAAGGGGCCATCGAGCTCGTCGGGGAGGGCGCCGTTGCCGAAGTCCCAGGTGACGTAACGGTAGCGGCCCTCGAACTCTGCAAGGCGCTCGCCACCGATACGGATCATCTCCTCGGACCCATCGACGAGGACGGCCGAAGCATTGGGGAAGGCCGCCAGGAAGACGCTGGCCTCGGCGCCGTAGCCGGCGCCGAGATCGAGGATGCGCAGGGCGTCATCGCTGTCGCGGCCGAGGAGCTGCGTCATCAGCTCGAATTGCGGGAGGCGTTCCTGCGCGCGGGCATCCATGCGCGCGACGAAGTCGCGAACCCGGTCCGGCTCGCGCCAGTGCTGCCCGGTGTCGCCGTGCGCATGTTGGTGCTGGTGCGTCGCCTGCTCGGTCAAGGCACTGCCTACGCGCCGCGGAGACGCGGGTCGAGCACGTCTCGGAGTGCGTCGCCGAAGATGTTGAAGGCGAGGACGGTGAGCGTGAGCGCGCCGCCGCCGACAGCCACGAGGATGGGCTCGGTACCGAAGAACTGGCGCCCGTTATTCACCATCGCGCCCCAGCTCGGGCCGGGAGGGGCAAGCCCAAGGAAGGCCAGCGTCGACTCGGCGAGGATGGCGCCACCGATCGTGGTGGAGAAGATGATGATGATGGGGGCGAACACGTTGGGGAAAACGTGGCGGAAGATGATGCGGGGAGGCTGTGCGCCCATCACACGCGCCGCCTCGACGAAGACATCGTTGCGGACAGCGAGCGTGGCCGATCGCACCACGCGTGAAACCCCGAAGATGTTGAGGAAGGATAAGGCGATAATCGTCCGGGGTAAGGTTGCTTCTCCCGTCTGCAGGAGGAGGAGGAGGAAGAGCAAGGGCGGGAAGGCAATGAAGGCATCGACAAGGCGCTGGCTGACGAGGTCGACGACTCCCCCGAAGTAGCCGGACCCGACGCCGAGGATGGCGCCGAAGATGGTGGCAATCGCGGCAGCGCCAAATCCGAGCAGCATCGAACGGCGAGCGCCGTGCAGGACGCGGGTCAGGAGATCGCGGTTCCCGTGATCTACGCCAAGGGGGTGGTCCCATGTCGGATTCGGGTTGAGGCGCCACTGGCCAATGATCGGGTTCAGCTTGTCCTCGTTGGCGGGATCAGTCGGGTCGGCGCCAACGTCGTAGTTGGGATTCTCGACCTCAAAGACGTCGTCGGGACCGTATGGCGCGATCCAGGGACCGATAATGCCGAGCACAAGAATGATGCTGGCGATGACGAGGGCAACAGCACCTACCGTCTTGCGTGCGAAGAAACGCCCCAATCCACGGAGGGCCCTGATGGGCAGTGAGGGATCGTCTGGAGGCATGAATCCGCCAAGGCGATCGTCAGTGGCCTGAGTCGCTACGCTGCTCATGCCTCAGCTCCCGACACGGTCACCCGGGGATCGATGAGGAAGTAGCTGAGGTCCACGGCGAGGTTGACGAAGACGACGGCGCCGACGAGCAGCAGCGTGAAAGTCTGCGTGACCGGGATGTCGCGGATACGGATGGCCTGCAGGATCTCGTTGCCCATACCCGGGATAGCGAACATCGACTCGAGAACGACGTTGCCGGCGACCAGGGCGGCGATGAGGAATCCGAGGATGGTGACCACGGGGATGAGCGCGTTCCGCAGGACGTGGCGGGAAATGACCACCCCACCGGCTAGGCCCTTGGAGCGCGCCGTGCGCACGTAGTCCTGGCGAAGCACCTCCATCATGCCCGATCGGAGGAAGCGCATGAGGATGGCCCCCACGGACAGGCCTCCGGCCGCAGCGGGCACGATGAACAGCTGGAAACTGGGCCATGGATCTTCCCAGATCAGTAACTGGGAGGTGACGCCAATGGTGAGCACCCCGTACTTGACGGCGTAAGCCGAGGCAATGGCAGCCGTAAGGAACGCCGGCGCGGCCAGGAAGAAGATCGCGAAGACGCGTAGTCCCGCGTCGGATAAGCCATCGGGCCGAACCGCTGAGAGCACTCCTACGGGCAGCGCCAGGAGTACGGCGATGATGAGCGACATGAGGCCCAACTGGAGCGTGTACGGGAGGGCATCGCCCGCGACGCTGTAGGAAGGCCGGTTGTACTGGAAGGACTCCTGCGAGCTTCCGCGCAGGATGTCGTACCAGAAGCGGCCGTATTGCTCGTAGAGGGGCTTATCAGTGCCGAGTTTCGCGCGGAGGTCGGCGAGCTGTTCCTCTCGCTGCTCATCACTGCGTGCCGCCTGGGCGAAGAACTGATTGGCGAGCTGCTGCTCGGCGTAGTCGCCTGGGAGGACGCGCAGGACGAAGAAGACGAAGGTCAGGACGATCCAGATCGTGACCAGCGCCAGGAAGAAGCGACGGATGACGTACTCGGTCATGGAGGGGAAGCCTCGCTCCGAGATACTCCAGCGCCTCCCCCGCACAGTTGCGAGGGAGGCGCCGGGTAGTTGGTCGCCAGGTCAGGCGGGACGCTGTTTCCCCTGGAAGGTGGGATCGTTCTGGTCGATCCAGAGCTCCTGGCTGATCGTCGTCCCGTAGGTGATGAAGAACGGCCCCGCACGGTTCAGGTAGGGCCACTTCACCCAGCTGGTGAGGCCACCGACCATCTGCAAGTGCCCGGAACCAGCGTCCGAGAGGGCGAAGCGCTGGGCCTCCTTGATGATCTCCTGGGCCTTCTCGTTGTCGAACTCGGCGAACATGTCGTTGATGTACCCCTCCATGGTTGGAGTGGTGTACTTCCAGAAGTTGATGGTGCCGCGGCCGCCATCCTCCGGGTGCGCCGAGTAGACCTGCGCGAAGCGGGTGCGCGGGTCGGGGCTGTTCCACTGGTCCCAGCCACCGAGGTAGCCAACCGAGGCCTGTCCCGAGTTGTTGTACTCGAGGAGCGACGTGACCGGGATGGCCTGGGCGTTCCACTTCTCGGTGCCGAGGTTCGTGTTCAGCATCGCCGGGAACCACTCCAGGAGCGGCACGTACTGCGGGAAGTCGACGGTGGTGACGCGGAAGTCCACGTCCTCGTGGCCCTCCGCATTGGCCTGCTCCCACAAGGCGCGGGCGTCGGCGAGATCCTGGTCCTTGGGCTGGCGGTAGCCGGGCGCCTGCGAGAGCTCCTCCTGGGAGAGGGCCCAGGCCGAGAAGGGCCAGTTGACGGCCGGGTTCGGCCTGCCGAGGCCCTGGAAGTGCTGCTCCGCCACCAGCGCGCGGTCAGTGGCAAGGAACATCGCCGTGCGGATGCGCTCGTCGGAGAGGGCGCGGTTCGTCGTGTAGTTGTAGGCGAACTCGAGGTTGTTGTTCGGGTCGCCGACGCGGAAGGCCTCTACATCGGGGTTGCTGGACGCGATTTCGTCCATCACCGCGCGATCACGGGAGGCCAGCTCGTCGATCTGCTTCTGCTCGAAGGCGAGGCGCTGCGGGTTGATGTCGCCGCCGAGGTTCACGAAGAAGAGCTCATCGACCATGCCGGGGATGGTCCCGTCCTTGCGGAGGAAGTAGTCGTCGTTACGAACGCCGTGGGCACGCTCCTGCAACTCGAACTCGTCGAAGATGAAGGGGCCAGTGCCGAGGACGTTGTCGGCGCTGAAGACACCGAACTCGTTGTCATCCTCGAGCTTTTCCCCGATGTCCGGGTAGAGCATGCCGTTGAACTCGTCGGTCATGTCGCCGAGCCAGGTCACCTGGGGCGAGTTCATCGACACCGTGAAGTTGGTGCCGTCGACGTAGTCGACGTTCTCGATGTTCTTGTAGATGAGCGGATGGCGGAAGAACGTGGTGTCCTCGGTGCCATCGGCCCGCGTGCTTGTGCGCTGCCGCTCGATGTTCCAGCGGATGTCGTCCATCGTGAGGGCGCGGCCGTTGGCGGGGGGCTTGTTGTGGTAGTTCACGTCGTCGCGGATGGTGAAGTTGTAAGTGACTTCGTCCGGCTGTTCGGGGAGGCCCCTCGCGATCTCGCCGGAGATCACAAAGTTGTCCATGTCCGTGAACTTGAGGAGGTTGTTGTAGGCATTGCCAGCGGTGTAGGCGATACCGCGATAGAGCTCGCGATGGAGGTCGAGCGTGGTACCGCTGATGCCGGTGTACTGGCTGAAGAAGCTGCCGTCGACAGGCCCTGCTACCGGGGCTTCGGTCGGAGCCTCGGTCGGGGCTTCGGTGGGGGCCTCGGTCGGAGCTGCAGTCGCGACCGGCTCGTCATCATCATCATCGTCGTCGCCGCAACCAACGGCCACGAGCGCACCGGCTCCGACCGCGCCTGCGGCCGACGCCTTCAGGACCGACCTCCGGCTAAATCGCCTTCGGGCCCAGTAGTTTTCGCGCATACCATTCCCTCCGCCGCGGTAGCGGCGTCCCATCGCGGGAGCATACGAAATGCGCGATCGGCGAGTCAATGGCGTTGGCGCCCGATCGGGGCATCACATACGGCAATACTGACCGTCCATTTCGGACATGGAACGCTGTGCCAACTGGCAACGCGGCCACGCGCGGCCTAGGCTTGAAGGTGACAGCAGGAGGCAGACCCGATGCGCGAGCAGCCCAGCGACAAGTCGACGAAGAAGATGTGGAACTACGCGGAGAAATTCGCAAACAAGTCGGGCACGCACCTTCACCCGGATCGGTCGATCACAGAGGCAGTCGTGCTCGGGCTGGCGGACAACGTCGACCAATACGGGCGGCCCATCTGTCCCTGCAACTTCTACCCCGAGAAGGACGAGGACGGGAACTGGCCCGAGGGGCTCTACCTGCCGCGGGAGGAAGAGGCGAAGCGTCGGGACTGGATTTGCGCCTGCGACGAGATGCAGAAGTTCAAGTACTGCCACTGCCTGCTGTTCGTGAACGAAGAGGGGCTCCCGATCACGGAGCACCTTCCCGAGGACCATGAAGGCAGGGAGATCTACGGCCTCGTCGAGGATCCGACGCCCGACAAGGGTCGGGCTCTGGGTCGGGTGCTAGAGGACCGCTAGCGCCACCCAGCCGGGCCCAGACCCGAACGTCAGGCGGCGCCGGCGGCGGCTACGGCCTTCTCGGCGGCCTCCCCGAGGCTCTCGGCGCGGATGACGTCGAGGCCAGCCTCAGCCAACAGGGCTTCGCCCTCGGCGAGATTCGTGCCGACGAGGCGCATCACGACGGGAACGTCGAGGCCAAGCTCCTTCTCAGCGTCGATGACCCCCTGGGCGATGATGTCGACGCGGGCCATGCCGCCGAAGATGTTGACGAGGATCGCTTTCACGGAAGGGTCCTCGCTGATGACGCGGATGGCGTTCACGACGCGGGCGGGGTCGTTCACGGTGCCGATGTCGAGGAAGTTGGCGGGTTCTCCGCCGGCGAACTTGATCGTGTCCATGGTGGCCATGGCGAGACCGGCGCCGTTGACGATGCAGCCGATGTTCCCGTCGAGCTTGATGAAGTTCGCGACGCCGAGCTCGTCGGCGAGCACCTCAAGGCGGTCCTCCTCGTCCTTGTCGCGCAGCTCGGACAGGTCCTCGTGGCGGTAGAGGGCGTTGTCGTCGATGGTGAACTTGGCGTCGAGGGCGAGGACGCGGCCCTCCTCGGTGACGACGAGGGGATTGATCTCGGCGAGGCTGGCGTCGCTCTCGACGGCGGCCTGGTAGAGACTGCCGACGAGCTTGTTAAGCGCGGCCGCCTGGTCGCCCACGAGCCCGAGGCGGGCGGCGAGGGTGCGGCCGACGTAGGGCTCGTAGCCGGAGGCGGCATTGACAGGGATGCGAACGATGGCGTCGGGGTCGTTGGCGGCGACGACCTCGATCTCCTGGCCGCCCTCGGTCGAAGCCATGATGAGGGGGGCGGCCTGGGCGCCGTCGATGATGATGGCGAGGTAGAACTCGCTGGCGACGGCCGACTGCTCCTCGACGAGGACGTTCTTGACGAGCTTGCCCTCGGGGCCGGTCTGGATGGAGACGAGGTGCTTGCCGAGGATGCTGGCGGCTTCCTGCTCGGCCTCTTCGGCTGTGCTCGCGAGGCGCACGCCGCCGATGCGGTCGCCACGGACCTGGCCCTCGTTGCTGGCCGGATCGGTGGTAAGGCGCTCGTACATTGCCGCGGTCTCGCTCTCGGAAACGAGGCGTCCCTTGCCGCGCCCACCCGCGTGAATCTGGGCCTTGACGACGACCTTACCGCCGAGCTCCTCGGCGATGGCGCGGGCTTCCGCGGGGGTGGAGGCGACGCGGCCGCCGGGGACCTCGACGCCGTACTTCGCGAAGAGCGCCTTCGCCTGGTACTCGTGAACCTTCATCGTTCCTCCGGGGCGGCCGCGAGCGCCGTTCACGGGCGGGCCGTATCCCCGCGCGCCAGCCTACCGGCGCCCGCTCACACGGGAAACTCCGGAGCCAGAGGAGGCGCTCAGGCGATGTGATCCGGCTCCTCGGCGGCGCTCCTGCCGGCGATGTAGCCGAAGGTCATGCCCGGACCGAGGGTGCCGCCGGCGCCGCCGTAGACCATAGCGGTGGCGCCGGCCATGGCGTTCCCGACGGCGTAGAGGCCGCGGATGACGCCGCCGGTGGCGCGCATTACCTGCGCCTTCGTGTTCGTCTTTGGGCCGCCCTTGGTGCCGAGCGCGCCAGACTCGATCTGGGCGGCGTAGTAGGGCGGGGTGTCGATGGGGCCGAGGGTGGTGAATGGCGCCTTCTCCCAGCGGTCGCCGTTGTAGCTGTCGTAGGCGCTGACGCCACGCTGGAACTCGGGGTCATGGCCGTGGGCGACCCCTTCGTTGAAGCGCGCGACGGTCTCCTCGAGGCCTTCCGCGTCGACCTCGATCTGCGCGGCGAGCTCGGCGAGGGTGTCGGCGCGGCGGATCCAGTCGGGGGCGTCGGGGCCAACCTGGTGGCGGGCGATGGGGGGCTGGTACTGGCTGTCGACGATGAGCCAGGCGGGAAGATTGATGAACTCGAAGGTGTTGGGGTCGAAGGTGTGGAAGGCGTGGCCCACGGCGTTGTAGTTGGCGGCCTCGTTCATGAAGCGCTTGCCGTTACGGTTGACGATGATCGAGCGGGGCCAGGTGCGCTCGGCGAGGATGAGGCGGGCGAAGGTGCGCCCGCGCATCTCGTCGCCGGGGACGTGGATGCCGGGGATCCACCAGGCCTCGCTCATGTTGCCAAGGGCGGCGCCGGCGCCCATCGCCATCAGGAGGCCATCGCCCTCGTTCTCGGGGGTCGAAGTGGGAGCGGTCATGGGGCCGCGGAGGAACGCCTTCACGAGCTCTTCGTTCCACTCGAAGCCGCCGGTCGCGATGACGACGGCCTTGCGCGCCTTCACGAACCAGGCGGCGCCGTCCCGCTCGGCGCGCACGCCGACGACAACGTCGTTCTCATCGAGGATGAGCTCGCGGGCGCGGGTGGCGGTGTGGACGGGGATCTCGCGGTCGAGGCAGCCCTTGATGAGGGAGCCGGCGAGCGCCTGCCCGGTCGAGCGCATGTCGCGAGCTTTCCTTGCCTCCATGACATCCGGAGGAACGTCGTCGATCCGCTTGGAATCGATTTCCAGCATGGTGGCGGGGAAGAAAACGGCATCGGGCTGGTGGTTGATGCGATCAGCCCAGGGCCCCAGCTCCTCGAAGGGGAAGAGGTCGTTGTCGAGGGAGCGGCCGCCTTCAGGCTTTCCGCCCGGGTTCTCGGGGTGGTAGTCGGGGTAGCCCTCGAAGACGTGCAAGGAGACGGGGGTGTTTTTCTCCATGTAGCGCAGCATCTCGGGGCCGGTGTCGATGAGGGTCTCGACGAGTTCGTCGTCCATCATGCCGAGGGAGAGGGAGTTCAGGTAGGCAAGGGCATCCTCGCGGGAGTCCTCAATGCCGGCCTCGGCCATGTGGTGGTTGTTCGGGAGCCAGAGGACCCCGCCGGAGATGGCGGTCGTGCCCCCAACGAACTCGGCGCGCTCGAGCAGGGCCACCTCCACCCCGCTGTCGGCGGCGAGGATGGCGGCCGTTGTCGCGCTCGCGCCTGAGCCGAGCACGGCCACGTCGACTTCAAGGTCCCAGCGTTCGGGAAGCGCCATCGTTCTCTCTCCTCTGGCGCGCGCCTAGAGCTGGCGCGCAAGTGACCACGCCTGTCGCGTGGCAAAGGTGATGCGCCGGGGCGCATACGCGTCCCCGAGGACGTGCAGGTCCGCAACCTTCCCCTGCAACTCGCGGTAGAGGGCGTTCTCGGACGCGCCGCCGCAGGCTAGCACGACGGTATCGAAGCCCTCCACGACCGTGGGGGCGTTCGTGTAGATGTTCTTTGTATGGAGCGCGCCCGGCTCAATGCCCACGAGCCGGTGCATCTGCTCGAATTGGACGCCCTGCGCGACCAGCCGCGTCATGATGCCGCCGATGGTGTACTTCCCCACGAGTGGGGCGACCTGGAGCGTCTGGTAGAGGACGCGCACCTCCTTGCCCTGCCCGGCGAGGTGGTCGGCGACGGAGAGGGGCGGCATGTGGTCGTCCTGGGCGACCACGACGACCCGCTGGCCGACCTCGGCGTTGCCGAGGAGCACGTCGCGGATGTCGACGACATTGGGGAGGTCGACGCCGGGGACGTCGGGGCGGCGGGAGGTCGCGCCGGTCGCGAGCACAACCGCATCGGCGCCGAATTCGAGCACGGACTCGGCGGAAGCGGCGCGTCCGACGCTGACACCGACGCCGAGGCCGGCGAGACGGCGCTCCTCGAAGGCGACGAACTGGGCGAAGGGGCGGTGCATGGGCGCGTTAGCGGCGATCGTCATCTGTCCGCCGAGGACGGGTTCGCGCTCCCAGAGGGTGACGTTGTGGCCGCGTTCGGCGGCGATGGCGGCGGTCTCGAGACCGGCGGGGCCACCTCCAACGACGAGGATGCGGCAGGGCTCTGGGGCAGGCGGGTGCGGCTCCTCGAGCTCGTGGTTGGCGCTCGGGTTGACGGCGCAACCGAAGGGAAGGCCATCGACGAGGCCACGGTGGATGCAGTCGTTAATGCCGATGCAGGGACGTACGTCGCCGAGGCGGCCCTCGCGCGCCTTGTTGGGGAGCTGCGGGTCGGCGATGGTCGCGCGGTTCAGGCCGACAACGTCGGCGTAGCCGTCCGCAAGCACGTTCGCGGCCACCTCGGCATCGGTGACGCGCCCGGCGTAGACGACGGGCAGGTTCGTTTCGTCCTTCAACGCGCCTGACATGGGCGCCCACTCGGCCGGTTCGTAGTGGAGGGGCTGGATGTAGCTCGGGCCGGCCCAGTTTCCGCCGACATCAAAGCTGAAGTAATCGACATCACCGCTGGCCGTCAGGAGGCGGACGATCTCGCGGGCCTCTTCGAGGTCGTAGCCACCCTCGATCATCTCGTCCATGCAGAGGCGGACGCCAAGGGTGAGCCCATTCCCCACGGCCGCGCGGATGGCGCGGTTGATCTCGAGGAGCATCCGCAGGCGGTTCTCGACGGAGCCGCCGTAGCCGTCCTCCCTCTGGTTCGTCAGAGGGGAGAGGAACCACTGCACCACGTCGTCGTGGTTGGCGTGGATCTCGAGTCCGTCAAGGCGCGCTTCGAGGGCGCGTCCGGCCGAGTAGCCGTACTCCTCGACGAGCTGCTCGATCTCGTGTGGCTCCATCTCGTGGGGCAGGACGTTGGTGGCCCAGCTGCTCTGGCGGCCTCCGGTGGGGCCGTGGGGCATCCCGCCCATCAGGATCATCTGGAGGGTGCCGAAGGCGCCCTCCTCGTGGAGCTCGTCGGCGTAGCGTCCGTAGCGTTCGAGGAAGAGCGGGTTGCGGAAGTTGCTGTCGGTCGTGGCGCCGACGCCCGTCGGTTCGAAGCCGGGGATGAGCGGGTTGAGGACAAAGCAGTTGCTGCCACCGACCCAGGCCGCCCCGCCACGGGCGCGGCCGACGTAGTAGGCGCGGAAGCTCTCGGCCTGCCGCTCGCTGCCGAGGATATTGCCCACTCCCGCTCCGTGGGTCGGCACCATGATGCGGTTCTTCAGGGCCATGGTGCCGACCTGCAGCGGTTCCCAGAGCACATCGAGGCTGGCGGCCTGCGTCATCCTGGCTCCCCCGCAGTCGAGATGGCGGCATCCTACGCCGCTCGCGAGAGCAGGTGCCGGTCGCTAGAGGGTGCAGGTAGTGGCAGCGATGCGGGTCCCTTCGAGGTAGGCGAAGAGGTTGCAGCCGGATTCGATGATTGAACTCTGTGGCTCTTCCTCCTCGTAGAGGCGGAAGCGGGGGGCGTGGTTGACGAGAGCGAACCAGAAGGCGTTGTGGCCGGGCAGGCGCTCGAGCTCCTCGCCGGAGGGCCCGACGAGGGCGCCCTCGGTGACCTGCCAGGTGGAGCCGTCTTCGGTCGTGGCGACGCCCGCCTCCACGTCGTAGGCGACGACGCGCTCAGGCGGGGCCGCGTAGGCACGGCCACCGGAGCGGTCGGCGGTGGCGAAGACGACGACCGAATCGCCGCCGATCTCGTCCTGGAGGAAGTCCTCCGCGCCGAGCAGGAGGATGGGATAGCCGACGACCTCGTCGTTGAGGCGGACGGCGTAGACGCTGTCCTTGACGGCGATGGGGCCGCTGCGATCGGGAACGGGGAACATCAGGCCGGAACTGGCGAAGTAGCGGGCGTACGCCACGCCCTCGCCGTAGTCGCGGGCGTGGCCGGTCTCGATGTCGAGCACGAGCGTGTCGGGATGCTGGGCAAGCCACTCGTCCCAGGTGGTGTGGACGACGGGGAGGATGTCGAGCTGGATTCCACTCCCGACGAGGTCGCCCCAGACAGGCTCACCGGTGAACTGCTCCCACAGGGTGTTGGTGGTGCGGTCGTACATGAGCTTGTTCGAGCGGTAGAGGAGGCCGCTGGTGCCGAAGCGATAGACCTCTTCGCCGACGCGCCCGTCGTAGAGGATGGCGCTCCCGCAGAGGGTGCAGTAGGCGAGTGAGACGGGGACGCCGCCAACCGTGTCGTTGACCATCTCGTGCCAGTCGATGATGCGGCGGGGATAGGCACGGGCGTCGCCGTTGATCTCGACGCCGATGACGCGGTCCTTGGGGCCGATCCACACGGCGGCCTCATCCGGCGTGAGGAAGTTGGGATGCTCGAGGGGCGGGATTCCATCGACGGTGACGCCGCCCCAGAAGATCTCCTGGGCGGAGATGGTGCGTGGCTTGTCCGGATCGAGGAAGGCGCCCATGTCCTCCTGGATGCCCTCGATCAGCCGGTGCTTGAACTCGACGTACAGGTCCGTCTCGTCGTCGGGCGTGCGGAGGCCGAGCTCCTCGGTGAGGGGGAAGATGGGGTAGGGGTGCTCTGGGCGAAGCTCGCTCAGGATGCGGTAGACGAAGGCGCTGTAGGGGACGGGAACGGCGGCGAGGTCGACAAGGTAGGGGAGCCACCGTTCCTCAGGGTCGCGGGCCATTGCCCGAAGGATGTCGCGGGTGGTGTCGGAGGTGTCGGGAAAGAGGACGAAGCGGTTCCAGAAGTCGATCTCGGTCCAGTAGATGAGGCTCAGGACGTGCTCGTCGGTGATCTCCTCGGGGGTGAGAGTGGGTTCGAGGCGGGGAGTGCCGGTGGATTCGGGGTCGGGCGTGGCGACGTCAGGTCG
>VXLW01000028.1 GCA_009841435.1 Dehalococcoidia bacterium | reverse complement strand
GCCCGCCCCCGCCGGCCCCTGGAGGGCGTGCGCGTCGCCGACTTCTCCTGGTTCGGCGCCGGACCCATCGCTGGCCAGACCCTCGCCTCCTTCGGCGCCGAGGTCGTCCGCGTCGAGTCGGAGGCTCGCATCGACTCCCTCCGCGTCGTCGAGCCAGCCGCCCTCAACCCCGACGGCTCGAAGATGACGGACACCTACAACGCCTCCGGCTACTTCAACAACTTCAACGCCGGAAAGCTCAGCTTCCTCCTCGACCTCAACAGCGAGCGCGGCCAGGAGATCGCCTACCGCCTGATCGAGCGCTCCGACATCTTCATGACCAACTTCACGCCGCGTGTCCTGGAGAAGTGGAACCTCCTCTACGAGCACGTGTCCGCCGCCAATCCCCGCATCGTCGCCGGCTACGCGCCCATGCAGGGCATGGTCGGCCCCCACCGCGACTTCCTCGGCTTCGGCGCGGTCCTGACGCCCATTACCGGCATCAGCGAGCTCTCCGGCTTCCCCCACCATCCCCCTATCGGCATCGGCACGAACTACCCCGACTACGTCGTGAACCCCGGCCACCTCGCCTTCGCCCTGCTCGCCGCCCTCCGCCACCGCGACATAATCGGGGAAGGCCAGCTCGTCGAGATGCCCCAGATCGAGTCCGTCGTGAACGCGCTCGCCCCCGCCATCCTCGACTACACCGCCAACGGCGTCGTCCAGACGCGCGCCGGCAACCGCAGCCCCGTCGCCGCCCCCCACGGCGCCTTCCGCTGCACCGACGACCCCACATCCGAGGGCTCCGAGGACCGCTGGATCGCCATCGCCTGCCGCAGCGACGAGCAGTGGGCCGCCGTCTGCGACGCCTTCGGCCAGGTCGGGTCCGCCAGCGACCCCCGTTTCGCCACCCACGAGGCCCGCAAGGCGAACGAGGACGCCCTCGAAACGCTGGTCAGCCTGTGGACCGCCGACCGTCGCGCCGAGGACGTCATGGCCGACCTCCAGGCCCGCGGCGTGCCCGCCGGCGTCGTCCAGAACGCCCAGGACATCCTCGACAAGGACCCCCACGTCCGCGACCGCGCCTACTACCAGTACCTCGACCACCCCGAGACGGGCCGTAGCGCCTACGACGGCCCCTGCGCCCGCCTGAGCGAAACGCCCGGCTTCCACGCGGCCCCCGCGCCCCTCTTCGGCCAGCACACCGACGAGGTCTGCCGCCGCATCCTCGAGCTCAGCGACGACGAGGTCGCCACCCTCCTCGTTGAGGGCGTCCTGGCCTAGGAGCCCGCAGCCCTCACGACCCCTTCGCGCTCCTGCTGAGGAGCCGGGAGTCCTTCCCCACGATGGCGAGCCAGCGCAGCGCCATGGCCACTCGCTGCCAGGCTTTGGCTGCGGGGTCGTCCCCGGTCAGCTCGTCGAGGTGCACGTCGATTCCGCATCGCTCGGCAAACGCGGCGACGAAGCTCTCGGGACTCTCAAGATCGCGCGTGGTCAGGGTGATGGTGCACGTCCCCGCATTCACCAGCAGCTCTGCTCCGAGGCTCGGGGGCATGACGCTTGGCCAGGCCTGCGCTATCCAGAGCGGGCGGGGAGCAGGCTGCTCGATCCCCATGGCCTGCAGCACGATCGTCGCCCTGCGAATCTTCTCTTCGATATGCCCCACGGGGTTGTCGGACAAGACGGAGTCGCCGGCCTCGGCCGCTTCCCGCACGTAAGCCCGGGCGTCGCCCTCGCTCATGGGGCGATTCTACCCCGCTCCTGGCCTCCCACTCGTCGAGGGGTTTGGCTCAGGAACCTGCGGCCAGCGCGTCCGTTTCGGGCTCAGAGACTGCCGGTTCCTCGGCCGGCTCGGGCTTCTCCACCGCAAGCTTGGGAGCAGGTGGGGTCCACGGCTTCAGCCCCTGCACGACCTCGCGGTAGAACTCGTCCACCAGCTTCTCCATGTCTTTGACGAAGTTCCCCGACCCTGATCGCCGTTTCGTTCCTACCCTGCTGGTTTGGACTACGGTGAACGATCGCGGAGGACGATCCGTTCCAGCGAGTACGCCCTTAGGGTCGCTGCGGATAGCTCCCAGCAACTCCGCGGAGGTGAACTTGATCCACTCGAAGGAGACATCAATACGCAGAGAGTCCGAGGCTGAGCGGAGTTGGCGCAGCAGCCAGTTCAGTCGGGCAGTTGAGCGAGCCAGGTCTGGTGCTGCCACAGTGACTGAGGCGGAAGCCATCATGGAGTTCAAGTCTGCGCTGATTTCAAGTGGTGCAACCGCGTTGGGAATCGCGATCTTCCCGGAGAGCGTTCCCTCGTCCACCAATTCCTTGGCCAGAGCCGTGGTTCGCACCGTTGGATCCCTAGCCTCTCTGCGCGTGAGCACTGGATGAACGTCGCCTCCAAGACGGGCCGCGAGACTGAGGCTGATGTGCTGCAGGAGCTGCTCCCAGCGCACGGCAACGCCGGTCGCCGTGTCGTCTCCTCGACGCAACGTCCCTTCCCGCAAGGCCGTACGAAGCGCCGTCCAGTCGGGACCCATGTCGTCGAAGGCTCGCGCCCCGGACCCCTCGTACTGTAGGTAGCGGATGAGCTCACTAAGGATCCAGTCCTGCTCGGGGTCTTCGATGCCGATGTGGTCGTTCGCAACTAGAGCCGTGGAGAGAATCCGAGCCCAGGAAAGGTGGTAGAGCGGAACCCTCCCGTAGCGGACCTTGTTGACTGCGACCGGGTGTTGGCCGTAGACGGAAGCAATCTCGTTGCTGATGGTGAGAAGGCCAGCAAAGCCCTCCTGCTTCACAACATCCAGGTAAGCCTCGACCTGCTCCTTGTCGAGTTCTGCCTTGCCCGTCTTCACTTCGACGACGAGCGTCCACGCTCGCTTTCCACGAACAACGCGGACCACGCCGTCGACGCGCACCTTCCTTCCATCCGCAAGTTCAAACGGAACTTCGCAGAATGCAGAGACCTTGCCTGCGGGCGCCCCTAGCGGCTTCAGAAGTTCACGTTCGAACTCATGCACGGCCGTCAGGACAGCCAGGAGCGCTGAGGTTGCGCGTCTCTCCTGCTCGTCCTGTCCGCGAATGCCCGAGATGGGGATGAGTCGCGCCTCGTGCCAGTGTTCTTCGCTCATACCAGTAGGACTCCTCTACACAAACGCCGGAGTTATAGCAGAACTGTGTCTGCCCCGCCCCTACCCCCGCCCCCGCGTATCATTGCCGCTCGCACTGACAACCGCGGGCCCGAGCCCGCCAATCTGACCACGCACGGAGGACAGCGCCATGGGACTGCGCACGCCGGCCGAATACCTCGAATCGCTCAAGGACGGTCGCACCGTCTACTACCGCGGCGAGCGCGTCGATGACGTGACCACCCATCCCGTCATCTCCAAGGCCGCGAAGCACGCCTGCGTCGACTACGAGATGGCCGAGGAGCCCGAGTTCAAGGACCTCACCATCATCGACGACGAGGACGAGCCCTACGCCCGCTACTTCAAGGTCCCGAGGAGCAACGACGACCTGCTCAAGCGCTCACAGCTCATCGAGGCCTCCACCGCCCGCGGCAAGACCCTCGTCCCGCTCGTGAAGGAGATTGGCAGCGACGCCCTCTTCGGCCTCTTGCGCATCACCCGCGCCGTCGACCAGGCCCGCGAGACTTCCTACCGCGCCCGCGTCGACGAGTTCTACCGCCACTGCCGCGATAACGACCTGACCATGTCCGTCGCCCAGACCGACGTGAAGGGCGACCGCTCCGCCGGCCCCGGCGGCCAGCCCCATCCTGACTACTACCTGCGCATCGTCGACCGCCGCCCCGACGGCATCGTCGTGCGTGGCGCCAAGACCCACACCAGCTGCACGACCAACGTCAACGAGGTCATCGTGCTCCCCACCCGCGCCATGTCCGAGGCCGACGCCGACTACGCTGTCGCCTTCGCCGTGCCGCCCGACACCCCCGGCCTCAAGCTCGTCGCCAGCCCCTACGGCGGCTGGTCCAAGAACAGCTTCGAGAATCCCCTCAGCGCCGACCGCAAGATGATGGAGACCACCACCATCTTCGACGACGTGTTCGTGCCCAACGAGCGCGTTTTCCTCGCCGGCGAGCACGAGTTCGCCGCCCCCCTCGCCCTCGGTTTCGTCGAGTACCACCGCTTCACGGCGGTCTCCTACAAGCTCCCCCTCGTCGACGCCCTCGTGGGAGCCGGCCAGCTCATGGCCGACATGAACGGCATCACCCGCGCCGGGCACATCCGCGAGAAGCTCGTCTGGCTTGTGAGTTACGCCGAGACCGTCCGCGCCCTCATCGAGATGGCCGCCGCCCGTGGCGCTCCCGACGAGGAGGGCATCTTCGCCCCCGACGCCATGACCACGAACATCGCCAAGTACCATTTCGCCCACCACTACCACGAGGCCCTGCAGCATGTGCAGGACATCGCCGGCGGCTCGCTCGTCACGGCCCCCGGTCTCGAGGACTTCGAGAGCGCGGATACGGGCGATCTGCTCCGCCACTACCTCGGCGGCCGCGAGGGCGTCGACGGCGAGGCGCGGATTCGCGCCATGAACATGGTCAGCGACCTCACTACCGGCGATTTCGGCGGCTACCATGCGGTCCTGGCCATCCATGCCGAGGGCTCGCTCGAGGCAGAGAAGCTCATGATCGCCCGCGCTTACGACGGTCGCCGCACGCTCAACTACGCGAAGCAGCTCGCCGGGATCGAGTAGTGGCAGCGACGCTCCTCCTGACACGCGAGCAGATTCAGGAAGGGGTCACCTCGCTCGCCGAGCAGGTCGCCGAGGGCTTCCCCGAAGGCGAGATCCCCATCGTCTGCGTCGATATGGCCGCGCGTCGCTTCTCCGCCGACCTCGCCGCCCTGCTCGAAGGGGAGCACGGGCGGCCCTGCCGCATCACCCATGTGCGCCCGAAGGACCCCATCCCCGAGCACGTCCTGCGTGACTTCAACCTCGTCGTCGACACGCTCTTCGACACGGGACGGACGTTCCAGCTGCTCGGAGCCATCCCGGGGATGCGCACCACCCTCTGCGTGAAGGCCGACATCGACCCGAGGCTGTGGCGCCTCCCCGACTGGTGGGCCTACCTCGTGCCCAACGTTTACATCCACGGCTACGGCCTCGACGACTCCGACGGGCTCAGCCGCGACCTCGACGACATCCTCACCGACGAGCCCGTCCCCGCCGGCGCCACGGTCGTGTCGCGCATCGAGGTCAAGGCCCCAATTTAAGCGCCATCGCCGCGCTCCCCAGCCCTGCCCCTGCCCGGTACACTGCCCCCGTGGCGAGTCTCGAGATCCCGCTGTTCCCGCTACGCGCGGTGCTCTTCCCCGGGCACGAGCTGCCCCTCCAGATATTCGAGGAGCGCTACAAGACCATGACCCGCGAGCTCCTCGAGAGCGGCGGCGTTTTCGGCGTCATCCTCATCAAGCACGGGCGCGAGGTCGGCGGCTCCGCCGTCCCCTACGACGTGGGCACGACCGCCGTCATCGAAGAGCACCGCGAGCTCCCGGGCGGACGCTTCCAGCTCGACACCCGCGGCCGCGACCGCTTCCGGCTCGTGCGTATGCTCGAACCCCGCCCCTACCCCTACGGCGAAATCGAGTTCCTCGACGACGCCTACGACCCCGCCGACGTGCAGCTCAAGGCCGCCTTCGAGACCGCCCGCGCCACCTTCCCCGTCTACCTCCGCCTCGCCCTCGCCCTCTCCGACCAGTGGGCCCGCGACCTGAGCCTGCCCCGCGAGCCGCACCGCTTCGTCAACACCGTTGCCCCCTGGCTCCAGGTGGAAGAAGAGGGCAAGCAGCGCCTGCTCGAGCTGGAGTCCGCCGCCGACCGCCTCGGCCAGCTCGCCGAGCAGCTCGACGGCCTCATTTCTCGCATCCGCGAGCAGGTCGACACCCACCACCGCCAGCGGTTCGCCAGCCTGAGTGCCATCAGCTAGAGCGGTCCCGCGGGCACTCGGTGCCCATCCCGGCGTCGCGGCGCTGTGGGGCGTTGTGCTGGCCCCCGCCGTGGTTCTCGCCGTCTTCGCTGCCCTCAACGACCGCCTCCCCGGCGACCTCTCCGCCACCCGCACGGTCCAGGACTGGCCCTTCCCCGGCCAGCCCTTCGCCGACATCCTCCGCTTCCTCAGCGGAACCGAGTTCGTCGTGACCATCGGCGCCGTCGTTGCGGTGGCTGCCTGGCTTGCCGGACGCCGCCGCCCCGCCCTCGTCCTTGCCGCCGGCCTCGCCGTGATGGTCCTGCTGCAGTTCGGCGTGAAGGAGATCGTCGACCGGCCCCGCCCCTCGCCGGACCTGGTCGACCTGCGCGCCGGATTCACCAGCCCCAGCTTCCCCTCCGGCCACACCATGAGCCCGAGCTACCTCTACGGCTTCCTCGCTACTGCCGCCTTTGTCTTCCCCCTCAGAGCGAGAGTCCGAGTCGCAGTCACGGGGGTCGTCGTGGCCTTCCTGGTGCTCGGTGGGCTCGCCAACGTATGGCTCGGCGTCCACTGGACCAGCGATGTCGTGGGCGGCTATCTGTGGGCGGCCGCAGTCCTCGTCCCCACTGCATGGATCGCCTTCCAAAACCGTCTGTAGCCCTTCCTCGCGTACACTCCGCACTCGTGGAAATTGATGTCGCCCTCAGGGCGGCCGCCGCCATTGCCGGAGCCGCTGCGCTCGGTCAGATCATCTCCCGCCGCTTCCCCATCCCCCTGCCCCTCTTCCTGCTCGCCGCGGGCCTCCTGCTCGGCCGCGACGGCCTGAACATCGTCCGGTCGCACGAGCTCGAGGATCTGATCCGCATCGTCGTCGTCCTCGCCGTCGCCCTCATCGTCTTTGAGGGTGGCACGGCGCTGCGGCTCGCCTCCCTCCGCACCCTCGCGCCCGTGGTCCGCAACATCATCGTGCTCGGGCTTCTCGTGACCCCCACCGTCGGCGCTTTCGCCGCATGGGTCTTCCTCGACTTCGACTGGCGCATGGCCTTCCTCTTCGGCGCCCTCGTGAGCGTCACCGGACCGAGCGTGCTCACCCCCCTCCTGCGCTCCATCCGCGTCGACGATCGCCTGCGCGACATCCTTGCCAGCGAGGGCGTCATCATCGACCCGTTCGGCGCCCTCCTGACGCTGTTCCTCCTCGAGATCGTCCTCGCCGAGACGCTCAACGTCGCCGGACCGACCTGGTGGGTGATCGAGCGCCTGCTCATCGGGTTGGCGGTGGGTGCGGGAGGCGCGTTCGTCGTCTGGCTGCTGTCGCGCACCGTGAAGCGGCTCGGTGGCCGCGAGATGGCCCTCTTCGTGATCGGCGCCGCCGTTGCCGCCTTCGCCCTGGCCGAGTCGCTTGCGCACGAGTCCGGACTCGTGGCGATGGTCCTCATGGCCATCGCGATCGGGAACCTGCGCCTCCCCCAGCGTGAGCGCGTGGACGATTTGCAGGAGTCGGTCACCGTCTGGCTTATCGCCAGCGTTTACGTGCTCCTCGCCGCTGGCATCAGCATCGACGACCTCACCGGCCTCTGGCCCGAGGGGCTCATCGTCGTCGCCATCCTGGCTCTTGTCGGACGCCCGCTCCTCATCGTGCTCGCCAGCATTCGCTCGGGCCTCAACTGGCGCGAGCAGGCCTTCCTCTCCGCCGTCGCCCCCCGCGGCGTCGTCGCCGCCTCCCTCGCCGGGGTCGTCGCCGTGGAGGCGAGCTCCCTGGCGGGGAGCGACGCGTCCCGCCTGGTCGCCATGGTCTTCGTCGTCATCCTTCTCACCATCGGAATACAATCCGCCTATGCGGGAACACTCGCGCGACTCCTCCGGGTCCAGCCAATGACCACCGTCGTCGCTGGCGCAGGCGAGGTCGGAAGGCGTGTCGCGACCCTGATCGCGGGCTCGGGCGAGCCCGTCCTCGTCGTCGAGACGGACGAGGACGCGGTCGTGCAGGCACGCGAGGAGGGACTCGAGGTCCTGATCGGCGACATCTCCGATACAGCCGTCCTTGAGAAGATTCGCCTCAACGAGGCGAAGGCCCTCCTCCTCGCCACCCCCGACGACGCCCGCAACCTGCTGGCCGCTCAGCTCGCTCGTTCCAAGTTCAACTGCGAATCGGTCTTCGTCCGCGTGAACGACGTCGCCAACATCGAGGCCTTCCAGAAGCTCGGCGTCGTGCCCGTGAGCCAGTCCGAAGCCGTTGCGTCCGAGCTCGCCCGCATGGTCGCCGGCCCCATGTTCCAGGACGTGCTCGCCCAGGTTGCCGAAGATGTCACCGTGGCCCGCGTCGTCGTCACCTCCGCTGCAGCGCAGCGCGAGATTCAGGCCATCCCGGAGCTTCGCGGCACCCTCGTCGTGCTCGTCACCCGCGGGAGCGACTCCGTCATCCCCAACGGCCGCACCGAGCTGCGCCTTGGCGACATCGTCACCATCTTCGGCAGCCTCCAGGACCTCGCCAGTGCCCGCGGCGGTCTCTCCGTCGTCCCCGACCCCGAGCCCATCATCTCGTAGCCGCGCCCGCCGGAAATCGCTACGATCGAACCGTGAGGTTCCTGCTCCTCCTGTTGCTTCCCGGCCTTGTGGCCTTGATAGGACTGGTGCTGCGCACCTGGATCGCGATGCGCATGGCCGAGCGTAACCGCATCGTCGACGCCACGGTTACGGATGTCCGCTCCTCACCCGTCGACCCCGAGGAAGCGGCCTCCCGCCCTCGGGGTCGCCTGCGCCGTCGCGAGCCCCCGCCCTGCGGCCGCCACAACCTGCACCTGCTCTTCCGGCTCGTCGGTGGCGAGGACAGTTGCCGTCACTGCGCCGCCATCGAGCGCGCCCAGTACGAAGCCGATGCCGCCGCCGCCGTCGATGCCGCCGAGCAGGCCCTGCGCAGCGACCGTTCCTAGCGGTTAGCGCGCAGCCACCGCCGACAGCCGCGCCCGCTCGACCTCCCCCGGAAGCGCCTCCAGGACGGTGTCGATGTCCGACTCCGTCGTGCCCTCTCCCAGGCTGAAACGCACGCTTCCCGCCGCCCGCCGGATGGGCACGCCCATGGCCAACAGCACGTGCGATGGCTCCCACATCGCGTTCGAGCAGGCGCTGCCGGTGCTTGCCGCGATCCCGCGCGCGTCCAGCCGCGCCACCAGGTCGTCCCCCTCGATCCCGTCGAAGGAGATGTTCAGGTTGTTCGGCAGGCAGTTCTCCTGGCAGCCGTTCGTCTCTGCGTCCGGGACAGCGGCCAGCACGCCCTCGCGCAGCCGTTCCCGCAGCGCCCGCACGCGCGCCGACCGCTCGCCGACGTGCGTGCTTGCAAGCTCCAGCGCCTTCGCCGTCCCCACGATGCCAGCCACGTTCTCCGTGCCGGCGCGCTTCTGCATCTCCTGGCCGCCGCCCAGCAGGAGCGCATGGAACGGTGTGGCCCGCCGCAGGAACAGCACCCCGCTTCCCTTCGGCCCTCCGAACTTGTGCGACGACAGGCTCAGCGCGTCGACCCCCAGCGCCTGCACGTCGAGCGGCGTCCAGCCCGCCGCCTGCACGGCGTCGGTGTGCAGCATCACGCGGTGGCGCTGGCGGACCGCGTACTCCCGCAGGATGCCCGCCAGCTCCGCGATCGGCTCGATCGTCCCGACCTCGTTGTTCGCCAGCATCACGCTCGCCAGCACCGTGTCGGGGCGAAGCGCCCGCTCGAATTCCTCCGGGCTTACGTGCCCGAACCCGTCGCACCCGAGCGTCGTCACCTCGAATCCGATCTCCTCGAGGAACTGGGCTGCGTGCAGTCCCGCGTGGTGTTCGATGGCGGTCGTGACGACGTGTGAGCCGGCGCCTGCCCGGCGCATCGCGTAGGCGATGCCGACCATCGCTGTATTGATTGCCTCCGTGCCCCCGCTCGTGAAGAGCACTTCCGAGTTTCTCGCGTTCAGGTAGCTCGCGACGGAATCCCGCGCGTCATCCACTGCCTGCTGGGCGATCCGCCCCGCCTCGTAGTGGCCGCTGGGGTTGCCGAACCGCTCGCCGAGGAAGGGCAGCATCGCCTCCCGCGCCTCCGGGCGCAGGGGCGTTGTGGCCGCGTGGTCGAGGTAGACCATCCGACTCAGCCTAGCAGAGCCCCGCCTCCCGTTCGCTGGCGCCGGTGCGTCAGAATTCGTAGTAGAGCCCGAACTGCCCGGCCCCGATTGGCGCATCCGGCCCCGACGACGAGATGGCCACCACCCCTAGCACCAGCACCATGAACCCGAATCCGATCAGGCACGACACCACCACCTGCAGGGGCTCCGCTCCCGTCGCCGCCTGCACCGCGTAGATCATCGCCACCAGCAGCAGGGCCAGCGGCATCAGCGCGAACACCGGGTACAGCACCGGCAGGAACATCCCCATCGAGAGCGCCAGTGGCGCCGCCGCGTAGCCCATCGTGCGCACGATCGCCAGCAGGTCTACCTGCACGCGGAAGAACTGCACCATCATCACGTAGATCAGCAGCGCCGCCGCCCCGTACATCGCCGCCAGGAACAGCGACCCCAGCAGGAACGAGTTGATGAACGCATTGGGAGGCGTGTAGTTCGCCCCCTCCCAGTAAAGCCAGGCGCCAAGACCCGCGAGCAGGCAGGCCCCGCCCGCCACCAACAGCGCCGAACCCAGCTCCCGCTCGTCGTCCCGTACTTCCTCGAAGACCCCCGTGTCGAGGAACACCATCCGCACGAGCCGCTCCAACACGACCTTTCCTGGTCGCGTATCAATCCCGGTGACCCGGTCTGCTGCCCGCTGCAGGGCGCTGGAGAGAAAGTTCAGAAACCTCAGGCGCGTCTACCCCTTCGCTCGCGAAGCCCCTCGCTGAAGCGAACGCGAACGACCAATCCGGGGAAATATTCCCACGGGACAGCTTCGCACTCTAGCACAGGCCTTTACTGCTCAGGATGCCGCGATCGGGCGCTTTGCCGGCATGCCGGGCCGCCTCGGATACCGCGCCGGCGTCGCTCCCAGCTTCTGGAAGCGCATCACCCGCATCTGGCTCGCCACTTCGCTTCGCATCTGCTCCGTGCCCGTGTGCTCGCAGTTGAGCGTTGCGAGGGCGGTCCCCGCCTCCGCGAGCTCCGCCTCTCCCCTCGATCCCTTCACGGCGGCGATCGTTCCGCCCGTCGCCGCAAGGGGTGCCGTGTACTCCAGGAGCACTGGCAGGGGCGCAACCGCCCGCGCGATGACGAGGTCGGCGCTGTCACGCAGGACTCCCCGCCCCGCCTCCTCCGCCCGCTCCCCGTGCGCCTGCACGTTGGCCAGCCCCAGCGCCTCCGCCATCTCCCCCAGGAGGTCCGCTCGCTTCCGCCGCGCCTCTACCAGGTGGACCTCCACCCCCGGTGCGACCGCCGCGATCACGAGCCCCGGAAAGCCGCCACCGCTCCCGACATCCACCACCACTCCCGCCTCCGGAGACCCCGATAGCCGGTAGGCCTCGAGCGACTCCGCGTAGTGCCGCGCAACGACCGTCTCGCCCTTCACGGTTGTCGTCCGGACGGGCGATTCCGCCAGCAACCGGGCGTGGCGGCGCAGCAACGGCAGCCAGCGCTCGGGCTCGGCCAGATCCGGGAAGAGTTCGGGCAGGGATTCCCACGCTAGCATCGCGAGAAGCCCGGAATTGGGCGGGAATGCGCCGGTTCATTGCGCAAGTGCATGGTACGATCCTCCCATGAGTGATCAGCCGGGGGCCAGTGCCTCGATTACGCTGGGCGAGGCGCTTGAGGAATACCTCGGAACGCTCGCGCCTGAAGCCCATAACAACGCTTCTCCATTCGTCCGCCGCTACGTCGAACACGCCGGCCACGAGACCGCCGTCGCCGCCCTCACGGGCGCCCGCGTCGAGTCCTACGCCGAGTCGCAGATCCAGCTGTCGGACCCTGCCGCTCCTCAGCGGGTGGCTGCCCTCAAGGCCTGGTTTCAGTACCTGAAGAAGCGGAGCTACGTCGAGAAGAACTACGGCGTGCACATCCGCCTGCGCCGTTCCGCCGGTCGCGCCACCGTTGCCCACGCCGTCAACGAGGCGCCTATCGAAATGACCGCGGAGGGCATCACCAACCTGCAGCAGGAGCTCGACAAGCTCGAGGATGAAGTGCCCGACCTCGTGAAGGCCATCTCCCTCGCTCGCGAGGACAAGGACTTCCGCGAGAATGCGCCCCTCGAGGCCGCCCGCGAGGCGCTTGCCTTCAACGAGACCCGCCGCCGCGAGATCAACGCCACCCTCCGCCGCGCCGTCGCCGTCGGCGAGGGCAACTCCGCCGACGACCGCTCCACCATCGGCTCGACCGTCCAGGTCACGCGCCTCGATAACGACCGCGACATCGAGTACAAGCTCGTCAGCGCGCGCGAGGCCAACGCCGCCGATCGCAGGATCTCGGTCGAGTCACCCGTCGGCAAGGAGCTGCTCGGCCGCCGCCCCGGCGACGAGGTCACCGTCTCGGTGCCGTCCGGTGTCATCGAGTTTCGGGTGACCGGCGTCAGCAACTCCTGACCCCTCGGCCCTCACCGAGTCCCTAGCAGCAGTCGTCCTTGTAGCCGCAGCGCCGGCAGACCGCCAGGCGCGACCCCTTGATGGCCGACATCGGTTCGAGACAGCGCGGGCACGTCTGCAGCGGGATGCTTCCCATACTGTCTCCCGAAGGCGTCCGTACCGTGCCGGAGACGTCTGAATTGCTCATGTGCCCTCGCGCTTGGGCAATAGTACATCGAGACGCCCGCCGCTTTCACGGGCGCTTTCACAGGATTGACGATCGAGGGCTACAATGCGGCAGGCCTGCGAAGGCTCCCAAAGGCTGAGCCAGCGCAAGCTGCGCCATACCAAGAGATTTCACAGCGAGGCGAACATGACATCGAACCAGTACTGGTGGCCCGATCAGTTGAACCTGAAGGCTCTCCGCCAGAACTCCCCCCTGTCCGACCCCATGGGCGAGGACTTTGACTACGCCGACGCGGTCGCGACCCTCGATGTCGAGGCACTCAAGCAGGACATCGAGGAGGTGATGACCACCTCACAGGACTGGTGGCCCGCCGACTACGGACACTACGGGCCGCTCTTCATCCGCATGACCTGGCACGCCGCCGGGACCTACCGCATCAGCGACGGCCGCGGCGGTGGAGGCTCCGGCCACCAGCGTTTCGCCCCCCTCAACAGCTGGCCCGACAACGCCAACCTCGATAAGGCCCGCCGCCTGCTCTGGCCCGTCAAGCAGAAGTACGGACGAAGCCTCTCCTGGGCCGACCTGATCATCTTCGCCGGCGACTGCGCCCTCGAGTCCATGGGATTCAAGAGCTTCGGGTTCGCCTTCGGACGCCCCGACGTCTGGGAGGCCGATGAGACGGACTGGGGTGCGGAGGGCGAGTGGCTCGCCGACGAGCGCCACGATGCCGACGGCGAGCTGCAGGGCCCCCTCGGCGCCGACCACATGGGCCTGATCTACGTGAACCCCGAAGGCCCGAACGCCAACCCCGACCCCCTCGCCGCGGCTCGCTACATCCGCCAGACCTTCAAGCGCATGGCCATGAACGACGAAGAGACGGTCGCCCTGATCGCGGGCGGGCACACCTTCGGCAAGGCCCACGGCGCCCACACCGAGGACCTTGTCGGTCCCGAACCTGAGGGCGCGGGCATCGACGAGCAGGGCTTCGGCTGGACGAACGGCGCCGGCAGCGGCATGGCCAACGACACCGTCACGAGCGCCCTCGAGGGCGCCTGGACGAACAACCCCGTCCAGTGGGACAACAACTTCCTGGAGAACCTCCACAACCTCGAGTGGGAGCTCACGACGAGCCCCGGCGGCAAGTCGCAGTACACACCCACCAGCGCCGTGGCGACCGTGCCCGATGCGCACGATCCCGCCAAGATGCACGCCCCCTTCATGCTGACCACGGACCTCTCGCTGCGGATGGATCCGGACTACGCACCCATCTCGAGGCGCTTCCTCGAGAACCCCGCGGACTTTGCCGACGCGTTCGCGCGGGCATGGTTCAAGCTGATCCACCGCGACATGGGACCGCGCAGCCGTTATCTCGGACCCCTCGTTCCCGAGGAGGCCCTGATCTGGCAGGACCCCGTTCCCGATGTCGACCACGAGCTGATCGACGACGCGGACGCCGCCGCCCTCAAGGCGCAGATCCTCGCCTCGGGCCTGTCCGTTTCCCAGCTGGTCTCGGCCGCCTGGGCTTCGGCGGCGTCGTTCCGCGGCACCGACAAGCGCGGCGGCGCGAACGGCGCGCGCGTGCGCCTGGCGCCGCAGAAGGACTGGGAAGTCAACGACCCGGCCCAGCTCGCTGGCGTGCTCTCGACGCTGGAGGGCATCCAGGGCGCCTTTAACGGCTCACAGTCTGGCGGCAAGCAGGTCTCCCTCGCCGACCTCATCGTTCTGGGCGGATGCGCCGGCGTCGAGCAGGCCGCCGCGAGCGCCGGCCACGATGTGCAGGTTCCATTCGCGCCGGGCCGCACCGACGCCTCCGACGAGTGGACGGATGAAGAGTCGTTCGCCGTCCTTGAGCCCACCTTCGACGGGTTCCGCAACTACATCCAGGATGGGCAGGACGGCACCGCCGAAGAGCTCCTGGTGGAGCGGGCCTACATGCTGACCCTCAACGCCCCTGAGACGACCGCCCTCGTTGGCGGCCTGCGCGTCCTCGGCGCGAACAGCGGCCAGTCCGCGCACGGTGTGCTCACCGACCGGCCGGGCACGTTGAGCAACGACTTCTTCGTGAACCTGCTCGACATGAGCACGGACTGGAGTCCGTCGTCCGCGTCGGACGATGTCTTCGAGGGACGCGACCGCGGGACCGGTGACGTCAAGTGGACCGGTACGCGGGTGGACCTCGCCTTCGGCTCCAACTCCGAGCTTCGGGCGCTCGCCGAGGTGTACGGCTGCGACGACGGTCAGGGTCAGTTCGTGAGCGACTTCGTGGCCGCCTGGAGCAAGGTGATGAACCTCGATCGGTTCGACCTCGCCTAGCCCCAATCGGTTCTAGCGACAGGTGAGAGGCGCACCCATCGGGTGCGCCTCTCCCGATCTGCCCGCAGTGCTCCGCTGCGTCACAATCGTTCCGTGCATCGGGCCCTCCTCGCGATCGCCGCCGCCCTCGCCCTCGTGGCCTGCGCCGATCCCGGCGTCCCCGCTCCGAAGGACGTCCCGCCGGACGCGCCCTTCGTCTCCCAGGACCGGCTCACCTTCTCTCCGAAGGAGCTCCAGGTACGCGTGGGGGAGCGCATCTACTTCTGGAACGGCGAGACGGCTGTGCACAACCTCGTCTTCGACAAGTCGGCCCGCTCCCCCGACATGGAAGCGGGCGATATCTTCGTCTGGAGTTTCTCTACCCCCGGCGAACACGTCGTCACCTGCGACTATCACCCGCAGATGCGATTGCGCGTGACGGTGCTGCCATAGTCGCCACGCCCGTGCTCCCGTACGCTAGCGCCATTCGCTGCGCGGAGGCCGACCATGCAATTCGAGGACATTCTCTGGGAAGTCGATGACGATGGGGTCGCCCACCTCACCCTCAACAGGCCCGAGAAGCTGAACGCGATCAGCCTCGATACGCTGGCCGAGGTCGAGCAGGCCATTACCAGCGCCAATGACGATGACAACATCCGCTGCATCCTGATCACGGGCGCGGGCCGCGGCTTCAGCTCCGGCACCGACCTCACCGCCCGCGGCGGCACCCGCGTCGAACGGCCCTTCCCCGGACGAGCGGGCATCACGCGTAGCACGATGCTCTGGCCCGCCTACCTCTACAACTCCAACAAGCCGAGCGTCTGCGCCGTTAACGGCGTCTGCGTTGGCGCCGGCTTCTCCTTTGCCCTCGCTGCCGACATCCGCATCGCCTCCACCGAGGCGCGCTTCAGCGCCATCTTCGTGAAGCGCGCCATCGTCCCCGATTCCGGCGCCAGCTGGCTCCTGCCCCGTCGCGTCGGCATGGAGCACGCCCTCCGCATGATGTACACGGGCCGCATGGTGGGCGCCGAGGAGGCGAAGGAGATCGGCCTCGTCAGCGAAGTGGCCCCGCACGATGAACTCATGGAACGCGCCGGTGCTCTCGCCCGCGAGATCGCTCGCGGTCCCTCCGTCGCCGTCGAGGTTTCGAAGAAGCTCGTGCGCGAGAGTGTCCACCGGAACATCGAGGAGCAGACCGAGCTGGAGAACTTCTACCAGTCGTTCATGCAGCAGACCGAGGACGTGAAGGAGGGGCGCCTCGCCTTCGTCGAGAAGCGCGAGCCCAACTTCCAGGGCCGCTAGCGACGGTTACGCCGCCAGCTCCCGGATGATCCGCCGCAGCTCGCGGATGGCCTCCGGCATCCTCGGGCCGTACCACCACAGCAGCTTCCCATCGACCACCGCCGTCGGCGCGATCCCCGAGAACTCGGGGACGTGTCCTTCGTTGAACCGGTACGGCTCGTCCGGCAGCAGGATCGCTTCCGGCCTGAGCGCCTGCACCTCGTCCAGCGTCACCTCCGGATAGCGCGTCCGACCCGCGAGCACGTTCGTCGCGCCGGCCGCCTCCAGCACGGAGTTCCCGTACGTGTCGCCCGCGAGCCCCATCAGTGGGTTCCGCCAGATCGGCACGAAGAGCGCCGTCAACCGCTCCCCGCCCCCTTCCGTGACCGCCGCTCGCACCTCCCCCACAAGCCTCTCCGCCTTCTTTTCCCGTCCCAACGCCTCCCCCAGCTCCGCTGTCATCGCGAGCGCCTCCTCCACGCTGTTTGGGTCCGTTAGCAGCACGTTCAGCCCTGCGTGCTGCAACGCTTCGACATCCTCGCGCCGGTTCTCCTCCCGGTTCGCGATGACGAGGTCCGGGGCGATCGCCGAAATCGCCTCGATGTCGGGGTTCTTCGTTCCGCCGATCGTCGGGACCACCTCTATCTCGCCGGCCGGCTCCTCGCAGAAGCGCGTGCGCCCGCGCAGCGCGTCCCCGCAGCCCAGCCACCACACGAGCTCGGTCAGGCTCGGAACCAGCGAGACGATCCGCTCCGGGGCCATGCCCCGAGCCTACGGCAGCGCGACCCCGTGCGCCCCGGAGGCAGGTTTGCTAACTGCCCGTGTTCGGAGGCTGCGCGGGGGCCGGGTTCGTCAGGTTCGCCCCGATGACTTGCGGGAACACCCGCTCCAGCGAGGCCAGGTCCCAGCCGCCCTCGCGGTGAATCGTCGCCTGCTTTGTGGGCATGGTCATGAGCGACACCTCGTCGCCACCGACCACGAAGTCACGGCCGTTCACGTTCGCCGCAGAGTCCGTGCACAGGTACACGACGAGCGGCGCGACCATCTCCGGCGCGAGCGCGTCGAGCTGCGAGACGGCCTGCTCCGCGCCCGTCTCGCTGGCGTCGCCGTCCCCGCCCCGGCGCGAGGCGCGGGCGCGCTGCATGGCCTCCCGCAGCTCCGGCGAGAGCGTCAGCCGGGTTCCCGCCCGCGGACGGATGGCGTTCACCGTGACGCCGTACCGCCCGAGGTCGAGCGCGCACGTTCGCGTCAGTCCCACGATGCCTTCCTTGGCCGCCGCGTAGTTCGCCTGGCCCATGTTCCCGAGGCCGGACTCGGAGCCTGTGTTCACGATGCGCCCCGACCGCTGCTGCCGGAAGACCAGGCTCGCGTGCTTGGTCGTCGTGAAATGCCCCTTCAGATGGACGTCGATCACCGAGTCCCATTCCGCCTCGGTCATGTTGAAGACCATACGGTCGCGCAGGATGCCGGCGTTGTTGATGAGGATGTCGAGCCGCCCGAAGCTGTCGAGCGCCGTCTGCACGATGCGCTCGCCTCCCTCCATCGTCGCCACCGAGTCGTAGTTCGCGACCGCCTCGCCCCCCGCCGCTGCGATCTCTGCCACCACCTCGTCCGCCGGACGCGCGTCCGCCCCCTCGCCCGCCTCAGAGCCGCCGAGGTCGTTCACCACGACTTTCGCCCCCTCCTCCGCGAGCAGCAGCGCCTCACCGCGCCCGATCCCGCGCCCCGCGCCCGTCACGATCGCAACCTTGCCTTCGAGCCGTCCAGCCATCTTCTCTCTCCGTGTGCAAAACGATCCCGCCGTCAGCGCGGCGGGCCGGGAGCGAATCTACACGGCTCCCCGTTACGCGGCAGGGCTGCCCTCCGGGCCCCGCCGGTTGAAGCGCGAGCTCGCCCGGTCGAACCCTTCCGCCACGATCGCCTCCACCGCGTCCGCCGCATGCCGCGTCGTTTCCTCCAGCGTCGCCCGCTCCTCCCCCACCGGGTTCGCAAGCACGTAGTCGGCCACGAGGTCCGGGTCACGCGTCGGCTCGCCGCCGTCCAGCGGCCTCCCGATGCCGATCCGCACCCGCACGAAGTCCCCCGCCGTCTCCGCGATGATCGACTTCAGCCCGTTGTGCCCCCCGGCGCCCCCCCCCCCCGGTGTCTTTTAAACATATGCGAGCCCACGAGACAAGCGGGAAAGACGGATGGCGGGTTGGGGGGGGAAAAAAAAAAGGGGGGGGGGGGGGG
>VXLW01000007.1:6719-18475 GCA_009841435.1 Dehalococcoidia bacterium | reverse complement strand
GGGGGGGGGGGCGGGGGGTCGGGTGTTTGTTTGTGTTTCTTTGTCTCTCGAGATCGTCCTCATCCTTGTCGCTGCTGGCCCTGGCGGGGGCGCGGCGGCGGGGGGATCGCGCCGGGGCCGCTTCCTCGGCGTCCTCGGTGGCGCGGCGGCGGGAGCTGGCGCGCCTCGGGGCGGGCGGCTCCTCCTCGGTGGTCTCGGCTTCAGTCGCGGCGGCGGTCTTGGCCGCGCTCGAGCGGCCTCCGCGCGTGCCGCGGCGTCGTCGCCGGGCGGGGGCGGGGCTCTCGTCTTCGTCGGTGGTGTTGGTCGTTGTGGTTTCGGTTTCGTTTGCTTCCGGCGCCTCCTCCTCGGAGGTGCGGCTGCCGGTCAGAAAATTGAGTGCCATGTGGGGTTACGTTCCCATCCTTTGCAGAACACTGATTCGGGCGGCGACGGCTCCCGCGATCGCGCGGAAACCTTCGGCTGACGCCGAGTCCCCCTTATCGACCACGAGCGGTACGCCCTGGTCGGAGCCCTCACGAATCTGGGGCTCTATGGGGATTTCGCCGAGGAAGTCGATGCCGAGCTCCTCGGCGGCGTCACGTGCGCCGCCGTGCCCGAAGATGTCGTATCGCGTGCCCGTATCGGGGGCGATGAAGTAGCTCATGTTCTCGATCATGCCGAACACGGGCACGTCGAGTTTCTCGAACATGGAGACCGCCTTCATGGCGTCCTCCAGCGAGACATCCTGTGGGGTCGAAACGATGACGGCTCCGGCGATGGGCGCTTCCTGCGCCATGCTCATCGAAGCATCGCTGGTGCCGGGTGGCAGGTCGATGATGAGGTAGTCGATGTTCTCCCAGGGCACGTCGTGCAGCAGCTGGCGGACGGCGCTGCCGATCATGGGTCCGCGCCAGACGACGGGCGTTCCCTTGGGGAGGAGGAATCCGAGGGACACGAGCTCGACGCCGTACTTCTCGACCGGACGCAGGCCCTCGGTCTGGTTCGCCTGGAGTCCCGCGGCCAGACCGAACATGGTCGGGATGTTGGGGCCCGTGATGTCGGCGTCGACAAGACCCACCTTCGCCCCCGTGGCGGCGAGGGCAACGGCGAGGTTGGTGGCGACGGTCGACTTTCCGACGCCACCCTTGTTCGAGGCCACGGCGATCACGTTGCGCACGCCCTCGATCGGCTTCTGACCCTCACGCGGGTCGCTGGCGCGCACCTGCGCTCCCCAGTCGAGGGTCACGGACTCGACGCCGGGTAGCCCCTCGAGCGCGGCTTGGACGTCAGTCTCGATGACGTCCTTGAGGGGGCAGGCGGGCGTCGTCAGCTCGACCTTCACGCTTACGGCCCCGCCCTCAATGGTCAGATCCTCGATCATCCCGAGGGAGACGATGTCACGGTGCAGTTCGGGGTCGTTGACGGTGGCGAGTGCGGCGAGAACGGCGTCCCGGTCTACCGCGGTGGGAGCGGTCATTACAGCTACGGCATCCTGATGGCGGCGGTTGTCCTCAAATGCGTGTGCGCCGAGCGGGATGGAGAGTCCGCGGGGAGATCACGGCGGAAACGCGAGAGAAGGGCGGCCCTTGATTGGGTTATGTGCACAGTGCCCACCGAGATGGTACCGCGCCTTCCGACCACGGGCCAGCGCCGCTGGGGACCTACGCCCCCCAGGGCGTGATGGCCTGCTTGAGCTGTGCGTAGCCCTCGAGGAAGCCGGGGCGTTCGCCCGCGTAGACCTCGTCGAACTTCGCGAGCGCGTCGTCGAGCCAGGCGTGCAGCTCGGTGTTGCCGGGGTTGGCGTCGCGGTAGGCGTCGCGGATGAGGACGAAGTGGATGCGGGGGTCGTAGGGGCGCTTCGTGCCGCCCATCGACTCGTCGCCGTCGAGCAGGCGGAGGAGCATGGCGTCGGCCGAACCCAACGTCTGCTCGTGGATGGGCGGACCGTGCATGCGGTACATGACGGAGGTCATGTCGCGGCCGTTTCCGGTGGTGTAGCCCATCTCGCCCCAGAGGTCGCGCATCTTCGCGTTGCTACCGACGGCATCGACGACGCGCTGGCCGAACGCGCGCAGCGGTTCGGAGACATCGGCGAGCAGGTCGGTGAGGCGGTCGCCGTCGAGGTCGGTGGCGAGGACGATCGTGTCCTGCTGCTCGATCAGGTCCCAGAGGAGCAGGCCGTAGTTGGTGTCGGAGATGTGCTGCTCGATCTGGCCGCTCCAGTTCTCCATGCCGTCCTTGAAGTCGTCCGGGAGGAGACTGACGATGCGGTCGACGCGCTCGCGGTGCTCGACGTAGCCGTCGACGGCGTACTTGCGGCCGACGTTGAACTTCGTGCCGTCGAGCATCCAGGAGAGGAGGCCGGCGTTGATGCCATCCTCCATCGCCTGCGTCGGCTTGAAGGCGACCCGGCCGATGGCGCCCGTCTCGTGGACCATCTGCAGGAAACGCCGCCCTGCGTAGGCCATCTGGATGCCGGGGGTGTTCATCTCGGAGTGGATGTTGCCGGTCTCGGGGTCGACCTCGAACACGCCACGGTTCTGGGAGTACGGGAGGCAGGGCATGCAGCGCACGACGGTGATGGGACCGTAGGGGCGCACGTTGCAGTAGACGCCGGCCTGCGTGCGCAGAGGGGCGTTTCCCGACTTGCCCATGACAACCACGCGTCCGCCCTGCCCGTCGTTCACGTAGGCGTCGCCGGCGGTCGACCACTTGATCGAGGTGCAGGGCATGTTGCCGAACCAGCTCAGCGCCTCAAGCTTCGTATCGTGGCGGTACTGCGCCCACATGGGGACCCCGTAGAAGGGCAGGCCGAGGATGTCGACGGCGGCAATCGTGCCGAGGAGGGCGTAGGCGTCGGTGAGGGAGTGGGCGACGGGGTTGACGTTTCCGTCGAAGTTGCCGCCCTGCCAGATGACCGCGTCGGGATAGCCATCGGGGCGAACGTCGGCGGGCTCGAACAGCTCGCTCAGCACTCCGAGCAGGTCGCCACCGTCGTGTTCGGTGCGGGCAATCTTCATCAGGTCGGGCATGTGGTCTTCTCCCAGCAAAGTCGTGTGTGGCCTGTGGCCGTCTGATGCTGCTAGCCGGCCGCGAGCTGCCGCAGGACGTAGGGGAGGATGCCCCCGTTGCGGTAGTACTCGAGCTCGACCGGGGTATCGATGCGCACGAGCGCCTCGAAGGTTGTCGTGGTTCCCCTGGCGTCCGTGGCGGTCACGGTCACGTGGCCGCCGGGGCGGAGCCCCTCGGCGATGCCGTCGATGGCGAACGTCTCTTCCCCGCTCAGCCCCAGTGTGTCGCGGCTCTCGCCGGCGAGGTACTGGAGGGGCAGGATGCCCATCCCCACGAGGTTGCTGCGGTGGATGCGCTCGTAGCTCTCGGCGATGACGGCGCGCACGCCCAGCAAACGCGGCCCCTTGGCCGCCCAGTCACGCGAGGAGCCGGTGCCGTACTCCTTGCCCGCGAGGACCATGAGGGGCGTGCCCTCGTCGCGGTAGGCCACGGCGGCGTCGAAGATGCTCATCTCCTCGCCGTCGGGGAGGTGGCGGGTGACGCCGCCCTCAGTGCCGGGCGCGAGCTGGTTGCGGAGGCGGATGTTGGCGAAGGTGCCGCGCATCATCACCTCGTGGTTGCCGCGCCGGGCGCCGTAGGAGTTGAAGTCCTCGCGCTTGATATCGCGGTCGAAGAGGTAGGCGGCGGCGGGGCTGTTGGGGGCGATGCTGCCGGCGGGGGAGATGTGGTCCGTCGTAACGGAGTCGCCGACCATGACGAGGACGCGAGCGCCGTCGATGTCCTCGAGCTCGCCGGGTTCCTCCGCGAGATCCTCGAAGTAGGGCGGGTTCTTCACGTAGGTCGAGCCGTCGTCCCAGCCGTAGCGGCTGCCCCCGGGCGCTTCGAGCGTGCGCCAGGCCGGGTCGCCTTCGAACACCGAGCCGTACTGGTCGCGGAACATCTCCGAGCGCACAGCCTCACGCATGGAGGTCTCGATGGCGTTCTGCGAGGGCCACAGCTCGGACAGCATGATCGCGTTCCCGTCGCCGTCCTCGCCGATGGGCTCGGTGAGCGGGTCGAAGTCCATGTGTCCGGCGAGCGCGTAGGCCACCACGAGGGGGGGCGAGGCGAGGTAGTTGGCGCGCACGACCGGATTGACGCGTCCCTCGAAGTTCCGGTTTCCGGAGAGGACCGCCGCCGCCACGAGGCCGCCCTGGTTGACGGCCGCGGCCACGTCGGGGTCGACGGGGCCGGAGTTGCCGATGCAGGTGGTGCAGCCGTAGCCGACGAGGTTGAAGCCGAGCTCGTCGAGGTAGGGCGTGAGGCCGGCGGCGTCGAGGTAGTCGGTGACGACCTTGGAGCCGGGGGCGAGGCTCGTCTTGACCCATGGCTTGCGCTCGAGGCCGCGCTCGACGGCCGCCTTCGCGAGCAGGCCGGCGCCGACCAGCACCTCTGGGTTCGAGGTGTTCGTGCAGCTCGTGATGGCGGCGATGACGACGGAGCCGTGGCCGACCTCGAAGGACGCGCCGTTGCGCGCGACCTCGACGGGGGGCGCGCCGGCGGCGTCGCCGGCGAGCTCGACGAGGGCGTCCTGCCAGGCGTCCTTCGACTCGCGCAGCAGCACGCGGTCCTGCGGGCGGCGCGGTCCCGCGAGGGAGGGCTCGACCTGGCTCATGTCCAGCTCCAGCGTCGCGGAGAAGCGGGGGTCGGGCGTGTCATCGGTGCGGAAGAGGCCCTGCTCCTTGCAGTAGGCCTCGACGAGCGCGACCTGGTCCTCGTCGCGGCCGGTGAAGCGCAGGTAGGCAAGGGTTTCGTCGTCGACGGGGAAGAAGCCGACGGTGGCGCCGTATTCGGGGGCCATGTTCGCGATGGTGGCGCGGGTGGGGAGGGGGAGCTGGGAGAGGCCCGACCCGAAGAACTCGACGAACTTCCCGACCACGCCCAGCTCGCGCAGCATCTGCGTGACGGTGAGGACGAGGTCCGTGCCGGTCGCGCCCTCGGGGAGGGCGCCGGTGAGGCGGAAGCCGACCACCTCGGGGATGAGCATCGAGACGGGCTGGCCGAGCATGGCGGCCTCGGCCTCGATGCCGCCCACGCCCCAGCCGAGCACGCCGAGGCCGTTGATCATGGTGGTGTGGGAGTCGGTGCCGACGAGCGTGTCGGGGTAGACGAGGCCGGTGTCGTCGTTTTCGAAGACGACGCTCGCGAGGTACTCGAGGTTGACCTGGTGGACGATGCCCGTCCCCGGCGGCACGACGCGGAAGTTGCGGAAGGCCTGCTGGCCCCAGCGCAGGAAGAGGTAGCGCTCGCGGTTGCGCTCGTACTCGAAGCTGACATTCTGGGCGAAGGCGCCGTCGGTGCCGTAGGCGTCGACCTGGACGGAGTGGTCGATGACGAGGTCGACGGGCTGGAGCGGGTTGATGCGCTCGGGGTCGCCGCCCATCGACTCCAGCGCCTCGCGCATGGAGGCGAGGTCGACGACGGCGGGGACGCCGGTGAAGTCCTGCAGAAGAACCCGGGCCGGGGCAAACGCGACCTCGCGCTCGTCGCCGGAGTTGGGGCGCCAGTTCGCGAGCGCCTCGATGTCGTCGCGGGAGACGGCATCGCCGTCCTCGCGACGGAGCAGGTTCTCGAGAAGGACCCGCTGGGTGAAGGGGAGGCGGGTCGCCGCCTCGCCCTTGAGGACGGAATCGAGCCGGTGGAAGGCGACGTTGCGCCCTCCGACCGTCAGCGTGTCGCGGCTGTTGAAACTATCGAGCATGGAGAAATCGCCCCGCCTGTTCCCTTCACACGATCTCTTGCCTGGGGCCCGTCGGGCCCGGTTCGGCGCCTTCGGGACGAAGCCCTTTAAGTATACCGCGAGCCCGTTCCGCACCCAGTGGAGGGGCCTGTGCGCCCCGTCGCGCGCCTATACTGCCGGCAGGGCCTGTAGCTCAGCGGTTAGAGCGCCCGGCTCATAACCGGTTGGTCGGTGGTTCGAATCCACCCGGGCCCATGACATTCGAGGCAATCAGGAGCTCTCTGCTTCGATCGCCCGGTGTCGTCCACGTCGCGACTGGGTCGGGACGTGCTTCAGTTGCCAGGAAGAGACGGTTAGCCCGGGAAACCAGGATTGTCGATGTGCTCCAGCATGCCTCCGGCGGCCATCTGGCGAATGACGCCACTTCCCTCCCCCTGCATGAGGCTGTAGAGCCAAGGCAGTTCAGCGGCGCTGATCTGGTTGAGCGCATCCATGTCTTCGTCACTCAGCTCAACTGACAGGCAGGCTAGGCTGTCCACGATCTGATCCGTCGTTCGCGCGCCCACCAGCGGCAGCACTCCACGCTGTTGCACCCAGGAAATGGCGACCGCCGCCGAGCTGGTACCCAGCTTGTCGGCAATCTCGTCTACCTTCCTGGCGGCGGCAAAGTCGCGTTCGCTGTAGTCCTCCAGCGAGCTGAACCAGCCGCCGTCCAGGCGGCTGCCTTCCCGTTCGAGATCCCTGGTGTACTTCCCGGTGAGGAACCCGCCGCTCAACGGTGAGAACGCCGTCACGGAGATGCCCAGGGCATTGGCGCAGGGGATGACCTCGAGTTCCAGATCACGCGAGACGAGGTTGTATTGGTACTGCAGGGCCGAGATCGGTTCCCAGCCGCGTATCGTCGCCGCCGTCTGACCTCGCGCCACGACCCAGCCCGGCGTGTTGCAGAGACCGAAGTGCAGCACCTTGCCCTGCTGGACCAGGTCGTTGACCGCGCGCATGACGTCCTCGATGTCGACCGAGAAGTCCCACAGGTGGATCCAGAGCAGGTCGATGTAATCGAGGTTCATTCGGCGCAAACTGCCCTCGACCGACTGGACCATGCTCTTCTTATGGTTGCCACCACGATTCGGATCGTCGGAGATTCGAGGGTCAAGGCCGCTGTGCATGGCGTTGGTGTACTTGGTGGTGACGACATAGCGCTCGCGATCGGTGTTGACGAACTCGCCCAGCACCGTCTCGCTCTGTCCGTCGTTGTAGACCGGCGCCGAGTCGAAGAAGTTGCCGCCCCGCTCGGCGTACGCTTCCATGATGCGTCGACTCTCGAGCGGTCCGGCGCGGCCTGGTCCTTCGGGGCCCATCATCATCGTTCCGAGAGCGATTTCGGACACGCGCAGTCCACTTCGGCCGAGAATCTTGTAACGCATGCGGTCGGGCCTCCATATTCGGGGCTCCTCACAATATCGCGCGTCTGTTTCGGAGTGAAGTTGGGTGGCGCCACCCCGGTGACCAGACCAAATCGACAACGCAGGCGTCGATGGTTCGAATCCAGATCGGAAGCCCGCGCTCAGATGCCCAGAACGCTGTAGTCGCCGTCCAGGATCAGGCGAATCGAGACGTACAGCCCCAGCATCGGCAACAACACCCAGATGGCGTTCGGGTTGAAGATGTAAATCCAGAACTCTCGCGTCGTGATGCGGGTCTGCTTCTGTCCCACGAAGAAACTCACCACGTAGAGCGAGGACGCGTACACCCACTGCCAGAAGAGCATCGCCCCCAGAATGCCGGCGGCGACGGCCGGCAGAAGCCCACCGGTATAGGTCACGTAGAGAATCAGGGTCGATGCAGGTGTCGTGAACCCGTTCGCGATGTCGATGTTGAACCCGTATGTGTTGCGATCGGCATAGGCCGAGTCATACATCGAGTACGTCCCCCAGACGTCCGCCCAGACGGTCGGCGAAAGGACCCGGTTGAGCGGCACGCTGGTCGTGAGGAACTCCACGGCGGGGGTCTTGCCTGTGTCCTCCCGCCGTCTGCGCCAGAATTCGGCTCGCTCCTCGATGTAGTCCCTGCGGAAGAAGAGGCACATCTCCCAGTAGCAGATCAGGAGGTTGATCGAGAAGAACAGGGCGAGCAGGCAGTAGAAGACGTCCAGACCACCGTGGAGGAAGTAGTAGGCGCCAAAACCAGGCAGTACCAGGATTGCGACCACTACGACGGTGATCACGGAGGCCGGCGCCCCCCACGGGTGCGTTCGCCCGCCTCCGACATCCGGGGCTGCCTGAGCGGAGCTGTTTCCCTCCATTACCTGGCGTCCTCGTCGCCCGAAGCCGTCCCGCCCTGCAGAGCAGGGACACAAGCTGGAGAGGTGCGGGGAACTGGTGGCACTCGGTTACGACTCCGGCAGGTGTCGCCGTGGGGTATCTCGACGGGTCAGGTTGGCATCATAGCGACAAGGCGCGTGGGGCCGCGTGCGTACTGCTATCATCCCGCCAGTCTCCAGTCTGGCCTACACACGTATGTCGTTCCCGTAGAGAGGCGCAGCATGATCAACGGAATCAAGGTCGCCGACATGGACACCCACGTCGACCCCAACCTGACGGTGCTGGAGAAGTACGTCGAACCAGGCTTCAGACACCGCCTGCCGGAGCTGGAACCGTACAAGCTGGTGCGCCGGAACATCCGCAGGGGGCCCGGCGAGGAGACGGTACCTGCCGTGGGGTTGAGCGTGGGCGCACTTCCCTTCAACCGGTGGCCGGGCACGAAGCTGGAGGCCGATCACCAGGCGCCTGGAGCCCCGGGACGGGGCGGCGCTCGACCCGGCACGGTCAGCATGCATCGCGGACCCGTGACCCCGGGTGTCGAGGACGAAAACTCCGAGGGCCGCCTCATCGACATGGACACAGAGGGGCGGGACCTGGACTTCATCTTCCCCGGCATGTGGGCCTCGAGCCTGACGGGTCTCTACGACCAGGACGTCACGCTGGCGGAGGGGATGTACCGGGCCTACCACAACTACATGGAGACCTACACGTCGGTGGCGCCAGACCGCCTGAAGAGCAGCCTCCAGGTGCCCGGCGCAGACCCTGAGTGGGCTATCTCAGAGATTAAGAAGTGGGCCAACAGCAAGTGGGTGGCCGCTGTGTGGATCCATCTTCCTCCGGGCTTGCCCGTGGATGATCCCGACCTGGACCCGGTCTTCGCCACCATGAACGACCTGGACCTGCCACTGGTGCATCACAGCTTCTTCATGGAGCCTCCCTACTTTCCCGGCCACCAGGACATCTGGGGCAATTCCGTGGTCGCCCGGACCGCAGCCCATCCCTGGGGCGCGGCGAGGCTCTGCGCCTACTTGATCCTGTCGGGGCTGTTCGACAAGTACCCCAACCTGCGGGCGGGGGTGTCCGAGGTAGGTCACGGCTGGCTGCCCAACTGGGTGATACGCCTGGGCTTCAACAAGAGCTACGCGCAGGGGCTCACGCCCAAGCTCAAGTACACACCCCTGGAGTACGTGCAGATGGGCCGATTCCGGTGTGCGGCCGAGCCATTCGAGGGGCCACTGATGACCGAGGCGTGCGTGAAGATTCTTGGAGAAAACTGCCTGATGCACCAGTCGGACTACCCCCACGGGCAGTCGTTCTTTCCCGAGACGGCCAGGGAGGTCATGGAGTGGGACTTCTGGGGCAACTTCAGCCCGGAAGCCCTGCAGAAGCACATGTACGGCAACGCCGTCAGCTTCCTGCGCATGGCCTAGAAAAGACCCGGCTCGACCGGGTTCAACGCTGACCCTACCGATGTATCAATCGGCGTCGGCAGCTACAAGCGTTGCGATGTTGGCCAACAGCCACGCGGATGCAGCACACAGCTGCAACAAATCCCCAGGGGAGTTGATCCCGTAGGTCAGCATGCTGCTAATCCAGCAGACGCTGGCAACCGTCTGTCCAAGCCACTTGAGGCTCCACGCCTTTGCCAGACGACTTCGCACCGCTCCAGACGCGGCGACCCCGGCGTTTCCCCTCAACATGCGCACTCAATCCCGCAACAGGAAAGGTCATCGAGATACATGCCCCACTCGCGGTAGGCTTCCAACGATTCCGCCGGCAGTCCCAGCGAGGTCGCTATGGCCTTGGCGACAACGGCGAAGCGTTGTCGATACTTGAAGATGAAGCAGAAGACGTGGTCGTTGTGGCGCACTGCGGGGCCGCAAAGAAATATCCCCGGTATGACTGTCGACTCATCGTCTTCGCTCAGGAGCAGGGAGCCGTCTTCGCGTTGTTCGAACAAGTCCGCGACCAGCCTGTGACTCCCCTCGAAGCCGCCCGCCAGGAGCGGCGGCGCGCAGGTTTGAAACCGTTTCCCGTCAGCCGTGACTTCATAGGTGGCGTCCACGCATGTAACTGATTCGACGGGTGTGTTGGGAAACAGCTCCACCTGCCTCATGAACCGTCGTTCGCGCATCCGCTCGAGCGTGAACGGGGAGAGCGCGACGCTGGGATCGGAGCTCTCCGCCTCCCACGGGCAGTCCTTGTCGAACAGTCGCACTCGCTTGTCGCGACACGCCAGGTGGAAGGCCGCGTCGACACCACTCTCGTAGCCACCGACCACGATGAAGTCGTCACCATCAAGCTCGTCATAGCTGGCGATGGTTGCGGTGTGGCGACACAGCTGGCTCCCGGCAAACCCGCTGAGGCGCGGGTACTGGAACTCGCCAGCGGCCCAGATGACGTTCCTGGCCTGCAGGGTCTCGCCAGCCGTCTCAATGTCAAAGGCGGCTCCAACCTTCGCTACCTGCATCACGTCGGTGTACTCGCGGATGGGCAACTCAAAGAATCGTGCGACTGTCCGCAGGTGCGTTGCGTACGCTTCACCCGTCGGATGCTCGACCCCCAGGCTGAACGCTGGTGACGTGCCAATCGCGATCGAGTTCAAGTCGAGCATGCCGATCGAATTGGTGGCGTACGAGGGCGTGATGAAGCGAGTCTCGGCCGGCCACGAGGCGAACGACGCCCCGACCGTTTGCCGCTCGAGCACCAGGAAGTTCTCGATGCCGGCATGCCTGAGCGCGACCGAGACGCCCACGCCTGCGGCGCCGGCGCCGACGACTACGACGTCATAGACGATGTCACTGCTGCTGGTGCCGGTCATGCCGACTCCTCCTGTCGTGTTCCGGGAGCTTCCCCTGGGCCACCGCGACAACACGTCCGCGGATGGCGGTGTTGTCGCGGTGGTCCGTCGTCGGGTTTATCTCGGTTCAGGGCGAACCATCCCTACTCCGCGATGCCGTTGGCGATGGCGCGGAGGAACTCCACGTACGTTGGATACTCCTCAGCCAGGGCCCCGGAAGGAATCGTGCGGACGGTTGTGCCGGTGTCGGCGGCAATCTGCTCGATGACGCGTGCGCTGAACTGCGGTTCGCTGAAGATGTAGGGGATCCCCAACTCCTCGATGCTCTCCACCAGCTCCGAGATGGCGGATGCGCTCGGCTCCTCCTCCGGACCTTCCACCACGAAGCCCAGGATCGTCAGGCCGTAGCGTTCTGCGAAGTAGCCGTAGGCGTCGTGGAACGTGACGAGGTAGCGCCGCTCCTGAGGAAGCCCGGCGAGCTGCTCGCGGATCTCCGCGTCGAGCTCCCGCAACTCCCCGATGTAGGCATCCGCCCGCTCGCGGTAGTAGTCGGCTCCATCCGGATCGAGGCGTGACAGCTCGTCGCGGATTGCCTCGACGGCCTCAATCGTGAGGTCGATGTCCATCCAGAAGTGCGGGTCGAATTCACCGTGGGCGTGCCCATGGTCGTCGTGCTCGTCCTCGTGCCCGTGTTCGTCTTCGTGCTCGTCTTCGTGCTCGTGCTCGTCTTCGTGCTCGTCCTCGTGCTCGTGCTCGTCCTCGTGCTCGTCCTCGTGCTCGTGCTCGTCCTCGTGCTCGTGCTCGTCCTCGTGCTCGTCTTCGTGCTCGTGCTCGTCCTCGTGCTCGTGCTCGTGCTCGTGCTCGTGCTCGTGCTCGTGCTCGTCCTCGTGCTCGTGCTCGTCCTCGTGCTCGTCTTCGTGCT
>VXLW01000007.1:0-6709 GCA_009841435.1 Dehalococcoidia bacterium | reverse complement strand
TCGTGCTCGTGCTCGTCCTCGTGCTCGTGCTCGTCCTCGTGCTCGTCTTCGTGCTCGTGCTCGTCCTCGTGCTCGTGCTCGTCCTCGTGCTCGTCTTCGTGCTCGTCCTCTTCGTGCATCCCCTCATCGTGGTGATCGTCGTGCGCCAGGGCCTCCGGGAAGGGCCGAAGGTCCATGTCGTGCGTCAGCTCCAGCACAGCGCCCCCGGCGCTCTCCGCAAGCTGCTCCTCGATCACGCTGAGTGAGGCGCCCACGATCACGAGCAGGTCCGACTCCGACACCTTGGTGATGTCGCTCGGCGTGACGTGGTACGTGTGCACGTCAGACTGAAGGGGCACGATGCTGGAGGCCGACACCCGGTCGCCTCCCACCTGGTTCACCAGGTCCTCCACGATCGTCGTGGAGGTCACGACCGAGAGCGGGGTCGTGGATGTCGCGACTGCAGGCGTGGTTGCAGTTGCTTGCCCACCTTCCTCCTCGCCGCCGCAGGCGATAACCAGCAGGGCAACGGCGATGACCGCTGCGGTTCCAAGTCGACTGAGCACTGCTCTTGCTCCTCTACATCGGCGATAAGTGAGACGCAGTATCAATACGGTTGGCGTGAAGGTCAAACCGCACGCGACGCGCAGGCATCGCCTTCGGCTCCAAATGGCCGCGGTGGGGAGCTAGGGGAGGGGCCGGTCGTCGAGGATGCGGCCGTCGCGGATCTCGACGAGGCGGTCGGCGCGCCGGGCCATGCGGTCGTCGTGGGTGACCATGATGCAGGCCTTGTCGCGCGAGTGAACCTCGCTCAGGAGGGCATCGACGACGCGGGTGCCGAGCTCGAAATTCAGGCTGGCCGTGGGCTCGTCGACGAGGAGGAGGGAAGGGTCGCGCATCAGCGCGCGGGCGATGGCGACGCGCTGGCGTTCGCCCCCGGAGAGGCTGGTGGCGACCTGGTTGCGGACGGGGGTGAGGTCGAGCTGGTCGAGCAGCTCATCGGCGCGGCGGCGGAGGGCGGAACGGTCGGCTCCGCCGAACTGGCCGACCACGAGCAGGTTCTCACGGGCGGTGAGGAAGGGGACCATGTTGCTGCCCTGGAAGACGAAGCCGACGCGGTCGCGTCGGTAGCGCGTACGGGCTCGGGCGCCGTAGTTCGTTATGTCGTCTCCACCGACACGAATCGAGCCGTCGGTCGGCGTGAGGAGGGCTCCGGCAAGGGCGAGCAGGGTGGTCTTGCCGGAGCCGGACGGCCCCTCCAGCGCCACCACCTCACCACGATCGACATTGAGCGTGACCTCGCGGACGGCATCGACGCGCCGAGCGCCAGACCCGAAGGATTTGGAGACATCGCGCAGTTCGAGGATGGCCACGGGAACGCCCTACTGCTGCTGCATCGCGATGATGGGGTCGACGGAGGCGACCTGTCGGGCGGAGAGCAGCGAGCCCACGACGCCGGCGATGACGACGGAGATGGAGCTCGTCGCCATGGCGTTCGCGGTGAAGTCGATAGGGATGGTATCGGAGGAGAGCACGGTGGCCTCGGTGAGGAGCGCAAGCCCGACGGCGAGGACGGCGCCGACGACGCAGACGATGAGCACCTGCAGCAGCCCCTGCACGACGAGGTAGCCTCCAGGGGCGCCTATCGCCTTCAGGATCCCGAGGAGGGACACCTTCTGGAGGGTGATGACGTAGAAGAAGACGCCGATCACCATCGCGCCGATGAGCAGCCCCATGTAGCGGAGGGCGTCGACGGTGGACTGCTGAGCCTGAACGCCCTCGATGTTGTTGAAGCCGTCCTGCTTGGTAACGATGCGCCAGCCCTCGCCGCGGACTCCGTCGAGGTCACGCCCCTGAATCAGGACCAGGCTGGCGGCGGGCTGCTGCTCGGCATCGCCGATGAAGACGAGGTCCTGCCACGAGGCGAGGTCGACGAACATGGCGGGCTGGAAGAAGAAGTACCCCTGGTCGACGATGCCGACGACGGTGAACTCGCGGGTCTCGAAGCCGACGGGGAGCGCAAGGGTGTCGCCGAGGCGGGTGCCGGCGACGCGAACCCAGGCGCGGTCGATGAGGATGTCGCCCGGTCCGGAGATGGAGCGGCCTTCGACGACGCCGGGCTCGGAGAAGGAGCCGGGGATGACGCCGATGATGGCGGCGGTGTCGCTCTCCTCGGGAGCGAACTCGATGACGGCGGCGACGTAGCCGATGGGGGCAGCGCGCTCGGCTGCGGGGAGGGCCTGAACCTCGGCGACATCCTGGTCGCTCAGGCGCGAGCGAATGACGGAGAGGTTGGAGTTGGCGGCGTAGGCGAGGTGGTCGCCGTTGAGCCGGAGGAGGGCGGTGCCGGCGGCCTCGTAAAGGCCGAGCCCGAGACCCGTGACCATGATGATCAGGTAGGCGATGAGGGCGACAACGCCGGTGACGAAGCCGAACTGCAGCTTGCGGCGCCTGATCTCGGTGAGCGCGAGCACTCGAATCCGATCCTCGTGAACCGGGGTTTTGCGGGCGTGGGGAACGCGGGAGCGGTCACGCGGGACGGCGGCCCGTCATGACCTTCCCTTGACCACACCTCGGTCAGGTTCCCGGTAGAGTAGCGTCAAATCTTCGGGCCAGGAAACCTGCGGTCGGGGGCGCTCTATGAGCACGGCAGGAATCGTGGCACTTCTCGCAGCAGCCGACTTCGGCGTGTACGCCATGTCACTGGACCAGCGGATCGTGTTCTGGAACCAGGGGGCGGAGCGCATCCTGGGGTACGCCGCCAACGAGGTTGTCGGCCGTCACTGCTACGAGGTGGTGGCGGGAGTGGCTCCGGGGGGTCTCACACCGGCATGCGCGCACGGATGCCCGTCCATGCGCTCCCTCCAGGACGGCCGGGTGCCGGGCGCCGGCAGGATGGAGATGCTGTGTGCATCCGGGGAGCGCAAGGCGGTTTCCGTTACTCCGATGGTGGTATCGGGCGTCGTGGGCGACGCGCCCCTGCTCGTGCACCTGTTCGAGGACCGCGAGGAACGGGCGGGTTCGGACGCAGCGCTGGACGATGTCCGGAAGGAGTTCTCGCAGAGCGGCGTCGACATCGTTTCGGACCAGCCGCTGGCAATCCCCGCCTCGGGGGCCTCGACGGCACTGACGGGCCGGGAGCTGGAAGTGCTGCACCTGGTGGCCCTCGGCCGTGGGACGGCTGACATCGCCGCGGAACTGGGCATCAGCCAGCACACGGTGCGGAACCACGTCCGCCACTTCCGCAGCAAGCTGAACGCTTCGACGAAACTCGAGGCGGTGATCACAGCCCTGCGCCAGGGCATCCTCGAGTGGACCGACGACCCCGGCAGCCCTGCCCCGGGGACGTAGCGGGACCGAGATGGCCGACGAGGCAACCCGCGAGGCCTACCGCGACGCCTGGCAGGCATGGATGAAGCAGCTGGAGCACGTCCATGAGGTGCTGCTGGAGGGGGAGCGGTTGTCGCCGGACCGGCTGAAGGGGCTCCTGAACCGGGAGGCGCGGGCCAAGCAGGCCTACGACGAGGCGCGGCTGAAGCTGCTGGGGCTCGACGAGACGGCGGCGCCCGCTCCATCGGGCGACGAGAACCCGTTTCGCTAGCGAACGAATCGTTGGGCGACGGGGCCAGTCTGGTAGACTCGCGCCCGCATACCAGTTTCCTGGAGATTTCCCCATGGTCGAGACCAAGAAGTCGTTTTGCCGCTTTTGCCATGCCTTCTGCGCCATTGAGGTGGACGTGGAGGACAACAAGGTCATCGAGGTTCGCGGCGACACGAGCGACCCGATCTACGGCGGGTACACCTGCATCAAGGGACGGCACCTGCCGGACCAGCACAATCACCCGGACCGACTGCGCACGTCCCTGAAGCGCATGCCGGACGGCAGCTTCCAGCCGATCCCGAGCGAGCAGGCGCTCGACGAGATTGCGGAGAAGCTTCGCTCCATCATCGACGAGCACGGACCTCGGTCGGTCGCCAGCTACAACGGCACGTACGCCTTCTGCAACGCGATCACGCTTTCGGTGACGCGGGCCTGGCACGCTGGGATCGAGTCGCCCTCGTACTACACGAGCGTGACCATCGACCAGCCGGCGAAGGCGATCGCCGCCTCGCGGGCGGGCACGTGGATGGGCGGCAGCCAAAACTTCGAGACGGCGGACGTGGCGATGCTCATCGGGAACAACCCGGTGGTGTCGATGTTCGGGGGGATTCCCCCGTTCAACCCGTGGAAGCGCCTTCGGGACGCGCAGAAGCGCGGGCTGAAGCTGATCGTGATCGACCCGCGGGAGACGGACGTTGCCAAGCGGGCGGACCTCTACCTGCAGGTAAGGCCGGGCGAGGATCCGACGCTGCTGGCGGGGATCGTCCGCGTGATGTTCGAAGAGGGGCTCGTGGACGGCGACTTCCTTGCCGGGAACGTGGCCCACGTGGAGGACCTGCGGCAGGCCGTCGACAGCTTCACACTGGACTACGTGGAGGAGCGCACGGGCGTGGCGGCCGCGCTGGTGGAGCGTGCGGCGCGGATGTTCGCGGAAGCGCAGCGCGGGGTCGCCTCGAGCGGCACGGGCGCCAACATGTCGCCCCATCCGAACCTGACGGAGCACTTCGTGCAGACGCTGAACACGCTCTGCGGGCGGCACCTGCGCGAGGGCGAAGTGGTGCCGAACCCGGGCGTCATCGGGCCCGAGCGGCCGTGGGTGGCGCAGGCGAACCCGCCGAATCCCGCCTGGGGCAAGGGCGAGCCGAGCCGCGTACGCGGCCTTGGCGAAGTGTTCGGGGAGATGCCGACTGCGGCCCTGAGCGACGAGATCATCACGCCGGGTGAGGGACGCGTGCGCGCGCTCATCAGCGTGGGCGGCAACCCCGTTGGGGCGTGGCCCGACCAGCTGAAGACGATCGAGGCGATGAAGCACCTCGACCTGAACGTGAGCATCGACATCAAGATGTCGCAGACGGCGAAGACGGCGGACTACGTGATTGCGCCGAAGCTCTCGCTGGAGCGGCCGGACCTGACGGTTCTGACCGACTCGTGGTACCCGGTGCCGTACGCGCACTACACACCGGCGATGGTCGAGGCCGAGGACGACGTGATGGAGGAATGGGAGTTCTTCTGGGGCATCGCCCAGCGGCTGGGGACGGACATCAACCTCGCCGGCGGCCTGATGCCCATGGACGAGAAACCAAGCACGGACGACGTGCTCGATCTCATCACGGCAAAGTCGCGGATCCCGCTGGACGAGGTCCGGGCCATTGACGGCGGGGGCATCTTCGAACGCGAGACGGTACACGTCGGCGCGAAGGCAGCGGGGACGGACGCGCGTCTCGACGCCGCGCCGCCAGACCTGGTGGAGGAAATCGCCGAGGTGCGGGAGCAGCCGATCGTGGAAGGCGCCGGCTATCTGCCGGGCGAGGAGTTCTCGCACCGGCTGATCAGCCGTCGCATGCGCGAGTTCTACAACTCCTCGGGCCGCGACATCGCGGGGCTGACTGCGCGGGACGGCGGCACGAACCCGGCTTTCATGAATCCGCGCGACGGCGAGGCGTTCGGCATCGAAGACGGCGCGATCATCGAGATCGAGTCCAGCCGGGCGACCATCCTGGGCGTGGCCGCGTTCGCCGACGACGTGCCCTCGGGCGTCATCTCGATGGCGCACTCGTGGGGCGACGTTCCGGAGACGGACCACGATGTGCGCAACATCGGCGGCAGCACAAACCGCCTCGTGAACAACGAGGAGGCGTACGACCCGATCACGGGCATGGCGCGGCAGAGCGCGATCCCGGTGAACATCCGCCCGGCGAAGGAGCCGGTGGGCGCCAGTTAGGCGAGGAGGCACCATGGCCGACGCGAAGTCCGGCACGAACGATGTCTGGGAGGCGATCTACACCCAGCGGGCCATCCGCCGCTGGACGGATCAGGAAGTCCCGGACGATCTCATCTGGAAAGTGATCGAGGCTGGCACGAAGGCCCCTTCGGGGAGCAACACGCAGCCCTGGCGTTTCCTCGTGATCAAGGATCAGGAGACGCGGGACGCGATCTCGGCACAGCTTCGCAAGGGGCTCGAGAACCCGGGCCTGCAGTCGATGATCGACAACGCGATCAAGTCCGGGACGAAGGGCGAGCGCCTGATGATGACGGGCGCACGCGGGCTCTTCGAGAACCTGGCCTCGGCGCCGGTGTTCATCGTGCCGTGCCTCTACCAGGTGTCCTCGCCGACGCAGGACCCGACGACGCTGCTGGCGGGGAGCTCGATCTACCAGGCGGTGCAGAACATCATGCTGGCCGCACGGGCGCTGGGGCTCGGCACCGTGATGACGACGTTCCAGGGCGCCGTCGACGGCGTGCTGCGGGAGCGCTGCGGGATTCCCGACGAGGCGGTCCCGGCGGCCATCATCCCGATGGGGTTCCCCGACGCGAACTTCGGTCCGACCAACCGCAAGCCGGTGGACGAAGTGACGAACTGGGAGCGCTGGGACGCCACCCAGGCGCGCGCCTAGCGCGGAGCGCAGCCAGCCGAAGCGAGGGGTCGAGCGATGATCGCGCTCTACCGCTTCTGGCCGGAGTCACGCGCGGCCGTGCGCGAAACGGTCGAGGGGGCGGCGGCCACACCCGGCGACGGCGGGCTAGCGCTCGCCGAGGTGACGACAACTCTTGGGGCGTACGACCTCGCGGTCGACCTGGGGGAGGCGGGAAGGGCCGGAGAGGCGGCGTCGCGGGCGCTGGGGGTGGCGG
>VXLW01000096.1 GCA_009841435.1 Dehalococcoidia bacterium | reverse complement strand
ACTCTACGAGTCGGAACCTCAGGGTGAAGGTTCTCGATTTTGTCCAGTCTGGTGGGCCTACACGTACTGTACTGCGAACTTTCTCGTGGGCGGTCTCGCTATAGGCACACGAGGGCTGTAGCCTGCACCCGACCCAGTCAGGTAAAGCGGAGCGCGTTGTCGGCAGCGGTCCGAGGCGGGTTACTATCCCGTGAACACACTCCGACGGGCCTGAAGAGCTTGCGATGGTCGAAACTGAGGTCGAGGCGAGAGGCCAGCCGAGCGGAGAGAACCTTCGTCGGCTGAGGACGCTGCTGGCCGAACTCTTCATGTTCGACCGCGCCGACCTCGACTTCGGCATCTACCGGATCATGAACCTGCGCCGCAAAGAGATTGGGCGCTTCCTCGATCACGACCTGCTGCCGCAGGTGCACGAAGCGCTAGGCATGGTCGCTGCCGGCGAACGCCACGCAGCCGAGGTCGAGCTGCGAACGCTCGAGAGGGAGCTGCGGGACGACGGAATCGACCCTCAGGCGTCCCGCCGCTTCCGAGAGCTTGAGGCGCGCTACGAGGTGCAACCCGACCTCGCCTCTACCGAAGAGGAGGTGTGCGGCCACCTCGTCACCTTTTTCCGCCGCTATTACAAGGAAGGCGACTTCATCTCCCTGCGCCGGTACAAGGAAGACGTCTACGCCATCCCATACGAGGGCGAGGAGGTGAAGCTCCACTGGGCGAACGCAGACCAGCATTACGTGAAAAGCGCCGAGCACTTCCGCGACTACACGTTCCTGGTTCCGGACGGCCGGCGGGTTCACTTCAAGCTCGTTGAGGCGAGTACGGAGACCAACAACAATCGCTCGCAGAACAGCAACGAGTGGCGCTTCATCCTCACTGACAAGGATCGGGTCGCCGAACAGGGCGGGGAGTTGGTCGTCCGCTTCGAGTACCGGCCCGACCCGGACGGTCGCAAACGGGACGAGCTTAATGCCGAGAGCGTCGAGCAGGTACTGGCCGATCCAGCGACAGCTGACTGGAAGGGAGCGCTCGCGCAGGACGTGCGGCCCGATGGGGCGACGGAGCCCCTCGCCCTGCTCCGGAAACACTTGAACACCTACACGGCGAAGAACGAGTTCGACTACTTCATCCACAGGGACCTTGGCGGCTTCCTGCGCCGGGAGCTCGACTTCTATCTCAAGAACGAGGTAATGCACCTCGACGACATCGACCAAGACGGGAAGACAGCGCGAGATGTTGAGCGCTACCTCGACAAGCTGCGGGCGATCCGGCGCATCGGGCACAAGATCATCGACTTCCTCGCCCAGCTCGAGGACTTCCAGAAGCGGCTCTGGCTGAAGAAGAAGTTTGTGGTCGAGACGCAATGGTGCGTGACACTCGACCAGGTCCCCGGGGAGCTCTACGAAGCGATCGTGGCGAACGACCGCCAGCGCCAGGAGTGGGTACGGCTCTTCGCCATCGACCAGATCACTGGCGACATGGTCACGCCCGCGTATTCCGAGCCGCTGACCGAGGCGTTCCTCGAGGCTAACGAGTACCTCGTCCTCGACACGTCACACTTCGATCGCGAATTCACCGAGCGCCTGCTCGCAGGCATCGAGGACCTCGACGAATCGACAGACGGTGTGCTGCTGCACGGAGAGAACTTCCAGGCCCTGAACCTGCTCGAGCGCCGCTACCGCGAGCAGATCGACACCATCTACATCGATCCCCCTTATAACTCCCCGTCCACGCGAATCCTCTACAAGAACGACTACGAGCACTCCTCCTGGTTGTCACTCATCAGGGATCGACTGGGATGTTCGAGCTTACTGGCGGCGGACAAGGCACCGCACGTCATTGCTATCGACGAGAACGAGGCGTTCCCATTCGCGCTTGTTCTCCGTGACATCTGGCCAGCTGCGGATGTCTCTGCAGTCTCGATCGTGCACAACCCGCGAGGCGTCCAGGGCGACAATTTCAAGTACAGCCACGAGTACTGTTTCTTCGTGATTCCTGAGTCCGTCAAGCTTGTGCGCCCTCGACCCATCCCAGAGTCAGAGTGGGAATACACGTCGCTCAGGAACTGGGGCGGCGAATCGGACCGCGCAGACGGCGGCCCGAACACCTTCTATCCGATTCTCATCCGCGGTACCGACATCCTGGGCGTAGGTGAAGCTGCGGATGAACACTGGCACCCGACGGGGGCGCATGTTGAGCGGGGGGACGGGACAGTCGAGGTCTGGCCTGTCGACTCGAATGGCCGCGAGAAGAAGTGGCGCTACGCGCGTGAGAACGTAGCGCGCATGCTGGAGCGCGAACCCGGGCGACTGCGCGTAGAGAACGCCCAGGGCAAACCTCAAGTGCGGATTGCTAGGGTGACGGACGATCCGAAAACGGTCTGGTCGGGCCCGCAGTACGACGCCGGGACGCATGGGACGCGCCTGCTTACCAGCATGTTGGGGGTCTCGGCCCAATTCACCTATCCGAAGTCACTCCACCAGGTGAAGGAGTGCATCGATGTCGTGAGTGACGAGGATGCCGTTGTCCTCGACTACTTTGCGGGCTCTGGCACGACTGCGCACGCTGTCATCGACCTCAACCGCAATGACAGCGGCAATCGGAAGTACATCTTGGTGGAAGTGGAGGGTTACTTCGACCCGGTCATGAAGTCGCGCGTGCTGAAAGCGGTCTACTCGAAGGAGTGGAGGGATGGGAAGCCTGTATCGCGTGAAGGCGTTAGCCAGCTCATCAAGATCATCCGGCTCGAGTCTTATGAGGACGCGCTGAACAACCTGGAGGTACGACGGACCGAGCAGCAGCAATCGCTCTTCGACGCCCACGCAGGCCTACGCGAGGAGTACATGCTCCGCTACTGGCTTGACGTGGAGACCCGTGGCAGTGCTTCGTTGCTGGACGTCGAACAGTTCGGCGACCCGTGGAGCTACACGCTCGACGTTGCTCGGGGCAGTGCGGCGGAGACGCGGCCGATGACGGTCGACCTCGTCGAGACGTTTAACTACCTGATCGGTCTGCGTGTGAGGCACGTCGATGTGATCCGCGGCGTCACGGTGGTGCAGGGCACGCTGCCGTCGGGCGAGAGGGCTCTTGTCATCTGGCGCAGGGTCGCCGACATGCCAAGCGAGGAGCTGGACCGCTTCCTGTTCAGCCAGCGCATCAACCCGCGCGACATGGAGTTCGATGTCATCTACGTGAATGGCGACAACCACCTCCAGAACACGCGCCGGTCCGACGAGACCTGGAAGGTGCGCCTCATCGAGGAGGAGTTCATGCGCCTGATGTTCGAGACGGCTGACCGGGCGTGACCACGCAGGCCCGCCCAAGGAACCCGCGTTGACGGGCTCGGGCCCAGCGCCACTACGCCAGCGTCTGGTCGTCCTCGACTGGATGCTCCACCTGTTCGAGGTCGACTCGCTCGACAGGCTCCTTGACCTGTTGAAGGACCCCGACGCGGAAGGCATCGGCGAGGACGGGGTTACCAACTTCTATCGCCGCCTGACCGCTCGCTCCGAGCGGGGGCACCTCTCGCACGCCCAGCTGCTCGAGTACGACGAGCGCATCGTCCGGTTCTGGCGCGAGATCACCACGCCAACGGAACGGCGCGGTCACACCCTCAAGCACTTTCAGTATCTCGCCCTGCTCTTCACCGAGGTCTATCTGGACGGATACTTCCGCGACCGCGCCGCCCTGCGCGACTCGCTGAATCACGCTCTCGACGAGTGGAACATCGGCCAAAAGCCCGGTGACCAAGCGGAGCCGTTCGGCGACGACCTCAACAAGCTCGCCTACTGGATGGCAACCGGCTCCGGCAAGACGCTGCTGATGCACGTGAACATCAAGCAGTACCTGTACTACATCGAGCACCACGGCCGCCAGCGCGATCTCAACCGAATCATCCTGCTCACGCCGAACGAGGGGCTGTCGCAGCAGCACTTGCGCGAATTCGAGCAGTCGGGCATTGAGGCGGCGCTGTTCGAGAAGGACACGCGCACGCTGTTCTCCGGCCACGCCGTCGAGATCATCGAGGTGACCAAGCTCGCCGAGGACTCAGGACAGAGGACCATTGCCACTGACGCGTTTGAGGGGAACAACCTCGTCCTGGTGGACGAAGGACACCGCGGCAGCTCCTCCGAGATCGGCAAGTGGATGATGAGGCGGGCGCAGCTCTGCGAGCGCGGGTTCTCCTTCGAGTACTCGGCCACGTTCGGGCAGGCCATCAAGCCCCGCAGCCCGCTGATGGACCAGTATGCGAAGGCAATCCTCTTCGACTACTCCTACCGCTACTTTTACCGCGACGGCTACGGCAAGGAGCATCGCATTCTCAACCTCAGGGAGGAACGGGATGAAGAGCAGCGGCAGCTCTACCTCACCGGATGCCTGCTCGCCTTCCTCCAGCAGCTCCGCGCGTTCGACCACGACAGGGGCGCGATCGTGCCCTACGGCATCGAGAAGCCGCTCTGGGTCTTTGTCGGCGCTCGTGTTACGAAGGGGACGACCGGAAACGAGCTGAGCGACATCCTCACCGTCCTGGCGTTCCTCGACGAGTTTCTGCATGACCGCCCGAAGGCGGTCGGGAGGATCGGGACACTGAAGGCTGGCAGCCCGGGTCTCGTGGACAGTCGGAACAGGGAGGTTTTTGCCAATCGCTTCACGTCGCTCTTCCGGGAGCGGTCCGCTGATGACGTGTACGACGAGGCGCTCCGGCTCATCTTCAACGCGCCAGGTGGTGGGGCACTCCACCTTGAGCAGATCAGCGGCGCAGAGGGCGAGATAGAGCTCCGGGTGGGCGCCCACGATCCGTTCGGCGTCGTCAACGTCGGGAATCCGTCGAACGTCATCAAGCAGGCGAGGGCTCGGGGAATCGACACGGGAAGCGGACGTGAGTTCGGCGGCCCGCTCTTCCAGGCGCTCGACGAGCCCGACTCGACCGTGAACGTGCTCATTGGCGCGAGGAAGTTCACCGAGGGCTGGAGCAGCTGGCGCGTCAGCACGATGGGCCTGATGAACGTCGGCAAGAACGAAGGATCGCAGATCATCCAGCTCTTCGGCCGGGGCGTGCGGCTCAAGGGCTACGGCTTCTCGCTGAAGCGTTCCCGTCTTGTCCAGCGGGACAACGGCGAGCGACATCCGCATGCCGTCCTCGACGAGTTGGAGGCCCTCAACGTCTTCGGCGTGCGCGCCAACTACATGCAGCAGTTCAAGGAGTACCTGGCGGAGGAGGGGATCACCGCCGACGAGGACATGACGGAGATCGTCCTCAGGGTCATCAACCACCTGGAGCCCGGAGGCGCCTTCGAGGGCGCGGAACTGCTGACGCTCAAGCTACCGACCGAGGCGGACTTCAAGAGGCAAGGGCCGAAGCCGGTTCTCGACGGCGACGTGCCGAAAGGCATCGTCAATGCTCCCGTCGCGCTCGACTGGTACCCACGCCTGCAATCGCGGACGAGTATTCGACGGGAGGCTGGCGGCGGGTCCGCAGAGAAGCGGAATGAGGGCAAGCTCGGCGGCAAGCAGCGTGCCCTGCTCGACTACGATGCACTGTGGCTCGAACTCGAGCGCTTCAAGGCCGAGCGCTCGTGGCACAACATAGCGATCGCGCGGAACGCGCCCCTGTCCCTTCTTGAGCGGAATGACTGGTACCGCCTCTATATCCCGCCGGTCGAACTCGAACCGGGCGATTGGGATCGCGTAGGCGTGTGGCAGGAAATCGCGGTTGCCCTCCTCAAGAAGTACTGCGAGCGCTACTACAGGCTCTGCCAGGGAGAGTGGGAGGAAGGGAGGATCGAGTACGAGCGACTCAAACCCGACGACGGCAACTTCTTTGCTGAGTACACGGTCCGTGTCGCGCAGGCGGACACGGACCTCGCGGACGAGTTGCAGGACCTCCACAAGGAGATCGAGTCCGCAGATGTCCACGACCATCGCAGTGGGGTGTTCACCGCCCTGAGCTGGGATCGTCACTTGTACGTGCCGATCCTCGCGGCGACCGGGAGTGCAGTACAGATCCGCCCGGCAGGGCTCAACGACGGCGAGCGTCGATTCGTCGAGGAGCTGCGGCAGTTCTGCACTGACCATGCGTCCGATCTGCAGGGCTGGTCCATCTACCTCCTCAGGAACCGGAGTCGGGGTAAGGGGGTCGGCTTCTTCGAGGAAGGCGGCTTCTTCCCGGACTTCCTCCTGTGGGTGAATACGGAAGCGCTTCAGCACCTCTCGTTCATCGATCCACATGGGCTCATGCACGCGCGGGGCGACGAGGACCGCAAGATCCGATTCGCCGAACGTGTCAAGAAGCACGAGGACCGCCTCGGGCGTAGTGACGTCCGACTCGATTCGTTTGTCTTCTCGCAGACCCCGTACCAGGCAATCAGTTGGTGGGGGCACACGCAGGAGGCACTCGAAGCGAGCCATGTGCTCTTCCCGCAGGATCAGCCCCAGCGGGCGGTGAGGAAGATGTTCGAACTGATGGGCACACTGCCCGCCGCTGGATGAGCGGATTCCTTGGCCTCATGCATCGCGATGGGGATGACTTTGGGTGCGCTCCTCCCGTTGTAGCCCGAGAGCAGTCGGAGCGGCTCGGGCTCAGGACGACGCACTGCGCGTCGCTTGCAGGGTCGGTATTGCAACCCGAGCCTGTAGGCCGTCGAGTTCGGTGCGGATCCACCGGCGTAATCGTCACCACGACGGGATCCTCATGGCGTCTGCATACCCCTCCTTGCATGTTGATGCACGTCTCCTGCTGGACGTAGGACGCGAGGAAGCTGTCAACGTCGCTCATGAAGTGATCCAGTCAGCGCTCCAAGAGTGATCCACCTCCGGTCCCTCGATCTCTGCTGACGTTGTCCGTGCTCAGCCTTCCGTTCCCTGGTCTGTTCTGTGCCTCGTCCGGTAGGAGGAGCCGCGCGTCGTGAGGATCTGGGCGTGGTGCCCGAGGCGGTCGAGCAGCGCCGTGGTCAGCTTCTCGTCGCCGAAGACCTGCACCCACTCGCTGAAGGCGAGGTTGATGGTGACGATCGTCGAGCGCCGCTCGTAGCGGTCGGCGAGCAGGTTGAAGAGCAGTGTAGCGATCGCTCAGGATCTCTACCAGTTGATCGGTCTAAAACCAGACCACCCGCGGGGCGTCCTGGTCTCTGCGAATGGTACTCCTACGCACCACCTCTCGCTTGATCCACCTTATCCTCGCTCGCCCCGGTCGCGTGCCCGGTCCGATAGGAGGGACCGCGCGTGGTGAGGATGTGCGCGTGATGCCCGAGACGGTCGAGCAGCGCCGTGGTGAGCTTCTCGTCGCCGAAGACCTGCACCCACTCGCCGAAGGCGAGGTTGGTGGTGACGATCGTCGAGCGGCGCTCGTAGCGCTCGGCGAGGAGGTTGAAGAGCAGTTCGCCGCCTGCCCGCTCGAAGGGCACGAAGCCGAGCTCGTCGACGATCAGCAGCGCCACGCGCTGGTAGCGCCGGTAGAGGGTGCCGAGCGTGTGCTCGTCCCGCGCCTCGACCAGCTCGCGGACGAGGTCCGCGGCCCGTGCGAAGGCGACCCGGTGACGGCGCCCCGTCGCCTCCACGCCGAGCGCGATCGCGAGGTGGGTCTTGCCCGTGCCGATCGGGCCGGCGATGACGACGTCCTCGCCGCGTTCGATGTACTCGCAGGTCGTCAGCTGGGCGAGCTGCGGTCGCTCGACGCCCCGCAGCGCCTCCCAGTCGAGCTGCTCGAGAGTCTTCACATCGGGGAAGCGCGCCTGGCGCAGCAGGCGGGCCGAGGCCGCGTCGCGGCGCGCCAGCACCTCGGCCTCCAGCAGCTGCAGCAGGAACTCCTCGTAGTCCCAGCTCTCGTGCGAAGCCTGGCGCACGAGAGCCTCGGCCTGCCGCCTGACGGTCGGCAGCTTCAGCTCCCGGCAGTGCGCCTCGAGCACCGCCTGCCGTGCCGCGGGGTTCACAGCGCGCCGCCCGGGAGCAGGCGGTCGTAGTCGCGGGCCGACGCGCTCTCCACGCGGTAGCCGCGCAGCGCCTCGGGGACCGCCACCTCGCGGCGCTCCCCGCCCGCCGCCAGCGAGCGCCGCAGCGCCAGCTCGTCGAAGCCGCCCTCGTCCAGGCACGCCTCGAGCGCCCCGCGCACGCGCTCCTCGCCGTGCTCGGCGACCGCCCGCAGCAGCCGCGCCAGCGAGCGCGCCGCCTCGTGACCGCCGCGCTCGCCCTCCAGCAGCGCCCAGAGCCGCCCGTACGGCTCGCCCAGCTCCGCGGTGAGCTCGGACGCCACCTGCCGCACCGCCTGCGGCTTGCGCGAGAGCTCGCGGAGGTAGTGGCGGTAGCGCACGCGCCGGCCGCCGAAGCGCTCCTTCGGGTGGCTCACCCGCTCCTCTCCGCGGGAGAGCGTCACCTCCTCCACGCCCACCCAGGCCGTGGCGGAGCGCCCCGCCCAGCGCTCCGGCACCGAGTACCAGGCGCCCTCGAGGCGCACCAGCGCGCTGCGGCTGACCGAGACCGGCTGCATCCGGCGCGCCTCGAAGGGGACGTCCGGGAGCGGCCGCAGCAGCCCCGCCTCCGCCAGGAAGCGCTCCCTCACGCGGTCCGGGGCGAGCCGGTCGACCTCGCGCTGCGCCCGCTCCGAGACCTCCCCGAGCGAGCCCCCGCGGGGGATCGGCGTCAGGACCTGGAGCCGGATGCCCCGGCCCCGCGACTCCACGCCCCCTTGTCGTGGCCCTCGCCGGGGCGGGCGAAGCAGGGCTCGAAGCCGTAGTGACTCGCCAGCGCCTGGAAGCGCTCGGTGAGCTGGCGCCTCGGGAACTGCAGGCGCCGCACCGCCGGCTTGAGGTTGTCGTAGACGGCGCGCCGGGGCGCCCCGCCGAAGTGGGCGAAGGCGCGCACGTGTCCGTCGAGGAAGGAGAGCTGGTCCTGGCGCTCGTAGAGCCGCACGAAGTCCCGCCCCGAGTACATCAGGCGCATCAGGAAGAGCCAGGCCTTGCGCCGCTCCCCTGAGAGCTCGACGGTGACCTCGAAGAAGTCGACCTGGGCCTCGTCGCCCGGGCGGTGGACCAGCGGCACGTAGACCTCGGCGCGCTCGCGGCGCCACTCGCGGAGGTACCCGAACACGAGCGTGAGCCCGACCTCGTAGCCCTCCTCGCGCAACGCCCGGTGCAGCCGCCGGCCCGTGATGCGCTGCTTCGCCGTGGTGCGCTCAGACCACTCCTCGATCAACTGCTCCAGTCGCGGCCGCACCCGCTCCAGCACCGGGCGCGAGCGCCTGCGCTTCTGCGGCTCGGGCAGCGGCGTGGCGAGGTAGCGCCGCACGGTGTCGCGCGCGATCCCCATCTCCCTGGCCGCCTGCCGCTCGCTCTTCCCCTCGACGAACACCTTGTGGCGCAGCGCGTACACGTCCTGCACTCCGAGCATCTCCCTCCTCCCAACCTCGTGCGGCCCCCGCCGACACAAGGGTGGGACATGCCCCGGAGTGGTCTGGTCTTAGACCGATCAGTGGTCGGGTTTTAGAGCGATCGGAACAAGCAGTTCGCCGCCGGCACGCTCGAAGGGCACGAAGCCGAGCTCGTCGACGACCAGCAGCGCGACGCGCAGGTAGCGCTGGTGCAGCCGGGAGAGCGTGAGCTCGTCGCGCGCCTCGATGAGGTCGCGCACGAGGTCGGCGGCGCGGATGAAGGCGACGCGGTGGCGGCGGCGGGCAGCCTCGACGCCGAGCGCGATCGCGAGGTGCGTCTTGCCGGTGCCGATCGGTCCGGCGATGACGACGTCCTCTCCGCTCTCGAGGTAGTCGCAGGCGGCGAGCTGGGCGAGCTGCGGCCGCTCGACGCCCCGCAGCGCCTCCCAGTCGAGCTGGTCGAGAGTCTTCACATCGGGGAAGCGGGCCTGGCGCAGCAGCCGCTCGACGGTGCTGTCGCGGCGGGCCAGCACCTCGGCCTCGAGCAGCTGCACGAGGAACTCCTCGTAGTCCCACCCGTCGTGGGTCGCCCGGCGCACGAGCTCCGGGTAGGAGCGGCGCACCGTGGGCATCTTCAGCTCCCGGCAGTGCGCCTCGGGCACGGCCGTGCGCGCCGCCTCGCTCACGGGGCCGCCGCCGCGAGCAGGCGGTCGTAGACGGCGGCGGGGGTGCGCTCGACCTCGTAGCCGCGCAGCGTCTCGGGCACCGTCACCGTCGCCCCCTCGCCGGCCGCGCTGAGCAGGCGCTGCACGGCCAGCTCGTCGAAGGGACCGGCGGCGAGGGCCTGCTCCAGCACCTCGCGCACCCGCTGCGCGCCGTACACATCCACGGCGCGCAGCAGCCGCGCCAGGATGCGCGCTCCCTCGTACGCGCCCTGAGGCCGGGCAAGGATCCTTGCGAGATCCGACGGCAAGGGCGAGGGTTTAGCCTATCGTGGCCGCGCGTCGCCACGATCGTCAGGCCGAGCTATGTCCCACAGTTTCAGTGCAGCCTAGGAGCCGACGCATGGTCGACTACACCAAAGATCCGCTTTTCTCCGCCCGTCACGCAGCAATCGAAACTGCCATCCACGTCCTCGCGAGCGCCGGTGTCGTGGATGCCGACCGGTTTGTCCTCCGACAATCCGGATGGAACAACTTGCAGGGCCACGCACGAGCAGTGATGCCTCTCGCGGTCTGGTTCTTGACGCATGAACCGCATCACGGGGAGGACCTCCGAGACAACACTGACCTGGTAACTACGATGACAGCGCGCAGCGGAGAGTCACGCGGCACGTTCTGGAGGCCGATACAGGCAGAGATGCGGATTCTCCTTCGAGATCATGGCGGCGATCGAATCGCCGTTGGTGAACGCAGGAACTCGCCCGAAACTGCCGTGCGTATAGCACGGACCTACCTATCGACGCGCTATGGTGGCGGACAGGCAAGGGGCGGCGCAGGCGACACGGTGTTCAAGCGAACGCTCAAGATCACTTCGCATCTGGTTTGTTTCGAAGGGCGGGGATGAGTGAGCCGACATCCGCTGCGAGGTACCGCGCCCCGACAAAGCCAACGAAGCGACTGCGCCTCCGAGGATCACGCAGTCAGCGTTGTTTGCCAACCCGCACTGCCGCCAGCCGACACAAGCATTAAGGGTGGACCATCCTCTAGCTTCTTCTAGAGGACTTCAGCAGCCGGCGTGAGTACACCGGGTCACACACCCGCGACAGTGGTCAGACTCAGGGGCACGCGGGCATGCCTAGCGGTTTGGGCGTGATCAGAAGCTCCTCACCTTGGCGCCGTTCCGACGCGGTGTAACGCAGGGAGAGACTCTGGACGTTCGCCCATTCCTCGTAGAGTTCGCGAACCTCCGGGCAGTCATCGTAGGTCAGCACCCAGGCTGCGGCGTCGCCCATGCCACGCAGCTTCGCGGCAAGGCGCTCGTGGTACTCGGGGAGGGGGACGTTCAGGTACAGCCTCGATCCCTTGCCGTAGTAGGGTGGGTCGACAAAGAACATCGTCGATACTTGGTCCAGCGTCCCGATGAACTCGATGGCGTCGAGGCCCGTAACGCATATCTCCTCGCGATGTTCCGCGATGCACTCCAAGCGCTCGCGCAGCGTTCGTTTATTGAAGCGGGCACTGATCTTCCACCGCCCGCTCTGGTCGAGTCCGCCGATGACTCCGCCGTTCTTGATGATCCCGGACCGATTGCAGCGGTTGAGGTAGAACGCCGCAAATCCGAGCTCTAGGCGCGATGGGCCGACGGCGCGGTAAATGTCCCGCTGCCTCGTCCATTCCTCTACCGACACGGGGTGCTCGTCGAGCAGGCTGAGCAACTCCTCGGAATCGTGAACCGCCGAGTGCCAGAAGGCGTGGATCGCTGGGTCAAGGTCGTTGATATGGATCTTCGGCGTCTCGCCGCGGTACAGCAGGGAGAGCGAAGCACCCGCTCCTCCGGCAAACGGCTCGGCGACCGCGTAGTCGCCGAGCCCGTTCAAATCCCTAATCTCACTCAGGACGCCCGTCATTGACGCCTTACCGCCCGGGTACCGGAGCGGACTTGCAAACCTCATACGTACCATCGTCCCATTATGCGACTGCGACGGTCCCGCGATGTTCAGCCGATTGCCGCTGCGGTCCATGACGCGCAGCGCTCCGCGAGCTCTTCATCGAGATCGCCGAGCAGCCGCGCGATTCGCAGGCGGTCGAACAGGATCTGTCGCTCATGCCGTGCGTCGATTTCCCAGTTCGGCTCTCCAATTTGCCTCGGGACGAAGAACGCCGCGAGCGGCGATAGCGCCGGCGGGTCGAGCATCCACGACCGACAGAAATGAGAAGGCTGGAGCTCAGTGATCTTACTTCTCCAATTCTGGCCTGCGGCACATTGGCCGAAGACGCTCAACTGATTCAGACGGCCGTCTCCGAACGGCACCCACGCGGCGAGATCGAGTCCGGCGTCCTTCATGTCGGACGCCTTCATTCTGCCGGCGTCGCCGCCCCCCTCCCCCATCTTCTCGCACAGATCATCGATCGCCTGGCGGAATGACCGCAGAGTCTCAGGTCGCGGGAAACCGAAGTTGAACGAGCGCACGCTGGCAGGGCCGCCGAGATACTCGACGAGCGCGGCCGCGCTGAGCCTCTCGAAGAGCGAGCTGCCTTCCAGGGTTCCGTCGAACAGCGGCCCGAAGTGCGTGAGCGCTGCGAGGAACGAGTACGGTGAGGTCACGGCCCCGTCGTCCGCGGTGAGCAACGAGCCGTCCACGCTGAACGGATAGGCTGCTCCGACGATCTCCTGACGCTCCGCAAGCAGTTCGAAGGCAGCATCGGCGATGGTTTCGAGTTCGTCGTCCTCGCCCTCGACGGGTTCGTCGAGAGGTTCGTCATCCCCAAATTCGTCCGACTCGCTGGCCGCGTCGATCGAACCCGCCCGGCTGATAGCGTCCATGAGATCGTGACCCGAACTCTCCGAGTCACCAGCGGTGATCGCGGCCAGTTCGAGCCAATCGGCGTGCCCGATTACACCGGACGAAACTTCAGGGGCCCGTAGCGCCGGCAGGATTGCTACTTCCTTCTCGGCGACCGGCGACTCTTGCGGCGACGCTTCGTGACGATGTCTTGCATGTCATCGTGTAGCGTCTCGGACAGCGTAACGATCTGTCCTATCTCTTCGAGTTGGTCTGCCTCACCGGCAAACCCGGTCAGCACCTTCCCGCGCGCCTTTTGGAGCGCCTGCCTCGCCTCGACCAGCCCTTCGCGGAACAAGGCGGTGTCGCCACGATGGATGTCGTAGGCGACGGAGAGGCCCAAACCGGCCCGGAGAGCACTGAGACCACCCTTCGACTGAAGCGCCTCATCCAGTTGCCTGAGATGCGGATTCTGGGTCTTGATCTCTGGCTTGACGTTCCGCGTCTTGTCTCCCCACAGCCAGACGCACAACTCGCCAAAGTGCTTCATCTTCCGTGAAGGAATCGGCCTCTCGGTCGGTGGATCGAGGTCGGCGACCCCTGTGAATTCTTGTATGCCACGGTAGTCGAGGCCGGTATAGAGGTGCGAGAACGCGAAACGCTTGCGCGATCGCTGCTCATCCACGTCGTATGCACCGGCGGCCCTGGCCTGCTGGATCGCCATGTATGCACGGTAGAGGCGAGCGACCGTGCGGTGCCGGTCGCCTATGGTCTCCGCGATGTCGGCAAGATCCTTGCCGATGTCGTTCCTTACCCAGGCAATGTACTCGGCCTTAGCGAAGGAACCCCACGCCTGAGGGCCGTTGACGTGCTTGAACCCGACGTACTGCCAGACATCTTCCCGCCGACGCCGAGTCACGGGCAGCGTGTCCAGCGCGGCGACCTCTTCCGGCGAGATTTCCGGCAAGTCGGTGGCCTTCATCTTCTTGCGGAGATCGGGCTCGCGGAGCAGGCGGACCGCAGCAAGTCGGCGGTTCCCCTCAATGACAACGAGAGCGCCATCCTCCCCCGAGGCGAACAGCGCTTCGTGCGGGAAATAGCGGTTCCGGGCGATGGACCACGCCACCTCGTCCACGGAGTACTCGCGCCAGAGAATCTCGAGGATCTCGTCCTGGCTGAGGCGCTCGCCCGCGCGCTGGATGCGAGGGTTCAGAGCGTCGAGGCGGAGCTCGTCGACCGACACTTGCTCCGCTTCGAACTGCTCAATCGATGTCTGTGTCGTCATGGTCTGCCGCCTCCGGGACGACGCGTGCAGTCTAGCGCGGTCTAGCGTGCGGCGTCAGCCGCGCGCAGGTTCCGGCAGCCTAGACCACGGGTCGCTGCCGACCTAACTGCGTCGCCTGCCTGCCGCGCGGAGCAACGACGGTCTGGCCGAGCATGAGAGGTCTGTCAGTGTGGGGATGCTCAGACCCCGCCACCGTTGCAGAACGTCAGTTCCAATGGCAATCTAGGCACGGGACGGAACGACGCCCCTCAATGGGGCGGCCATTGGACATGCGCGGTGGAACGGGAACTGTACTACGCCATCGGCGACTACCTGCTCGCGCACATCGAGCGCCACGGCCACGCGCGCACGGCCGAGGCGTTCGGCGTCTCGCGCCACACGCTGTGGCGCTTCCTCGAGCGCGGCCAGCCGGGCCGCGCCCTGCCGCGCGCCGTCATGGCCCGAGCCGGCGACACGCCCCGGAAGCTCGCCGCGGCGACGCGCGCACTCAGGGGCGACGCGCGCCCGGCGCCGCTTGAGTGCGTCCGCGCGCCGCGCCTGACGCAGGCGCTCCACGAGACGCTGCTGCTCGTCTGCGAGACGCCCTTCGCCAGCGTCGAGGACCTCTCGCGTATCAAGCGGCTTCCCGCCTCCTCGCTGCGTGAGCGATTGGCGAAGCTGCGCAGGATGGGCCTCGCCGAAGCGCATCCGCACCGCCTCGCGATGCTGAGCGACCGCCCACTGCGGCGCTACGTCCCGACCGCGGCGGGCGTCGCGGCCCTGGGCGACGACGACCTGCTCTACCACCACCCCGTCTCCCGCCAGTGGCTGCGCCTGCTCGCCGAGCGCCTCGACGGCGTGGCGCTCGTCTACGAGCTGGCGGCGATGATCGCCGACGCCGACCCCGAGGAGGACCCCGTGCGGGTCGAGCACTGCCGCAGCGGTCCGTACGACGCGCTCATCACGCTCTCCGGGGGTCGCACGCTGGGCGTCGTGCGGCAGGGGGCGATGCTGAGCTCGGCCAGCCTGCGCTACCGCCTGCGGACGCTCGAGCGGCAGGATTTGCAGCAGCTTCCCCACGTGACGCTGATCGCGACCGACTCCGACCAGGACACGCGCCGCGCCGTGCGCGCGCTGCGGGAGCCCTCGGGCTTCCACCACAGCGCGGTCGCCACGTTGGGCGCGGTGATCGGCCAGGGCGCGCGAGCGCGCGTCTGGCAGCCCGCGCGCTACGGTCGCGGGAATACGCCGGTCATCGAGCCCAGCTCCAGCCTGGCGTGGCTGGTCGACCTGGCGGGGCGCGAGGCCGAGCACCCCGTGCACCGGGTGATGCCGAAGCGCCTCTGGGCATGGCGCTCAGCCGGCGGCGCGCGGGCGGCGCCGCCTGTGCCGGGAGACCTCAGCGGCGCGGTGGCGACGCAGCTCGGGAGCGCGGAGAAGCGGATGCTGGACCTGCTGGCGGCGTGGCCGCTGTGCACGACAGAGCAGCTCGCCAACCTGATGGGTGGCCTGACCGAGCGGCGCGCGAACCAGTTGCTGCGCGCCCTGCGGCGGCTCGGCCTCGCCCGCCGCGAGGGGGAGGCGCACGTACTCACGGACGAAGGTCTCGCGTACCTCGCCCGTCGCGACCGGGCGGCGGTCGGCACGGCGCTCGGTCGCTGGAGCGCGGAGCACACCCCTGACGGCCTCTACGCCGGCACGGCGCTGCGCGCGCTCGCCGCGCAGGCTGAGCACCAGCGGGGGCTGGCGGAGTTCGTCTCGATGCTCGCCCTCGACGCCCGCTACTCGCGCGATCACGACCTGCTGGACCTGCTGCCCACGCACCGCTCGCAGATCACGTACCGCCACGACGAGACGAACTACGCGATCCACCCCGACGCCTCGTTCCAGCTCGGGCATAAGGACGAGTGGACGTGGTACCTGCTCGAGTACGAGCGGCGGGCCGTCACTCCGAGGCGGCTGCCCGAGCGGCTCGCGTCGTACGCCCGCTACTTCCGAAGCGGACGCGCGGGGCTCGACCACGGGGGCCGGCCGCCGATGGTGCTGTTCGTCTTCGAGACCGAGCACGCCGAGGAGGTCTTCCTGCGGGCCGCTTCACGGCTCCCTGATGTGCCTCTGGCGAGCGCGACCACGGGGTCGATTGGCTTCGATGGTCCGCTGGGGCCGGCTTGGCGGTTGCCGGCCCCCGCTGCACCCGAACGCCGTCGCCTGTACTTCCTCGCACTGGGGTGACACTCTGTCCGATGGCCGTTCGCAGGACTTCCAGTAGGGGGACTCGCCTGCCACCACGTTGGGGCAGCACTGCCCCATGGAAACGCCTTGTCCCGCATGCACCTGCGGGGTCCCGATGGGGCATTTCTACCTACGTTGTTCTTCCTACTCCCTCTGTCAGCCCCAAACAGCCCGGATTGGGGCACATGGTGCAAAACCCGGTGCGCCGGGTCACGGCGTCCTGTAGGAGGCTGAGAAGCACATCGGGCGGTTCGCCCTGGGCGTGATCGAGCAGGATCCGCACCCTGTGCGAGAGTGTGCACCCCACGATCCGGCAAAGCCTGGCTCGGGATGGCCACGCGCCACGACCCTACGAGACCAGACCTCGTTCACGCGCAAGCAGCCAGATCAGGACGATAGCGTCAGCGCTCGGTCCTCCGAGCGTTCTCGCCGCACGCACAGACAAGAACCGGTGCCTGTGGCTGACGAGATTGCGGGTCGCGACTGCAGCAGCAAGGGTGTTCGCGATAACGTCATCGTGGCTGGCTCCGACTGCGAGCGCCGCCTCGGTGAGGGCAGCGGCGCGCTGGTCGAGGTCACCCTGCTTGTCGGACGTTCGGCCGCTGCCGATCAACGACTTGAACCGAATCAGCCACGGTGCCTCCGCCTTGCCGAGGATCATGACCAGCTTGCGGTACGGTTCCCCGTGATGACTCACCGATACCTCCTGCCCGAGGTCTGCCTGTGCATCGAGGATGCCGCGGGCGAGTTGCTCGCCCGCCAAGGCCAGTTGCCTCAGGCCGCGGTGGAAGATGCCCGGGTACCGATCTCTGCGCAGGTCAGCGTCGGTGTATGAGTATCGCTGGAGGCCGAACAGAACCTCCCAGAGGTCGTGATCGAGACAGAACTTCACGATCTCGTCTGGCACGGTGTCGATGCCGCCATAGTCGTTGGCGAATGCCGCCACCGGGTCCTTGCCAAGGATCGCCTTCAGGTTCCTCCGGGCGGCGTCCGCAGCAGCCTCAACCGGATCGAACCTGCGCAGCTGGACGGAGAGGCCCGGCCCGACGTGTTCCTCCGCAGCCGCAAGGAGGCCATCCCAGTCGTACTCGAACGCGTACTGGCCGAGCCTCTGGGCGTCTCGCAGGTATTCCTCCGCGTCGTCGGCCAATGCGATGCGCTCGTCCCGGCGGTAGTCCCCGATCAGCAGGGTGAGTTCGCTGAGGAACCGGAAGAACGCGGGCTCGTCAAGGTTTGAGACTTCCAGGGATCGCCGTGCCCAGGCCGCCATGGTGGAGTGCAGCTCTTCGGTCGCTGGCTTCGTGAGGGTTCCGCCGCTCACCCCGTCGAATGCTTCGGCGAGGGCCACCTGGTCCGCGTAGAGATAGCGCTCAAGCGCCTCGAACCCGTTGGCCATGCCTCGAAGCGACCGCATCTCCTCGGTGTCCTCGGGAAGGCGGTACCAGTCCCAGAGATGGTGTGGCGGGTCGATGTGCCTCAGGAACCGCGAGTACACGTAGTAGTACTCGCGCTGCCGGAGCCACGCGACGACGTGGACCTGCCACGGAGCGTAGTAGCGCTCGACCGTGCTCCGCCGCACGGTGTGCCCGTCCGGCGTGGTTAGCGAGATGGTTTCGTCAGCATCCCACGGTTCGAACGCTTCGCAACCGGGAGTGACCAGAAGAGAGTTCCGCTCACGCTCCGCGTCGAAGGGGTGTAGCCCACCTGCATGGCGCTGCTGTAGCCGCCGCAAGACATCGGGCGGGTCGAGATCGTCGGGATTCGTGACCGGCCAGAGGTTATTCCTCTGGGTCACGGCGAGCAGATAGGCGGCTGGCTGGTGGAACCGCAGCGCTGGCAACAGCAGGCAATTCTCCTCGTAGAACTCCAACTCGCGGTCGTTCAGGAACTTCACGTTGAGCGAGTTGGCGTGGTCCTTGAAGGCCCGGAGGTCGATGTAGCGTTGTCCGTGTCGGTTCATGGGCATTCTGAGAGTCTGGCGACTCAGCGTCGCATGAGATAGTGGCATGCCGGAAGCCGGGTGGAGGCGGCCCAGCTGGCTGGTACCCGAGTGACTCACGCACTTTGGTCGCGCTTACGCTGGTGCTGCGCGGGAGCCCGTATGCTGAGGGCGCGCGATGCGCGATCGGAGGTGGCGGAGTGGTGACGCCAACAGCGGCGCGACGCGGAGCGGCGCTCTACTTGGCCACGACGGCGCTTGCCGTGGCGCTGCTCCTGATGCTGACGCCGGTCTTCCACGACGGCTCGCCCGACTATCCCGCCTGGCAGGTTCTGAACTGGTTCATGGCCGCCGGGGTGGCGCTGATCGCCTTCGCCGCCTTCCGCTCCTACCGCGCCTTCGGCGACGGCGAACGCGTCTCGGTCGGCTACCTGCGCTCGCGGCTCGCGTCCTACGGCGGGGTCGTGCTGGCGATGCTCTTCTTCTGGGGCTGGCTCTGGACCCTCAACCCCGAGAGCGAGACCGGGGCGGCCGTCACTTCGCACCTCGTCTACTTTCCGGTGATGGACGCCCTCTACGTCGTGCTCGCGCTCAGCACGGCGCGCGGCCTCTGGCGAGGCCGAGCGGATAGCGGTGCGTAGCGCATCCCTTGCCCTGATTGCGGTGGCGCTCACCGTTGCCTGCACGTCCGATCGCGAACCGGCGACCGGCCCCGGCTTCTACGCCGAGGTCGCCCTCGAGGCAGGGCCTTCGCCCGGCGACACGCTCGCCCGCTTCGGCGACGGCCATCGGAGCGTGATCCGCTGGTGGTACGCGCCGGATCCGGCTCGCTGGCGCTGGGAGGTCGAGACGGTCGGCACCGTCATCGACGACGGCGTGCTGCTGACGGTCGCAGACGGGGACGACTCGTGGGAGTACGACGAGCGCACGAACGTCTACCAGCGCGGCGTCTTTGCGGACTTCCCGGAGGGGGTGGCGCTGTCGCCCGTCTTCAGCGCGCCCGTCGGCCCGACCCACGCCGCAAGCGTCGAGGCGCTCATCGCGCAGTGGCGCGAGCGTGAGGATGACCCCGAGGTGACGATCGCCGGGGCGGCGACGCTGCTCGGTCGCCGCACGCAGATCGTCGAGCAGCGCGCGCCGGGCGGGGTCACGCGGGCGTTCGTCGACCCGGAGCGGATGTTCATCATGCGCTTCGCCGTCGAGGCTCCTGACGGCGGCCAGTCCTACCGGGCGGAGGTGACCGCACTCGACTACGGGATCGAGATCGACGCCCGGCGCTTCACCTTCATGCCGCCTCCCGGCGCGCGCGAAGCCGACGCCGAGGCGGCGGGATCGTGCAGCGGCGCCAGTGGCCCGCTGGGCGGGG
>VXLW01000099.1 GCA_009841435.1 Dehalococcoidia bacterium | reverse complement strand
CAGAAGTACCCCGCCCCCTCACCCAGCTCCGTCCCCCGGATGACCTTCGGCTAGCTTCCGTGACTGAACTGAAGCGGCGCAGGCTCGGCCGGACCGGCCTCATGGTCCCCGAACTCGGCCTCGGCGCCATGGATACCCCCACGTCCCCGGAGGCCGGCGACACCCTCCGGGCCGCGATCGAGGCCGGGATCACCTTCATCGACACCGCCCGCGAGTACGCCGGCAGCGAGATGCTCATCGGCCGGTCACTGCGCGAGACGGAACCGCCCGCCGACCTCTGCCTCGCCAGCAAGACCTTCAGCCGCACAGCCAACGGGGCCCAGTACGACATCGACCGCTCGCTTGGCGCCCTTGGCCGGGAGCGCATCGCCCTCTACCAGCTCCACGATGTCTCCACCGCCGAGGCGTGGGAGGCCGTCATGGGGGAGGATGGCGCCCTCGCTGGCCTCCAGGCTGCTCGCTATCGCGGCCTGATCGACCACATCGGCATCTCCTCCCACACCGCCGAGATAGTCCGGCTGGCCATCACCTCCGGCCAGTTCGACACCGTCATGCTCGAGTACTCCGCTTTCTATCCGGCGACGGCCCCCCTCATCGACCTCGCCGCCGAGCACGACGTCGGCGTGATCGTCATGCGACCCGTCGGCGGCTCCGGCCGCACCAGCGCAATGAGGGGCCGCATTGCCGAGGGCTACGATGGTCTCCTCACCCCCGCCAACCTCCTCCGCTACGTCTGGTCGAATCCGGGCGTCTCCGTCGCCATCCCCGGAGCCCGCTACCCCTCACGCATCCACGACAACGTCGCGACTGCCTCGCACTGGGTCCCCATGGACGAGACCGAGCGACGCGCCCTCGAAGCCGAGGCAGCCCGCCTCTACTAGCAGCCTGGCTGTCACGCCGCGCCCTCATCGTGCCGGTGCGGCTGCCTCGTCGCAGGAGTTTCCGCAGGCCTTTTCGAACCCCGTCCTCTATCCGGACGTGCTAGCGTGCGCGCTCGATACGCGAGCGCGCTGGCGCGGAGGGCTCCGTGGACGTAGGCCTCGTCTCCCTTGGCGACAACCTCACTCATCCCCACACCGGTGAGCGGCTCAGCCCCCACGAGCGCTTCCGCCAGCTTGTCGACCTCGGCGCCCTTGCCGAGGAGCTCGGCTTCTGGTCCTACCACCTCGGCGAGCACCACTTCAGCGAGTACATCCTCTCCTCCCCGACCCCCATCCTCGCCGCCGTCGCCGAGCGCACCGAGAAGCTTCGCCTCTCGACCGCCGTCTCCCTGCTGCCCCACCACGATGCCGTCCGCCTCGCCGAGGACTACGCCACCGTCGACGTGCTCTCCGGTGGCCGCGCCGAGCTTGTGGGAGGGCGCGGCGTCTACCGTGCGCACTACGCCCAGTTCGGCCAGGACCAGGAGCGCTCCGCCGACATGCTCGCCGAGTCCGTCGAGCTGCTGCGCCGCCTCTGGACCGAGGAGCGCGTTACCTGGTCCGGTTCGTTTCGCCCGTCGCTCGAGGCCGTCACCGTCCACCCCCGCCCCGTCCAGCAGCCCCACCCGCCCATCTGGCTCTCCGCCAGCTCTCCCGAATCCGTCGACCGCGCCGTCGCGCTCGGCTGTCCCATCGTCATCCCGACTGTGTCCGTCGGCGTCGACGCGCCCCCCGCCCTCATCGAGCGTTACCGCGAGGGCTGGCGGGAAGCTGGCCGCGACCCCGAGGCCGGCCGCGTCGCCCTCCATGTCCATTGCCACGTCGGCGCCGGCTCGACCGCCGAGACCGTCGACTACTGGCGCCCCTTCCAGACCGGCTACCTCTCCTGGGTCCTCCGCGATGTGGCCGGGGCCGAAGGTCCCCTGCCCCCGCACTTCGAGGCGCTGGCCTCGCCCGAGGCGCAGGCTGTCTGCGGCAGCGTCGACGACGTGCTCGACGATGTCGAGCGCCGGATCCGCGCGACCGGCGGCGTCGAGCTGTTCATGGTCCAGATGGATCAGGGTGGCCTCCCCCCGGACGAGACAGTAGAGACCGTCACGCGTTTCGCGACCGAGGTACTCCCTCCGCTCAGGGAACGCCTCGCCTCCACCTGAGACCCCCGCGGTCCGTGGACCGTTAGCCGTCCCCTGTCACCCTTCACGCGTGCGAAGGAGCCGCCCGTGACGAACACCCAGGCCATCAATCCGCGCGTTCTCGACGCCACCGTCGAGGGCGCCGTCAATCTCCGCGACCTGGGTGGCTACCGCACGACCGATGGCAGCGTCGTCCGCACGGGCCGCATCTACCGCTCGGGGATGATGCACACCATCACCCCCGCCGGTCTGGCCACCCTGCGGGACACCCTGGGACTCCGCACCGTCGTGGATTTGCGCAACGCCGAGGAGATCGAAGCCGACGGCGTCTCGCCTTTCGCGGATTACGACATCACCTGGCGCAACGCCCCCATCGGCGGCGAAACCGTCACCACCCCGGAGGAGCGTCGGGAGCGCGTGAAGGAATACGTCGCGAACGAGGTCGACTGGTGCGAGGCCTACATCCGCATGACCGACCGCAACGCCCCTGCCTTCCGGGACCTCTTCGAGCTGATGGCGGACAGCGCCAGCGCCCCCCTGGTCTTTCACTGCTCCGGGGGCCGCGACCGCACTGGAGTCGGCGCCGCCCTCCTCCTCTCCTCCCTCGGCGTCGACGATGAAACGATCGCCCTCGACTACGCCCTCACGGGCGACCTGCTCCAGCCGCACGTCGACTGTTTTCGGCGCCAGATGGAAGCGGTCGGCATGACCCGCGAGAGCTGGGCGAGACTCCTCGAAACATCGGCCGACGCGATGCGCCGTTTCCTCGCCTACCTGCGCGAGGAGCACAACGGCGCAGAGGCGTATCTGCGGAACGCCGGTGTGTCCGTGACCGCGTTCACGGCGGCGAGGCAGCACCTCCTGCAACTACCCGGAACATGACATAGCTTGGGCACCAATAAGCCCTCTAGCGGGTATCATCCCTGTCACGGACTGAAGGAGCGTTTCCGATGTTTTCCCATAGAAGGCTTACCTATCTTGCACTCGTCCCGCTGATCGCCCTGTTCGCCGTTTTCGCGGTGGCTGCCTGTGGCGACGACGAGGAGGAGACGCTCAAGATCGGTGTAGTCCTGCCCGAGACGGGCGCCCTGGCCGCCTACGGCGGGCCCATGATCGTGTCCGTCGAGCTGGCTGAGGCAGACATCAAGGAGGGCGGCGGGGCCATCGAGGTCATCTACGCCGATAGCGGCACCGACCCCGATAAGGCCAACGAGTCGGTCAACCGCCTGCTTGGCGAAGGCGCCCACGTCATCGTCGGCGCGGCCGCATCCGGCATCTCCCAGGCCATTATCCAGACGCTCTACGACGAGAAGATCCCGCAGTGCTCGCCGTCCAACACGTCGCCCAACTTCACTGGTCAGGGAAACGCGGGCTACTACTTCCGCACCGCCCCGTCCGACGCCGCCGCCGCTCCCGTAATAGCCGACACCGTCGTTTCTCGGGGCGGCACCCGCGTCTCCATCGTTGCCCGCGCCGATGACTACGGGCAGGCGCTGGCTGCCCTCCTGGCCGACCGGCTCGATGAGCTCGGCGCCGAGTCTGACACCATCACCTACGACCCGCAGGCCGCCACCTTCGATGCAGAGGTTGCCGGCGTTTCCGACTATGGGCCCGATGCCATCGTCCTCATCGTCTTCGACGAGGGCGTCAATCTCATCCGCGGCCTCCTGGAAGCGGGATTCGATCCCTCGACCATGTACGGCTCGGACGGCATCTACCGCCCCGATCTGAACACCTCCGTCAACGAGAGCGACCCCGACGTGCTCAATGGCATGACCCTCTTCGTGGCCAGCGCACCGGGCAGCGATGCCTACGACAGCTTCAACATCCGGCTGGAGAACGCCCTCGAGCAGGAAGGCAACCTCGCCTTTGGCGCCCAGTCCTATGACTGCACCGTCATCCTCGCTCTGGCCGCCAAGGAGGCGGGCAGCACCGATGGCGACGACATCATCGCTGCCGTCGCCAAAGTCACCGGCGGCGGTCGGGAGTGCACCAGCTACGCCGATTGCGCCGAGGGCATCGACGATGGCGAGGACATCGCCTACGTCGGCAAGGTCGGTCGGTTGAAGCTCGATTCCGGTGGTGACCCCACGGTCGCCACATACACCGTCAGCCGCTTCGAGGGCGGAGAGCTCGTCGAGCAGTCCACGCAGGTGTTCGACTTCTCCGAATAGGGGAACGCCGCGACTCGAACTTCGAAGGGGGCGCCGGAAGGCGCCCCCTTGGCGCGTCTCAGTCGCGTGCTCTGGCGCTGAGCGAACCCAGGTACAGCTCGACGACGCGCTCGTCGTTCAGCAGCTCCTCACCCGGCCCCGTGTAGGCGTTGCGCCCCTGATCGAGCACGTACCCGCGGTGCGCAACCTGCAGGCAGCGGCGGGCGTTCTGCTCCACCATCAGCACCGAGACCCCCGCCCGGTTTACCTCCAGCACCTGCTCGAACACCTGCTCCTGGTACCTGGGCGAGAGGCCGGCCGAGGGCTCGTCCAGCAGCAGCACCGAGGGGTTCATCATCAGGGCGCGGCCCATCGCCAGCATCTGCCGCTCACCGCCCGAGAGCGCTCCAGCCCGCTGGCCTGACCGCTCCGCCAGCAGCGGGAACAGCGCCGCCACCGTCTCGAACCGCTCCTCCCAGCCTCGCGGCTCCAGGAACAGGCCCATCTCGAGGTTCTCCCGGACGCTCAGCCGCGGGAACACGTTGTCCGTCTGCGGGACATACCCGATGCCTTCGGTCACGAGCGAGTGCGGCTTCAGACCCAGGATCGAGCGGCCCCGCAGCAGCACATCCCCCTGCCACACCTCCACCAGCCCGAACGCTGCTTTCAGCAGCGTCGACTTCCCCGCCCCGTTCGGCCCCACGATGCCCGAGATCTCGCCCTCGAACAGGCTCAGGCTGCAGTTGTTCAGGATGGGCACGCCCGGCAGGTACCCCGCCACCAGCGACCGCGCCTCCAGTAGTGGCCTCGCCTCAGGCATCCTCCCCCTCCTCCCCGTCCGCTACGTCGCGCGGCCGCCCCAGGTAGGCATCGATCACCTCTTCGTTCGCGACCACCTCCTGCGGCGGGCCCTCCGTGAGGATTCGCCCCGCAGCCATCACCACCACCCAGTCGCTGATGTCCATCACCACGTCCATGTTGTGCTCGACGAACACGATCGTGACGCCCTCGGCGTTGAGCTCGCGGATGTGCTCCAGGAGCGACTCCGTCAGCGCCGGGTTCACGCCCGCCGTCGGCTCGTCGAGCATCACCAGCGTGGGGTCTGCCATCAGCGCCCGCGCCATCTCCAACAGCTTCCGCTGCCCGCCCGAGAGCGTCCCCGCCTGCTCGTCTGCCATGTGCGCGAGCCCGAAGCGCTCCAGCAAGCCCTGCGCCCGCTCCCGGACGCGCGCCTCCTCGGGCTGCCAGAGCCAGCGCAGGAGTGCCCGCTCGAGCCGCTCCCCGCGTTGCGTCTGCGCTGCCACCGCCATGTTTTCCAGCACCGTCAGCCGCGAAAGCGACTTGGTCAGCTGGAACGTGCGCACCATCCCCAGGCGCGCGATGCGGTGCGGCGGCAATCCACCGAGCAGCCGCCCGTCCAGCCTCCACGAACCCCTGTCCGGCCGGTCGAACCCCGTCAGGAGGTTGAAGAGCGTCGTCTTCCCCGCCCCGTTCGGTCCGATGATCGCCGTGATCGTCCCCCGCTCGATCTCCAGGTGGTCGATGTCGACCGCGCGGATGCCTCCGAACGTCTTCAGCATCCCGAATGTGATCAGGATGGGGTCATCCTTCAGCCTCCCCGGAGGGGCCGCTTCGAGCGCCGCCTGCGTCAGCTCTGGCCGGATCGTCGTCACGCCGCTCATGTCCCTAAGTGCAGGTTCCTGCGTCTCCCGAAGATGCCCTGCGGGCGGAGCGCCATCAGCGCGACCAGCCCGATGCCCATCAGTGCGATGCTGATGGCTCCCTCTGCCCCGTCAAGGAAGTCCGCAAGGGCGTTCGGGAGCCACCCCTGCTCCGATAACTCGCGGATGAACGACTCAACCCCCTCCCGCAGGAACCAGAACAGCACGGCTCCCACCACCGGTCCTACCGTCGTCGCCAGCCCGCCCAGGATCAGCGCCGCCCACGCAAAGAACGTCACCTGTGGCTCGAAGTTCTCCGACCCCACGCCCGACTGCTGCAGTGCGTCGATGACCCCCGCCAGCCCCCCGATGACGCCCCCGATTACCAGCGCCTGGAGCTTGTAGGCCACTGTGTTCTTCCCGAGGCTCAGCACGGCATCCTCGTCCTCCCGGATCGCCCGCACCACCCGCCCCCAGGGGCTGCGAATCAGGGCGAGCACAAGCGCCGAGCAGAGGACCACCAGGATCCAGGCGACGATCATCACCCACAGCTGGTTCGACGAGTAGCTGAACGTGCCCCAGCCGAACCGCCCGTCGGGAAGGAAGTTCAGGTCGAAAAAGCTGTTCGCGATCGCCTGTAGCCCGAAAGGCCCGCCCGTGATGTCCGTCGCCGGCGAGGATCGGATCAGCAGCCGCAGGATCTCGGCCGCCGCGATCGTCGTGATGGCGAAGTAGTCGCTGCGCAGCCGCAGCGTCGGGATGCCCAGCGCCAGCGCAAACGCGACGCACAGCCCCAGACCGAACGGAATCCCCAGCCAGAGCGACCCGCCCCACGTCGCCACCACGATCGCCGTACCGTAGGCGCCCAGCATCATGAACCCGACCTGCCCGAAGTTCAGCAGTCCCGCGTAGCCGAAGTGCAGGTTCAGTCCGATCGCCGCCAGCGCGAAGATCGCCGCCTGCGGCCCGAGCCCCGCCCGCGCGGCGTTCCCGAAGATGATGTCGAAGTCCATCTAGCCGATCCGTTCCCGTTGGCCGAGCAGTCCCTGCGGCCGCACCAGCAAAGCCAGCACCAGCACGCCCAGTGCGAACACCGCCTTGATCTCCGGGCTTGCCCACACCGTGCTCACCTCCGTCACCAGCCCGATCAGGAGCCCGCCCACCATCGCCCCGTAGGCCGTCCCCAGCCCGCCCAGCACCACCGCCGCGAACATCAGCAGCAGCAGCCGGAACCCCATTAGCCAGTCCACCGCCTCCACCGACCCGAAGAACACGCCTCCGACCGCCGCCAGCGCCGCCCCCGCCACCCATACGATCAGGACTACCCGGTCGACATCGATACCCGACGACTCCGCCAGCTCGGGGTTGTCGGCGACTGCCCGGATCGCCTTGCCCGTACGCGCACGCTGCAGGAACACCGCCACCGCGATCAGGATGACGGCCGAGAGCGCCATGATCGTGAAGTCCCGGGGCGTCACGGCAAACGGCCCGAACGTCCACTCCGCCTGCAGGGCGTAGTCGATGTAGCGCTCCCGATCCGGCCCGAAGAACAGCAGCATCACGTGCCGCGCGAGCAGCGACAGCCCGATTGTGACCACCATGAATTGGAACATCCCGAGCCGGCGCGCCCGCAGGGGCCGTAACAGCGAGAACTCGACACCGCCTCCCGCCGCCCCCGCGACCACCACCGCCAGCACCCCCGCGAGGATGAGGGGCGCGCCGAACGTGTCCGCGTTGAAGTACCACGCGAGGATTGCCCCCAGTGTCACCAGCTCCCCGTGGGCGAAATTGATGAGCCCCGTCAACCCGAAGATGAGCGACAACCCGATCGCGCACATCGCGATGATCAGCCCGAACTTCACCCCGTTCAGGACCGCCTGCGCGAGCTTTTCGCCGACGTTCGGCCCCCGGCTGGCCGGCTCGCCCAGCGCAAAGATGAGCGGCCGCGAACGCCCGGCGGTGACCGTTACCTCTAGGGTTTGCCGCTCCGGGTCGCGGAGCGTCACTCCCTCGGGCAGGGTGGCCGTGTCGATCGTCGCGCGGTAGGTGCCCGGACCCGGCAGCTCGATGCGCCAGCGCCCGTCCGCTCCCGACACCGCCTCCCCCACCGTCTCGCCGCTGGCATCGACGACGGATATCCGTACGCCCTCGACCGGTTCGCCGCCGAATCGCAGCGTGCCCGAGAACGCTTCGCCCTCGCCGTCCTGGGCCTGCGCCGAGCCAAAGAGGAAGAGCGAGAGGACTGCCACCGCCACCAGCGCAACCACACTCCGCAGCGAGCGGGCGTTCGACAAGGCGCACCCCTTCCGATTGCTGGCCTGCCGGCGTTTCTATCGGTGCGAAGTATAGGTGGCCTGCGGGCGCCTCGGGCCGTGAGGCCGCCTACGCTCTTGCCCATCAGCCACGCGAGCTTGCGAATTGCCCCTCGCGACCCGCTAGCATGGAAGGGTGGCGAAGTACCGGTTCCGCGCGCTCGGCGCGATCTTGCTGGCCCTCGGCGTGGCCTCCCTGCTGCTCTCGCAGTGGGCCGTGCCTACCCAGGCCAAGGGCGACTACATCGGCGTCGCGAGAATAGACGGGGCAATCGACGCGGTCAGCTCCCGCTACCTCTCGCGCGCGATCAACAAGGCGGAGGGCGATGAGGCGATCCTCATCGTCATTGAGCTCGATACCCCCGGCGGCCGCCTCGATTCCACCCGCGACATGGTCGCGTCAATCCTCGAGTCCCGATCCCCGGTCGCCGTCTACGTCACCCCCTCCGGAGCGCAGGCCGCCTCCGCCGGCACCTTCATCACTGCCGCCGCCAATTTCGCCGTCATGGAGCCGACCACCAACATTGGCGCCGCCTCGCCCATCAGTGGCTCGGGCGAGGATCTTCCCTCGACCCTCGAGCGCAAGGTGATCGAGGACACCCGGGCCTTCATCCGGGCAATCTCCGAGCAGCGCGACCGCAACGCCGAGGCCCTTGAGGCCACGGTAACCCACGCCCGCGCCTACTCCGCCAGCGAAGCGCTGGAGCTCGGCATCATCGACTTCATCGCTCCCGACCTCGATGACCTGCTGGCTCAGGTTGACGGCCTCACCGCGCAGACGGCCGCCGGCCCCGTCGTCGTCAACACGGAAGGCGTCTCCGTTCGCGAGATCAACATGAGCTTCCTGGAGCGCTTCCTGGCCGTCATCGCCGACCCGAACATCGCATTCACCCTGATATCGCTCGGCAGTCTCGCCCTCATCATCGAGTTCTGGGTGCCTGGTTTCGGTCCCGGGATCATCGGCGTCATCATGCTCGCCCTTGCTTTTGTGGCCTTCGGCCAGCTCCCGGTCAACTGGGTTGGCGTCGGTCTCATCCTCTTCTCGATGGGCCTCTTCTATTTCGAGATGGAGGCCCCCGGGATAGGCGTGTTCGGCGCGGGTGGCCTCGTGAGCTTCCTTGTGGGTGCCCTCCTGCTCTTCGGGGGCTTCTTCGGGTCGTCCAACCCCCTCGACCTCACCGTCGACATAAGCCTCTGGCTCGTCGTCGTGATGGGTGTTTTCGTGGGCAGTACAGTGCTCGCGTTCTACTTCCTCGTGCGTGGCGGCGGGAGCTCCGACGCCTTCGGTTCCCTCGACGGCGACCTCGTCGGGACGCCCGCCGTGGCCATTTCCGACCTCAATCCGACCGGCAAAGTGCTTGCCAGGGACCGTGAGTGGTCGGCTACTATGGAAGAGGGGCAGCGAGTTCGCGCCGGTGCGAACGTTCACGTCGTTGCCGTCTACAGTGGCAGGACGCTCAAGGTGTCCAGCGGGCCCGCGCCGATCGGCCAGCGGGCGCGTCGACCCCTCTCCGCGTTCGCCGGACGACTTAGAAGGGCGTTTAGGAGGTAGTTCATGGCGCCAATCATCCGAGTAGCAGGCCCAAACGAGGCGTTGATCAGGTCAGGTGGTGGATCCCGGCCCAAGATCACCGTCGGCGGCAGGGTCATCGTCATCCCCATCTTCTTCAAGGCGCAAACCCTCTCCCTTGAGGTCATGACCCTCGCCGTCGAAACCGCGAAGGTCTACACCAAGGAGGGCGTCGCCGTCACCGTCGACGGCGTGGCCCAGGTCAAGGTCGCGCGCGCTGAGGAAGCCATCCGTACGGCTGCCCAGCAGTTCGTGGGCAAGCCCGAGCGCGAGATCGCCGAGGTCGCCCTCCAGACCCTCGAGGGCGCCCAGCGCGCCATCCTCGGCACCATGACCGTCGAGGAGATCTACCAGGACCGGGAGTCCTTCGCCGCGAGCGTCAGCGAGGTCGCCGAGCCGCACATGGCCAACATGGGCCTCGAGATCATCAGCTTCACTATCCGCGACATCCGCGATGACCAGGGCTACCTCGACGCCCTCGGCCGGAAGCGCACGGCGGAGGTCACCCGCGACGCCGAGATCGGCGAGGCGGAAGCGCAGCGCGATGCCGCCATCAAGCGCGCCGAGGCGCAGCGCGACGCCATCGTCGTCGAGGCGCAGGCCAACCGCGATCAGGAGACGGCCAAGTTCGACGCGGATACCAAAATCGCCGAGTCCGAGCGCGACTTCAAGGTCGAGCAGGCCCGCTTCCAGCAGGAGACCAACGCCCGCCAGGCAGAGGCCGAGCTCGCCTACGCCCTCCAGGAGGCCGTGACCCGACAGGAGATCCGCCAGCAGGAGGTCCAGATCGAGGTCGTCGAGCGCACCAAGCAGATCGAGATCGAGCAGCAGGAGATCCTGCGCCGCGAGCGCGAGCTCGAGGCCAACATCAAGCGCCCCGCCGAGGCCGAGCGCTACCGCCTGGAAACCATTGCCGCAGGCGAAAAGGCCCAGGTCGTGGCCGGGGCCGAGGCGGAAGCCGAGTCGCTCACCCTCAACGGCACGGGTGAAGCCAACGCCATCCGCGCCCGCGGCGAGGCCGAAGCCGATGCCATCAAGGCACAGGGTCTGGCCGAGGCCGAGGCCATGCGCATGAAGGCCGACGCCTGGAAGCAGTACGGCCAGGCCGCCATGATCGATACCCTCCTCGAGTCCCTGCCCGAGGTCGCATCGTCCGTCGCCCAGCCGCTCGCGCAGACCGACCGCATCGTCATGATCAGCGGTGGCGACAATGGCTCCATCGGCGCCAGCAAGCTCACCAACGACGTGACCAAGGTGGTCTCGCAGCTTCCCGACCTCGTCGAGAGCCTCACCGGCATCGACATCCTCGGGACGCTCAAGAACCTCCCGCGCGTCGCAACCACCGACGGCGCCAGCGGTGCAGCCCAGGCTGCTCCCGCCGCCGTAGAGGCAGCAGCGCCCGCAGAGGCGGAAGCCTCCGACGAGGGTGACTCCAGCGAGGAGTCACCCGCCTAACAAGCCCGCCCACCAACACACGGGGCGATGGCGTCTTCTTGACCCATCGCCCCGTTCTGATCTCGTCGACAGGTCAAGTGTGCTATCATTTTGCTATCACTTTGGTCGAGGTGGCCGTGGCGACCGTCAATGTGCGGAGACTGGACGACGAGGTGGTTTCGCGCCTCAAGCGCCGTGCTTCCTCGAACAACCGCTCGCTGGAGAGTGAGGTCAGGCACATCCTTGAGGGAGCTGCTGCAGATGACCTCGAGGCGAGGCGGGACGCATTCCGCCTGCTCGCCTCCCGATTGCGCGCCCGCACGGCTGGAACACGCCAGACGCCCTCCGAAGTGCTTATCAGGGAAGATCGCAGCAGCGGGCATCGTGACTGATGCGGCTCGTCGTCGACGCGAGCGTCGCGGTCAAGTGGCTGGTGGATGAGGACGGCTCCGAGACTGCCGATGGCATTTTGGAGCATGCCACCGAACTCCATGCTCCCCGCCTGCTTGCCTCTGAAGTAGGGAACGCGCTCTGGCGAAAGGCCCGGCTGCGCGAGATTGAACGTGGCGATGCAGGGATTCTCGCTGCCTCGGTCGCCCGGATGCCCATTGCCTGGACCGAAGACGAGCAGGTCTGCGGCGAAGCGGTCCGGCTCGCCGTCGGGCTTGATCGGCCCGTCTACGACTGCATGTACCTGGCCCTGGCTCACCGGGTCAATGCTCGGCTCGTTACTGCCGACGAGCGCTTCGCCAATGCGCTTGCGACCACCGAGCACGGAGGCGCAATTGTCACGCTGGCCGCCCTTCGGGGTGAATTCGAAACCGGTTAGTCCCGGACGGCTAACCCTGGGCCGGGACCTCTTCGGCTGCGGCTGGTGCTGGGGTTTCGGAAGGCCGCTCCAGTGGCAGTTCGATGATCATCTCGGTGTATTCGCCTTCTACCGAGTCCACGGTAATGGTCCCGCCGTGCCTGCGAACGATATCGTTCGAGAGCGAAAGCCCCAGACCCGTGCCCTGGTCCGTCGGCTTGGTCGTGAAGAAGGGATTGAAGATCTTCTCCGCAACTTCCGCCGGCATCCCCGTGCCGTTGTCCTTGATGCGCACCTCGACGTGGTCTTCCAGGCGACGTGTGGCCAGCCAGATGGTTGGCGAGTAGGGCCCGCCGACGACATCCGCTCCAGGTGTGGCGGCGCGCCGCTCGTTCGTTGCGTAGCAGGCGTTGCTCACCATGTTCAGGAAGACGCGGCCCAGATCTTGCGGGATGACTTCCATCTCACCGGTGTCCGGTGAGTAGTCTTCCTTGATGTCCAGTTGGAAATCCGAGTCGGTCGCGCGCGCGCTGTGGTAGGCCAGCCGCGCGTGCTCCTCCACCAGCCCGTTGATGTCGCTCATCTGCCACTCGCCCGAGCTCCGACCCATCCGCAGCATGTTCTCGACGATCCGGTTGGCCCGCTGTCCGTGCGACTGGATCCGCTCGAGGTTGCTCGTCAGGTCGCCCGTGATCTCCTCGATGTACGACTGCTGCTCCTCGCTCAGCTCCACGCCATCCTCCTCCAGAACCTCCTGAAGCTCCGTCAGGAGCTCGCCCGAAACCTCGGAGAAGTTGTTCACGAAGTTCAGCGGGTTCCGGATCTCGTGGGCCACGCCCGCCGTCAGCTCACCGAGCGAAGCCAGCTTCTCCCGCATCACGATCTGGTCCTGCGCCTTGTTCAGCTCACCCAGCGTGCTCTCCAGCTCCACGTTCTTCTCCTGCAGCTCGTTCGCGAGCTCCTCCACCAGGTTCAGCCGCTGGACCTCGAGCGCGTGCCGCCGGAACACTTCCAGGGCGGCTGCCATGTCCGCGACCTCGTCCCTTCCCTCCATCTCCACACTCGTCTCGATGTCCCCGCCGGCCATCCGCCGCATCCAGTCCGTGAGCAGGTTCAGGCGACGCAGGAGGATCCTGCCCAGGTAGAGCCAGATGATGAGCACCGCCCCGACCACGCTCACCGCACTGATGACGAGCAGGAGCGTGCGGCCCGTGAAGATCGCCGAGGAGGAGGCCTCGGTGGCATCCGCCGCGCTCGCCTGCGCCGCCATCACCAGCCCGTCCACCTCCGCCACCAGGTCGATTGAGAGGTCGCGGTTGCTCGCCAGCAGCTCCGCCTGGCGGGCCTCAATCCGGAGCTCCTGCTCGAAGAGGCCAAATACGCTCCCTCCACCGAGGCCCAGGGCGAACAACCGATCGAAGACCGGCGTGGCGGCCATGTGGAAATCGGTTCCCCGTTCCGTTCCCAGGTTCCGCTCGATGCGGTTCCGCGCGGCTTCGAAGCGCTCCCGCAGCGGCTCGATCAGCGAGGCGTCCGGCAACGTGAATGCGTTCGCCAGGAGCTCCGTCGCGATGTTCACGTCCCCCTGCAACTCGCTCAGCCGCCGGTAGCGGATGACTTCCTGCTCGGCGAAGTGTTGCGAGCGCGGCGCAGCCGACTCGTCGAGGTTGATGAACCCGGTCAGCACGAAGAAGAACTGGTCGTCGATTGCCGGCGCCAGCAGGTCGTCCAGCTCGAACCGCACCTGCGTCAGCTCTTCCTGCAGTCCCTCCAGGCGCGTCCGCAAGTCGAACACGCCTGCTGTTTCGCTCCGCAGCTCGTTGATATTGGAGTTGAGTGTGTCCGAATACGTGCGGATGCGGGCCACGCGCGCCTGGTCCGTGTCCTTCTTGGCCTCCAGCGTGAGCAGCTGCTCTTCGAAAGACGTGTAGGCGGCGTCGATGCTCTGAACGACCTGCGCGAATTCCTCTGGCGTCGAGGCTGCCGTCAGGTTTGGCGCCGCCGCCACCAGGACGCCGGTGTCCCGCGCGACGCCGAACGATGCCGCCAGCTCGGGCACGCTTCCCTCGTTCACGCGGCTCTGGACGGTGCCCACCCGATCGAATGAGAACCACCCAACGAGGCTCGCTGCCAGCGTGAGCACCACCGCTCCCCCGACTGCCAGGTAGAGCTGCGTCGAGATACGGAACCTGCTGTCCACGAGGCGCTTCAGTCGTTCAACCACTCTGTCTCCTGCAGCGTCTCGATTTCGCGAAGCGATTCAATCGCATAGTACTGCTCGCGGGGCCCGATGACTGTCAGGAATACCTTGTCCGACCCCTGGTTGTCATCTGCCCCGTACTGCAGCGCGAACCCCTCGATGTCGAACGCATCGGCTTGCCGGAGGCTGTTCAGGAAGCACTCCCGGTCCAGATCGCGCCCGCAGCGCTCAAGTCCCGCGATGGCGAGCCGGCCGGCGAGATAGCCCTCGAGAGAGACAAACCCCGGCGTCACGTTGGGCGCGTATGCCGCCAGTGCTCGCTGGTAGGCCGCCACGACTGCCAGCGAGTCATCCTCCGGGAACGGCACCACCTGTGTCACCAGCACACCGACGCCGTCGGACCCCAGCTCCTGCGCGAGGGCGTTGCTGCCGACGAACGAGACGTTCAGGAAGAGTGCGTCCGACCCAAGCTGCTTGGCCCACTTGATGAACGTCGCCATCGGCTCGTAGGCGCCGATCATGATCACTGCCTCGGGGTCGTTCTCCAGCAGGTCGAGCACGGCCGCCTTCACCGCCGACGTGTTGCGTGTGTAGCGTCCCACCGCCACTGCCTCGCTGCCCCGCCGGGCCAGCGCCTGCTGCACGCCGTTGTACCCGCTCCGTCCGTACGAGTCGTCCTGGTAGAGGATCCCGATGCGCTCGATGCCGAGGTCCGTCCTCAGGCGTTCGACCATCTCCTCGGTCTCCTGCGCGTATGACGCGCGCAGGTTGATGATGTTGCTCCACTCCGGATCCCGAAGGAAGCCGGCGCCCGTGAAGGGCGCGATGTACGGAGCTCCCGCCGCGAAGGCGATCGGCGTTGCCGAGCGCGACGTGGGCGTGCCCACCGCGCCGATGAGGGCAAACACGCCCTCCCCGATGAGCTGCTGCGTGTTGGCGATCGCCGCCTCCGGTTCATAGGCGTCGTCGAGCGATGTCAGCTCGATGCGGCGCCCGTGCACGCCGCCCTTCTCGTTCGCTTCGTGGAACGCGGCCTCGATCCCGAGGCGCATGTTCGTGCCGAGCGCCGATGCCGGTCCGCTGAACGCCGCCGACTGCCCGAAGAGCACCCGGTCCTCGAACACTCCGGGAGTTCCCGTGTCGACCACCTCGGTCGGTTCCGAAGTGGGCGTCGCGGTTCCGTCCACGCCCCCCGGACCGTCTCCCGAGCAGGAGGCCAGCAGCGCCACGCCGAGGAGAGAGCAGAGGCCTGCCAGCCAGGCGACTCCCGGGGGCCGCCTCCGCCTCATCGCACCTTGCGCGTGACGATGTTCAGCCGGTTCCTGCCGTCCTCATGTGAGTAGCGCACGTCGTCCATCAGGGTCTTGGTCAAGTGGACACCCAGGCCCCCCACGCGCCTCTCGTCCACCGCCCCCGTCAGGTCCGGCTCGGGCGCCTCGGTCAACGGGTCGAAGGGGCGGCCGCTGTCGCTGAGGTCGATCGAGATCGAGTCACTCTCGGATTCGATCTGGAGGGAAATGTCTGCGTCGCCACCATCTGCCCCGTAGTCCATGATGTTGAGGATCAGCTCCTCCAGCACCAGGTTCACCCGAAACACTAGATCGTCCGGCCAGTCGTCCTGCTGCCCCAGTTCCTCGATCGCCGCCGCAATACGCTCAAGCTCATCGCGGGTCGTCTTGATCGCCATGGAGAGCGTGGCGCCCATTGCTCAATCCCGGTGGAGGGTCAGGCAGGTGATGTCGTCGTGCTGGGGGGCGTCGCCCGTGTACTCCAGCACCCGGTTCAGCATGCCCATGCAGGACTGCTCGGCGCCCGTGGGAGGCGCAGAAGCGAACAATTCCTGGATCCCCTCGATCCCCATGAGCTCGCCCTGCTGATTCGTTGCCTCCGTCACGCCGTCCGTATAGAGGCAAACGGTGTCCCCTGGCGCCAGCTCGAACGAGTCCTGCCGGTACTCGAAGCCCCCGAGCACTCCCAGGGCAATGCCGCCTGTCAGCGGCTTCAACTCCGAGGTCCCGTCGGCGCGAACCACGAGGGGCGGGTCGTGCCCGCCGCTGGCATACGTAAACACGCCCGTCGCCGGGTCGTACACCGCGTACAGCATGGTCACGAACATGCCCGTCGTCTCGTCCTCGTTCAGGAGGTTGTTAACCTCCGTCAGAACGTCCCCGGGCGCTTCGGTTCCGATGGCCGAACCCTTGAGCAGGGTGCGGCTCGACATCATGAAGAGCGCCGCCGGCACCCCCTTGTCCGAAACGTCCGCGATCGCGAGCCCAACCTTGTCGTCCGCGAGCCGGACGATGTCGAAGAAGTCCCCACCGACATCTTTGGCCGGGTGCATCGTGCCGAAAATCTTGTAGGTAGGGCCGCTGGGGAACACCGTCGGCAGGATTGACTGCTGCATCTTGCTGGCAACGTCCAGCTCGTTCTGAAGCGCCACCAGCTTGTCGCGCGTGCTGAGCGCCTCACGCCACTGCTCGATGTGCTCCAGCGTCCGGTCGATCGTGAACTGCAGGTCGTCGAAGTCCACGGGCTTCGTTACGAAGTCGAACGCGCCCCGGTTCATGGCCGTGCGGATGTTCTCCATGTCTCCGTAGGCGGAGACGATGATCGCGCGGATGTCGGGACTCACGTTTGGGATTTGCTCCAGCAGCGTCAGCCCGTCCATGCGGGGCATGTTGATGTCCGAGACGACCATGTCGATGCTGGGATCGGCCTCGAGCTCCTCAAGGGCCTCGATGCCGTTGTGCGCAAAGACGAACTCGTAGCGCCCGCGACGGATGTGCCGGCGCATCCGCTGCAGGACCAACGGCTCAAGATCAGGTTCGTCGTCGACTACGAGAATCTTGTACGTCATCGACAGCGTGCGCCTCGGCGAGCCCTCACTTCCGGTTGTCGTGCGGGCTAGCCGCTGATGGCTGCCGTTGCCTCGGCCTGTGAATCGTGAATCGGGATGATGTTGTCGAACCCGCTAATGCGGAACACTTCGCGAATCGGCTCCGAGAGCGAACACAGCGCGAGCTTCGCCCCGTTCCCTTCCAGGGTCTTCGCCGTGAGCAGCAAGACCCGCAGGCCGGCGCTGCTGATGTAGGAGACGCTTTCGAAGTCCAGGATGAGCGCCTGGTCGCTGTCCTCGATCACCGCTTGCAGGTCCGCCTGGAACTCGCTGGCGTTAGAGCCATCGATTCGCCCATCGGCCTTGGCTACGACGGTGCCGCCTTCCCGTTCGGCGCTGATTGCCATGTGGTCCGTCTCCTCAACCGTGCTTTCGACTCGTAATCGTGGAGTGTACGACCTGTGGGCCGCCCCGTCTCCCTCTGTTACGTGACTTTGCGCGAGCCCGGCCACCCGACGGAACTGGGTCCCGCCCAAGGGCCTCGACCTTGTTGGTCCCCTGCGCCTCCAGTGGAAGCACAAATCGACCCGCGGTCCGCGGCGCCGGAGTATACACCACCGTGCACCGTGCCATGTTCATGCCACCATCCGTTCCCGCAGCCCCTGACTGGGAGTCGGGCTCCGCCTCTGCCCCAGCCGCGGAATTAAAGGTGCCCTTACCCCGAAGTTCGGGGTGCAGAGACCTCCTATCAAGTGGCGATCGGGCGTCGGTGTATAACCAATCCTAGCTATTCAAAGATAGGAGTTTTCTGCATGGCACACGACATCCACGAATGCGACGAGCACGAGCACCACGGCGGTCCCGGCCACGTGCACGATCCCCACGAGTGCGACGACCACGAGCACCACAACCACGAGGGTGGTGGTGACGTTGGCCATGTGCACGATGTTCACGAATGCGACGAGCATGAGCACCACGGCGAGCCGGGCCACGTGCACGACCCGCACGAGTGCGACGAGCACGAGCACCACGCCGCGTAACCCTTCGCTTCCACCACTGAGTGGGAGGACATTCACCACAGTGTGCTGGTAGGGAGGCGCCCTCCTCAGGGGGCGCCCCCTGCCGTCACCGGTGGCGACATGGAGTTCGTACCGTCCTGAGGATTCCCGCAGCGGGTCGTCGGTGAGGTGAGCGAGTATGTCTTCTGCGTCAGGTTCCGCAGCTGGCGGGCACGACCACGACGCCCACGACCACGACGCTCACGATGAGCACGACCATCATGATCATGAGGCTCATGCCGAGCATGACCACGATGCTCATGATCACCATGACCACGACGAGCACGATCACGACGAGCACGGGCATGAGGGCCATGACCACCACGGTCACGACCACGACCACGCCCACGACCTCCGAGGCCTCAGCCGCCGCAGCCTGTTCTTTGCCCTTGTCCTGATTTCCGGCTACATGGTCGCCGAGATCATCGGCGGCATCCTCTCGGGCAGCCTCGCCCTCCTCGCCGACGCCGGCCACATGGCGACCGACGCGGCCGCCATCGGCTTGGCCCTGCTCGCCATGTGGATCGCCGAGCGCTCCGCCTCCGCAGAGCGCACCTTCGGCTTCTACCGCACCGAGATTCTCGCCGCCCTGCTAAACGCGATCGCCCTCTGGATCATCGTCGCCTGGATCTGCTTCGAGGCCTATCACCGCTTCGGCGCCGAAGGCGCCCACGTCGATGGCTGGCCCGTACTCTGGGTGGGCCTCGGCGGTCTCGCCGTGAACATCGCCGCCGCCTTCATCCTCCACCGCTCCTCCGAGCACAGCCTCAACGCCGAGGGCGCCTTTCAGCACGTCATGGCCGACCTGCTCGGCTCCGTCGGCGTCGTAGTCTCCTCTATCCTCGTCATCACCCTCGGCTGGCATGTCGCCGATCCCGTCATCAGCATCGTCATTGGCCTGCTCATCCTTGTGAGTTCCTGGGGCCTGATGACCAGCGTGATTCACGTGCTGCTGGAGGGCACGCCCGATCACATTGATGTCTACAAGCTCTGCAACGACATTGAGGAGCTCGAGGGCGTCACCCTCGTCCACGATGTCCACGCCTGGACCATCACCTCGCAGAGTGACGCCTTCACCGCGCATGTCCTCATCGATCCCTCGTATGGGGGCGACAAGGACGCCTTGCTCACCGCCATGAAGCAGATCGCCCACGAGGAATTCGGCATCGCGCACATCACTATCCAGATGGAGGAGTCCGTCAACGGGTGCGACGAAGACCACCACGTCGACCATCTCCTCCAGCGCTCCCGAATCGTCGGACAGCGCAACACCTGGGGATCGCTGCGGTACCTGCTGCCGGGCAACTAGCCGGTCGTTCCACTCCCCCGCCCGCCCGCACACGCGTTAGCCCGCGCGGGTAGGATCGTGGCCGCACCACAGGGGGGGCCATGAGCACCGTCGAATTCATCCAGCGCAGCCTCGAGTTCACGCACGCCGCTCTCATCGACGCCCGCAACGGCACCGACGAGCAGCTCCACTTCGTCCCCGAGCAGGGCAGCCACTCCATCGCCTGGTGCCTCTGGCACACCTCCCGCGTCGAGGACCTCATCATCAGCCGCGTGAGCGACCAGCCGCAGGTCTGGAGCGAGGAGTGGGCCCGAGACACCGGCCTCCCGTTCGACGGCTTTGGAACGGGCATGTCCGACGAGGACGCCCAACAGGTCCACGTCGCTGATATCGACGCCCTCGCTGGCTACCAGGACGCCGTCTTCGGACGCACCGCCGCATTCCTCGCCGGCGCCACCGAGGAGGACCTCGAACGCGAGATCCCCGCCCGCAACGGCACTGAGAGCGTCGGCGAGGCCATCTCCCTCCACATGATGGGCCACTTCAATGGCCACCGCGGCGAGATCAACACCCTTCGCGGCATGCAGGGCATGCCTACGGTGATGGCGGCCCAGGGCACCCACTAAGGGAGCCGGACTAGCCCCTCGGAACCGTCCACCTCGACCAGCGCGCCGTCCGGGATTGCGCGCGTCCCCGTCCGCGTCCCCACCACCGCCGGGATGCCGTATTCGCGGGCGACCACGGCCGTGTGCGAGAGCGCCCCTCCCGCATCTGTGACCACTGCCCCGGCGATTGCGAAGTACGGCGTCCAGGTGGGCGCGGTCACGCCGCAGACCAGGATCTCGCCGTCGCCGAGGCGCCCGGCCTCCGCCAGCGACCGGATGACGCGCGCTCGGCCCCGGTAGACCCCCGGTGACGCCCCCGTCC
>VXLW01000119.1 GCA_009841435.1 Dehalococcoidia bacterium | reverse complement strand
CCCCCGCCACCGTCTCCCCACCCCGCCGGAAGCGAATCTTGTGCCCCCTCGCGATCTCGACCTCCGCTCCCCGCAGTCCCAGCCGCTCCAGGTAGCCCTCGACCAGCGCCTTCATTTGCCCCGCCTCCTCGCGCGGCAGCACGATCCCGATCGAGAGCAGCTCCGCCTTCGGGAAGAGCCAGGCGTATCCCCAGGGGTCGTACCCCAGGTCGATGAGCGTCGTCGCTTCCCCCACGGAGGCGTCCCGCGGGCGGCCCCGCACCTCCACCTCCCAGGCTGCGCACTCCGCCAGGTCGCCGCCCAGCCCCGCCATCCGCCCCACCGGCGAGTGCGCTCCGTCGGCGCAGATGAGCGTCTCCGCCTCCGCCTCGAAGCCGTCCGCCCGGATGCGGACGCGCCCGTTCAGGTCGAGCTCCCGCACGACCGTGCCCGTCCGCAGCTCCGCGCCCGCGCGCTGCGCGTGCTCCAGCAGGAGCATGTCGAAGCGGTCGCGCATGACCATCCGCGCGAACGGCCCCCGGGAGCGCTTCGTGAACGCCATCTTTCCCCGCGCCGACATCTCGATGCGCGACACCGAGTCCTCCACCACGCTGTCGATGGGGAAGGGCAGCATCCGCTCGGCGCGCAGGGGGACACCGCCGCCACAGGCCTTGTAGCGCGGCCACTCGGCCCGGTCGACCACGAGCACGCGCGCGCCCGACGCGGCCAACTCGCGAGCCGTCGTGCTGCCCGCCGGCCCCGCTCCCACCACGATCGCGTCGAACGTGCCCATCCCGCGATTCTAGCGCGGCGCTCGGACCGGACCCGCCCCAAATCACGATGTATAGTGAACAATTGAGCGGAAGGGGGATGCCCATGCCGATGCAGTACTTCCTCATCAACACCATCCCCGTCATCGTCGCTGCCGCCGCCCTCGGCTGGATCATCGGCGACCTGGTCTGGTAGCCGCCCCCTTGCCCCACGGGACTTCCGGCGCGTACCGTCCCGCGCCATGAGCAGCATCAACACGAGCGCGAGCTACCTCTACACCGCCGTCCTCTCCGCCGATGACGCTGCCTCTCTCGACGAGGCCACGGACGCGTGGCTCAACGACCACATCGCGAACGAGGTCGTCTCCATGCAGCTCGCCCCGGGCGGGGACCGCCTCTACCTGCTCATCATCTACAAGGGCGAGCGAAGAGTGCGGCGCGCGTGAGCAAGTTCGTCCGCACCCGCAACAACGCCGCCGGCAAGGCGGTCATCGCCGAGAACCGCGAGCTTTCCGACGCCCGCGCCCACGACTTCGAGGTGCCAGCCGGCATCGACGGGCGCTGGCTCATCGTCGAGTTCGAGCCGGGTCAGACGACCGGCTGGCACGCTGTCCACTGCGACGTCTACGTCTACATCGCGAAGGGCCAGCTTGAGTTCGCCCTCGACGGCGGCGAGTCGGTGACGGTCTACGAGGGCGACCTCGTGATCGAGGGCGACAACACCCTCCACTCCTGGACGAACACCGGCGACGGTCCCGCCAAGGTTTCCGCGATCGAGATCGACCTGCCCTAGCCCGCGCCCGCCGGCACCGGCGCCTGCGACAGCAGCTCGATCGTGTTCCCGTCCGGATCCCAGCCGTAGACCACGCGGATGCCCCCGTCGTAGTCCAGCACCTCGGACTTGAACTCCATGCCGGCCGCCTTCAGGCGCGCGTACTCGTCGTCCGCGGAGTCCACCATCAGGCAGATGTGGAAGCCGCCCACGTCGGACGTGCGCAGGGGGTTGTGGTCGTAGCCAGTTGGCGCGTCGTACTTGATGACTTCGAGCGAATAGTCGTTCAGGCGCAGCACAGCCGCCGTGATGTCTGCCCCGGGAATCGCCTGCAGCGTCTCGATGAACTCGTTATCGAGGTGCAGCCGCGTGCCCGTGTCCTCGAACCCGAGCAGCTTGTAGAAATTGACCGCGCGATCGAGGTCGCGCACCGTGATCGACGTGTGGCCCACTCCGCGGATGCCCATCGCTGTCCCCCTGGCGCGTGCTGAGGCAACGGATGCTAGCGGATGGTGACTCCCGAATCGACCATCAGCCCGTTGCCGATGACATACCCGGCGCTCTCCTCGCTGAGCAGGAACGCGCATGCCTCCGCGATGTCGCGCGGGCTGCAGATCGTGCCGGTCGCCGTCTGCTGCGCCATGCGCTCGCGCGCTCCCTCTTCCTCGAGGATGTCTTCGGTCATGCCGCTCTCGACGAACCCCGGGCAGATGTAGTTCACCCGGATGCCGTGCGGGAGCAGCTCGATCGCCATCGAGCGCGAGAGCGCCGCCACCCCGCCCTTCGAGGCGGAGTACGCGGCCAGGTTCGGGAGGCCCAGCACCGCCGCGACCGAGGCGATGTTGACGATCGCGCCCTTGCGGCCGTCCTCCACCATCGAGGTCGCCACCGCCTGCCCGATGACGAACGTGCCCGTCAGGTTCACGTCGATGACCTCGCGCCACGTTGCCAGGTCGGTTTCCAGCGAGCCCGCGTAGCGCAGGATGGCGCCGCAGTGCACCAGCCCGTCGATGCCGCCCCAGGCGGAGCGCACCTGCGCGACCAGCCGGTCGACGGCCTCCGGGTCGGCCACGCTGATGGGCTCCGCGATGACCTCGCGGCCCGCCTCCCGCAGCGTCCGCTCCGTCTCCACGAGTCCTGCCGCCGCCGGGTCGACGATTGCCACGCGGGCGCCCCGCTCTGCGAGCAGCTCGGCCACGCCCCGGCCCATCCCCGAGGCAGCCCCCGTGACGATGATCGCCTTCCCCTCGAACGACGCGCTCATGCGGCCCCCGCCCCGGGCCTCGGCACTACTCGAAGCCCCACTGGGGAAGCGGCGGCGTCCCGCTCATCTCCATGTGCCCGATCCCCTCGCGGCCGTTGAAGCGGCAGCGAACGGCGTGCTCCCCGTCCCAGAGCTGGTGCGCGAAGCTGTCGTACGTCGAGTAGTCGCTCAGGTCGTACTTGTCGTACTCCTCGTGCCAGTCGCCCTGCCAGCCTCCGAGGAACCTCGGCTGGCCGTAGCCCTCGCCCCGGATGTGGCGGGTGGAGTTCGGCTTGATGATCTCGAACTCGAGGTCGTACTCCGTGCCGAACTCGTCGATGAGCGTGATCTGCGCCTCCTGGAACTTCTTCGTCCCCGGTTGCGCCACGATGTCGATGTTCGTGAAGTCGACGATGCGGATCTCCTGGCGCGGGTCGTCGATCCGCCACGTGACGGCCCCGTCGAAGTGGCTGCCGCGGTTGTCCGCGAGGGTGCCGCCGAGGCGGGGCTTCCCCATGAACTCGTCCATCCACCACCAGAAGCCGATGTCGTCGAACTGGATGTGGCTGTGCCAGTGAATGCGTCCCGGCCCCCGGGGCGAGACGTGCGCGCCGCCCGGCGACGGACCCGTCCAGCCCTGCCACCGCTCGCCGCCGAGGCTGGCCCAGCAACGGTCGCGCTGGCCCCAGGTGTTCTCGTGGTTCACCTCGTGCGTTGTCCCGTCGACGTTCAGCTCGCCCGTCCAACGCCCCATGATCTCGAAGTAGGGCAGCACGCCGGGTAGCGTCGGTGAGCCCGCGAACGCGATCGGCGTGCGCGTCTGCACAGGACGTAGGAACGTGTCCATCGTCAGGTCGTAGCTGATGCCCCAGTGGTTCTCGGGCGAGAGCGTGAAGCGCGCCTTCCGCAGCGGCTCGATGACCTCCATCGAGGCCGGCCCGACCTTCTGGTTGGTGCGCGCCGACTTGTAGCCGTCCCGCTCGATCGTGCTCGAATAGCGCAGGTTGTACTGCGTATCGCCGTGCACGATGATCTGGCCGTTCTCGATCAGCCCGGTGTTGGGCCAGACCGGCCAGTTGGCGCCCACGATCCAGCGTCCTTCGACGTCCATGCACTGGAACCAGTGCTGGTCCACGTAGCGCGGGTCCGTGTCCCGGAGCGAGTCCACGGGGCTCGGTGTCTGGTGATAGAAATGTTCGTCCAGCTCGGTCAGCATCGTCATCGTTCTTCCCCCAACCCCTAGATGCTCAGGCGGACCACGCCGTACGCGGTCTGCTCCCCTGCCGCGATCTCGCAGAAGTGCTCGATTGCGAACGGGTTGATGTGGCCGGAATCGTTGTCGAGCAACCCTGCGACCGTCGCCGTATCGCTGGTGTCGTGCGTTTCGCTCTGGGCGACGCCGTCCTTGTACTCGATGTGGCGGAAGTCCGGGTGTCCGTACCCGAGCCCCTTCGCGTAGATCGTTGTGAGCGGCTTGAGGCTGAGTTCATGCGTGCCACCGTCCCGGTCCAGGAGGGAGGCGCTGCCGCCCTTGAGCCGCTTGCCGTCCATCTCGAACTGGAGGTTCAGGTCGGCGCTGCTGATGCGGAGCGGGTCGCCTTCGCCGTGCGGCCCCGCGAGGCAGCCGTCGAGTCGCGTCGCGCCCGTGTCGTCCCCCAGCCCGCCGGTCGCGTTCGAACCACCTTCCGGCTCGATCTGCCAGACCCACCCGGAGAGGGGTCCGGCGGTCGCCGCCATCCAGAACGAGCGGCTGCCGATCGAGCTCGGCGGCCGCCCCAGGTGAGGCACTTGCCCGAATACGGGCCGCACCCCCCACGAACGCTCGCGGAAGCCAACCGCACCGTCGACGGCGATCGTCTCGCCCTCGACGGTCACGCTGCCGCTGGCGCTGCCCGCCTGCGAGTACTGGTACAGGTCCCAGATCACTTGGCGCCCGTCGCGCCGGTGCTGGACCGGTCCTGCGACCTCCATCGGCTGCAGTTCCGACGAGAACTCCAGGTCGAAGCTGACCGCCTGGCCTTCCGCGGGCGCCAGCGTGAACCGCCACGCCCGGAACGGATCGACAATCTCGGCGCTGATGCCGCCGACCTCGCGGCGGTCGCGGTCACCCTCGACACGCCGCCCGAAGCGCACGTCGTACTGCTTGCCCCCGTACGCCACGCTTGCGGCGGCGTCCATGCTGGCGGTCGCGGGATAGACCCCCATGTGGCCCGCTACGCTCAGCGAACCGTCGGTCGTCCCAATGTGGAACCAGAGCTCGTCGACCCAGCGCGGATTGCGCCCCTCGACGTGCTCCATGTTCTCGATGATCTGGTGGATGGCGTAATCGTCTAGTTCGGTTGCCACGGTCACCCCTTCGTCGCGATTGTGCGGGCGCGACCGCGCCCGACCGCGAGAGCCCCGCGAATCTAGACGAGCGGCGGGCGCCTTTCAATGCGCCCGCCGCTCGCGAGGCTGGTGCCCGATGCCGTGACGGTGCCCTAGCGGCCCTTGAACGTGGCGGCGCGACGTTCCTGGAAGGCGGCCACGCCCTCCTTCGCGTCCTCGGTATACGCGAGGTCGTCGAACAGGTCGTGCTCGAGCTGGAGGCCGTCGTCGAGGGACATGTCGAGCCCCTCGCGCATCGCCCGCTTGGCCGCGCGCAGCGCCAGCGGACCGCGCGAGCAGAGCGTCTCCGCCAGCTGGCGCGCCGCCGCCTGCAGCCGGTCGGCCGGAACGACGTCGTTCACGAGGCCGTACTGGTGCGCCGTCTCGGCGCCGATCTGGTCGCCCGAGAAGACGATCCCGGCCGCGATCGCCCAGGGCAGCTCGCGCGCGAGCCGCTGCGTCGCGCCCCAGCCCGGGATGAAGCCGAGCGTGATCTCCGGGGCGCCCAGACGCGCGCCCTCGGCCGCGATGCGCAGGTCGCAGGCCAGCACGATCTCGAGGCCACCGCCCAGCGCGAGGCCGTTCACAGCGGCAATCAGCGGCTTCGTGACCGTCTGGCCGCGCATGATCGTGTCCGGCTCGTCGTAGCGGTTCCCGCGCGGGTCGTCGATGAGCGTCGGGATCGTTTCCTTCAGGTCGGCGCCCGCGCTGAAAGAGCGTCCGCCCGCGCCCGTGATGATGCCCACCCAGACGTCGTCGTCGGCCTCGAGCTTCGCGCACGCCTCGGAGAGCTCGTGCCACGTCTCAAGGTCGATCGAGTTGAGGGCGTCCGGTCGGTTGATGGTGATGGTCGCGATGTGGTCGCTGACCTCGTACAGCAGTGCCACGCCTGCCTCCCGTTGGTGGTGTTTAGTTGTACTCGAAGAATCCGCGGCCGCTCTTACGGCCGAGGTGACCGAGCGAGACGAGCCGTCGCAGGGTTGTTGGAGCCTTGAATCGTGCTTCGCCGTACTCCTCGAACATGGCGTCGCTGATGTGGATCATCGTGTCCAGTCCGATCAGGTCCGCCGTCGCAAGTGGCCCCAGCGCGTGGTTCAGGCCCACTTTGCAGGCCTGGTCGACGTCCTCGGCCGAGGCGATGCCGCCCTCCAGCATGTGGATGGCGTCGAAGATGAACGGCACCAGCAACCGGTTCACGATGAATCCCGGCGAGTCCTTTACCCGGACGGTCAGCCGGTCGATGGAATCGCAGAAGGCCATCGCTGCGTCGATCGTCTCCTGGGAGGTGCTCTCCGAGGAGATCACCTCGACCAGCGGCAGGACTGTCGGCGGATTGAAGAAGTGGATGCCGATGACTTGATCCGGACGCCCGGACGAAGCCGCCATCTCACTCAGGGAAAGCGACGACGTGTTGCTCGCGAGGATTGCGTCTTCCTTGCAAACCTCTCCGAGCTCCTCGAACAGCTCCTTCTTGAGCGGCAACTCCTCGATCACGGCCTCGATCACGAGGTCGCTTCCGGCCAGCCCGTCGATGGTCTCAACGCCCTGGAGGCGGGCCAGCGTGCGGTCGTGCCGCTCGCGGCTCAGCCGCCCGCGCTCGACCTGGCGGCCGAGGCGGCGCTTGATCGTCGCCAGCCCCTGCTCGAGGCGCTCGGGTTCTGATTCAGTCACGCGGACGCGGTACCCGTGCGCCGCGCAGATCTGGGCGATTCCCGCACCCATGATCCCGCAGCCGACCACGCCCACTTCCCGGATGGTCATCGTCTTCCCTTCCTGGCCCCCAGGGTCCGCCTAACCGGCGGACCGCCGTGCATTGTCGCACACGAGGTGTGAATGCTCCGGCGCTCAGGCGATCTCGTGGCCTGCCAGAACTTCCAGCGCCTTTACCAGCCCCGAGTGGTCCAGATCGCTCCAGCCCTGCGCCGCGCAGGCGTTCATCAGCTCCTGCGCCGTAGCCGCGTTCGGCAGGCTGATGCCCAGCGCCCGCGCCCCCTGCAGCGCCAGCCCAAGGTCCTTCTGGTGCAGCGCGATACGGAAGCCGGGGTCGAACGTGCGCTCGACCATGCGCTGTCCGTGCACCTCCAGGATGCGCGAACCCGCGAAGCCGCCCATCAGCGCCTCCCGCACCCGCGCCGGGTCGACTCCCGCCTTCGAGGCGAACAGCAGCGCCTCCCCCACCGCCTCGATCGTGAGCGCCACGATGATCTGGTTGGCGACCTTGCAGGTCTGTCCCGCCCCCACGTCGCCCACGAGCGTGATGTTCGCACCCATCAGTTCAAGCAGCGGACGCGCCCGCTCGAACGTCTCCCCGCTGCCGCCCGCCATGATCGTGAGGCTGGCCCCCTTCGCCCCCACCTCGCCCCCGGAGACGGGCGCGTCCAGGTAGTCGCAGCCCTTCTCGGCGATGCGCTGGGCGAACTCCTTCGTCTCGATCGGCGAAATCGAGCTCATGTCGATGACAGTCGTCCCCGCCTGCAGCCCCTCCGCCACGCCCCCGGCGCCCAACAGCACGTCGGCCACGTCGGGCGTATCCGGCACCATCGTGATCACGACCTCGCTGCGCGAGGCCGCCTCCGCCGCCGTCGCACACTCGACCGCGCCCCCCTCCAGCAGCTCCTCCGGCAGCGGCGAAACGTGCCGCACGACGAACAGCTCGTGGCCCGCCGCCTGCAGGTGGCCCGCCATCGGCCGCCCCATGATCCCCAGCCCGATGAACGCGATTCGTGTCATGACGCCCCCTCACTCGTTCGATACTCCGTGAGCCACCCCAGGCCCGCCTCGGTTGTCGTTGCCGGCGCGTACTCGCACCCCACCCAGCCCTCGTAGCCAATGGCGTCGAGGTGGTCGAGGAAGAACGGGTAGTTCACCTCGCCCGTGCCCGGCTCGTGCCGGCCCGGGTTGTCGGCGATCTGGATGTGGCCGATGACGCCCAGGTTTTCCTCGACCGTGCGCGCGAGGTCGCCTTCCATGATCTGCATGTGGTACGCGTCGTACTGCAGCCCCACCAGTCCGTCCCCAACCGCATCCATCACCGCCAGCCCCTGCCCGCTCGTGTTCAGGAAGAACCCGGGGATGTCGCGCGTGTTGATCGGCTCGGTCAGGAGTTGCAGCCCCGCGTCCCGGAACGCCTGCCCCGCGTACCGCAGGTTCTCGACCAGCGCCGCCTGCGCCGCTTCCTCGGAGACTCCCTCCGGTTTCACGCCGGCGAGGCAGTTCGCGCGCGGGCAATCCAGCGCCTTCGCGTACCGGATCGCCGTCGCGACCCCCTCCCGGAACTCCTCCGTCCGGCCGGGGTGGCAGGCGATGCCGCGCTCCCCCGCCGCCCAGTCCCCCGCGGGCAGGTTGATGAGCGCCTGTGTCAGACCATGCTCGCGCAGGCGCCGGGCCAGCTCGTCCTCGGGGTTCTCGTACGGGAAGGGGTACTCGACTGCCTCGAAGCCGTGCCGCTTCGCCAGTTCGAAACGGTCGAGGAAGGGAGCCTCGGTGAAAAGAAAGTTCAGGTTTGCCGCGAATCGCACCATCCCGCGAATGATACGGTGCCGCCGTCCGACCGGCCCCTTTCCCGGCGAAAGCGCCCGCGCCCGCTAGAATGGAGCCATCACGAACGGAGCACGCCGATGTTCATCGCGATGAACCACTTCAACGTCAACCCCGATCGCGGGCAGGACTTCGAGGAAGTCTGGAAGGGCCGCGAGAGCTACCTGAAGGACCTCGACGGGTTCGTGCAGTTCTCTCTGCTGAAGGGCGACGACCCCGGGGACTACATCTCCCACACCATCTGGGAGTCGCGCCAGGACTTCCTCAACTGGGCCCAGTCCGACCACTTCCGCCGCGCCCACGAGCAATCCGGCCCCGCCAAGGGCGTGCTTGAAGGCCACCCCCAGGCGAAGTTCTACGAAGCCGTGATCGTCGAGCAGGGAGCGGGCGCCGCTGTCTCCTGAGTCGCGGGAAGACAACCCGCTCCTCCCCGAGCACTTCCGCCGCGTCGACGAGTCCGACGACGCCCATTTCTATGTCCAGCCGCGGCTCGTCAACCACATCGACGACGCGGCCATCGCCGCCCTTGGCGACTTCTACCGCGAGACCTTCCCCGAGGGCGGCCACCTGCTCGACCTCATGTCGAGCTGGGTCTCCCACCTCCCCACCGACGTGACCTATTCGGGCGTTACCGGCCTCGGCCTGAACAAGGTCGAGCTGGAGAACAACCCCGTCCTCACTCGCCGCACCGTCCACGATCTCAACCAGGATCCCACGCTGCCCTACGACACCGACGAGTTCGACGGCGCCGTTGTCAGCGTCTCCGTGCAGTACCTCACCCGCCCCATTGAGGTCTTTGCGGAGGTCGGCCGCGTGCTCAAGCCGGGCGCGCCCTTTGCCATCACGTTCTCGAACCGCATGTTCCCGACGAAGGCCGTCCGCATCTGGCAACTCTTCGGCGACGAGCAGCGCGCCAACCTCGTCGCCCTCTACTTCGAGCTCTCGAAAGCGTTCGCCAAGGCCCGCGCCTTCGACCTCAGCCCGGCCCCCTTCCAGTCCGACCCCGTCTACGCCGTCGTCGCCGAAGCGCTCGACCCTGCCGCCTCCGACGAGACCGCCATCACGTGAAGGTCCTCGGGCGGTAGCTCCAGCGTCCACGACTTCTGCCCCGCCACCCCCAGCACCTCGTACGGCCTCGCCGCAATCTCCACCTCGACCGTCTCCCCCAGCGCCGACTCGAACCGCAACGTGTGCGTCGCGCCGTACCCCAGCTCCTCGCGAATCGTGCCGCGCACGAGGTTCGGCTGGCCGGGGTCGTCCGCGTCCAGCCGCCGCAGGTTGACTCGCTCCGCCCGGATGGCGATGTCGACCGCCTCCCCCTGCCCTGGCCGCCACCCGTTCGGTGTGGGGGCCCGCAGGCTTGCCCCGCCCGCCTCGACCGTCAGGATGCCGTCCCGGGCCGCCGCCACCCGACCCCGCAGGATGTTCGCGACCCCCGTCAGCTCCGCCACCCGCCGGTTCGCCGGCGCCCGGAAGACGCGCTCGCGACCGTCGAACTGCAGCAGGCGGCCCGCGTCGAACACCGCCAGCCGGTCGGCCACCAGGTGCGCTTCCCGCAGGTCGTGGGTCACGAAGATGACGCTCAGATCGAGCTCGCTCCGCAGCCGGATCAGCTCGCGCCGCAACTCGACCCGCAGCGACTCGTCGAGCGCACTGAACGGCTCGTCGAGCAGCAGCAGGCTCGCCTCACGCGCGAGGGCGCGTGCAAGCGCCGCGCGCTGCTGCTGCCCCCCGCTCAGCGAGCGGGGCTTGCGGTCGCGGAACTCGCCCAGGTGCATCAGGTCGAGCACTTCCGCGAGACGCCGCTCCCTCCCCTCCCCCGTCATCCCGAACTCGACGTTCTCGGCCACGGTCATGTGCGGGAACAGCGCGAGGTCCTGCACGACGTACCCGATCCGTCGCGTCTGCGGCGGCAGGTTCAACCCCGATTCGGAGTCGAACACCGGCTCCCCGCCGATCGCGATGCGCCCCTCGTCCGGTTGCAGCAGCCCCGCGATGAGCTGGAGCGTCAGGCTCTTCCCCGCCCCCGAGTGCCCGAACAGCACCACGATCTCGTTCCCCGCTTCGAAGCGCGCGTCGTAGGAGAAGTCCCCCAGCTGCGCGCGGGCCGCGAATTCGAGCGTCATACCGTCCCCCGCCCCCGCGTCGAGAGCAGCCAGAAGGCCGCGAGCGCCACTAGCGCCACTGCCAGCAACAGGATCGCGAGCGCGACCGCCGCCGTCAGCCCGTCCGCGCGCTCGAACGCGCTCAGGATGGCGAGCGGCATGGTCTGCGTCTCACCCTGCAGATTCCCCGCGAAGATCAGCGTCGCCCCCAGCTCCCCCAGCGCCCGCGCCCAGCACAGCGCCGCCCCCGCCGCCAGCGACGGCCAGCTCAGGGGCAGCACGATCCGCGCGAAGGCCCGCAATCGCGACGCCCCCAGCGTATGCGCGACCCGCTCGTACTGCGCGTCGACGCTCGCGAAGCCGGCCCGCGCCGCGCGCACGTAGAACGGCGCCCCCACGAACAGCTGCGCCATGATCACCGCGACCGTGCTGAACCCCAGCGTCAGCCCGAACCAGTCGTCGAGAGGCGCCCCGAGCAGCCCCTTCCGCCCGAACGCGGTCAGCAGCGCCACGCCCGCGATCGTCGGCGGGAGCACGATCGGCAGGTCGATGAGCGCCTCCACCGCGCCCTTTCCCGGGAAGCGCGCGTGCGTGAGCCAGTACGCCACGGGCGTCCCCGCCACCACCGCGATCACCAGCGCTACCGCCGACGTCCACAGCGAGAGCGCGAGCGCGTCGAGCGCCGTGTTGCTCGTGATCGCGTCCCAGGTGCCGCTGCCCCCGATTCCGCGTTCGAACAGTCCCGCGAACGGCAGCACGAAGAACACGGCAAAGACCGCGATGAGCAGCGCCAATCCCGCCTGGGGCGCCCGTGCCCGGAGTGCGGTCACGGGGTCACCCCCACGGCCGTGAACCCGTGACGCGCGAGCGTCGCCATGCCCTCCGGCGAGGTCGCGAACGCCAGGAACGCCCGCGCCCCGGCGCTCTCCGAGAGGAGCGCGATGCGGTACGCTGCCGCCACCTGGAACCGCTCGGGAATCGCGATCGCGCGGACGCCCTCGTCCGCCGCCCGGAAGTCGCTCGCGTACACGATGGCCGCGTCCGCCTCGCCCAGCTCGACCTTCGCGAGTGTGGCGCGCACGTTCGCCTCATTGCTGCGTACGTTCGCCAGCACGCGCCCCGCGAAGTCGTCGCCCGCGAGCGCCAGCGACTTCCGCGCATAGCGACCCGCCGGAACGTCCTCAGCCGCCAGCACGAGCCGCAGGCCGGGCAGCGCTAGGTCCTCGAAGGCCTCAATGCCATCTGCTCCTGTCGCCACTACGAGCGTGTTCGTAGCCAGCGCCAGCTCCTCGATAACGAGCCCCGCCGCGTCCAGCGTCGCGACCTCGTCCGGACTGGCGCTTGCGAACACGGCCGCTGGGGCGCCCTCCAGGATCTGCGTCCGCAACGTCGCCGACCCCGCGAACGACAGCCGGACCGTGATCCTGGGATGCTCCTCTTCGAATGCTGCGGCCAGCTCGCCGAACGCCTCGGTCAGCGAGGCCGCCGCGAACACCGTGATGGTCTCGGTCGGCTCCTCGCTGTCGCCGCACGCGCCCAGGCCCAGCGTAGCGACCGCGAGCGCCCCCGCGGCGGCGACTCGAAGCCTCACGGCGTCCCGGCGGGAGCGGAGAGCGTCGCCAGATGGTCGCGCAGCCACTCCACGGTCGCGTCCGCCGCCGAGAGCTTCGATTGCGCCACCAGCCGCAGGAACCCGTCTCCGGCCTGCACCACTCGCTCCCGCGCACGCTCCCGATACGCCTCGCACACCTGTAGCTGGTCGCGCACCAGCGCCGCCTCCGCTTCGGGATCGACGGCGTGGAGCACGTACAGCTTCACCAGTAGCTCGAAGCGCACCTCCCGCAGCCGCTCGACCGGCTCGCGCAGCCACCGCTCCACCACGGCCTCCCCCTCGGGCGTCAGCGCGAATCGCTTGCGCGGTGGACGCAGCCCCTCCCGTTCCTCCCGCCACGTGACCAGCGCCCGGCCCTCCAGGTTCCGCAGGTAGGTGTAGAGCGAACCCTGCTCGATCGGGCAGACCTCCCGCAGATCCTCCCCCTCGAAGTAGCGCGCCATCTCGTACCCGTACATCGGGCGTGTGCGCAGCAGGGCGAGGACGGCGTGTTCGCCGGCCAGCAGCTCGCGTGTCATGGCCGGAGGACTGTAGCGAGCGGCCTAATACTTGGCAACCAAGTATTAGGCCCGGCCACGGAACGCCCGGGCTGTTGGCTATGCGCAGAGAGGGCCGCTAGTCGTTGAGCGCGTACCCTGCCCGGATCCCCTCGATCCGCGCTTCGACGCCCGCCTTCGTGTCCTCGTGGGTCACGATGTAGAGGTGCTCGTTGCGGATCGCGTCGAGCACCCGCGCCGCCACCTCGGAGGGCGGCATGCCCTGCGAGATCCCCTGCCGGATCGGCTCGGCATAGTCTGGCACGTCCTCGGGACCGCCGTGCTCGTCGGGCCGGTTCCGGCCCGCCTCCACGATCTTCGTCGCGACGCCGCCCGGGCACAGCACCGACACCCCGATGTTCACCGCTTCGAGGTCATGGTTCAGGTGCTCCGACAGGCCCACCACCGCCTGCTTCGAGGCGACGTACGAGGCCATTCCCGGAGGCGCGAACAGCCCCGCGCTCGACGACGTGTTCACGAGGTGCCCCTCGCCCTGCTCGATCATGCGCGGCAGGAACTGCGTCACGCCGTTGATGACGCCGTCCAGGTTCACGCCCATCACCCAGTCCCAGTCGGAGTCGCTCATCTCCGCGGCGGAGCGGAAGGTCACGACGCCCGCGTTGTTGCAGAGCGCGTGCACGCCCCCGAACGTCTCGAACGCCTTGTCGGCCAGCTCCTTCACGGAAGCTCGGTCGGCCACGTCGGTGCGGACCGCAATAGCGCTCCCGCCCGTGTCGTTGATGGAGTTCGCCACCCCTTCGGCGGCGCTCAGATCGATATCCGAGACCACGACCGACATGCCCTCGGCCGCGAACGCGCGGCACAGCGCCTCGCCGATGCCGCTCCCCCCACCAGTCACGACTGCCGTCTTCCCACTTCCGAGTTCCATGGTCGGTGCGCCTCCCAGCGAGCGCGCATCTTACCGGTTCGGCAGGAGCGCGCGAGCATCCCCCGCACCCCTCCCAATCCCATCCGTGGCACGATAGCCGCATGACCCAGCCAACCGGCGACTACAAGACGGTCGGCATCATCGGCGGCGGCACCGCCGGCTACCTGACCGCGCTCGCCCTCCGCAAGAAGCTCCCCCACCTGCGCGTCACCCTCATCGAGTCCCCGACCATCCCCATCATCGGCGTGGGCGAGGGCACAACCCCCATCATGGTCAAGTTCCTCCACGCCTACCTCGAGCGGGACGTGCACGAGCTCTACCGCAAGGTGCAGCCCACCTGGAAGTTCGGGGTCAAGTTCGAGTGGGGCCAGCCCGGCGACTACTACTTCAACTACGCCTTTCACCCCGGCCCCATCCTCGATTCCGTCTACTACGGCGGCGAATTCAACGAGTACTCCCTTGGGTCCCTGCTCATCTCGAACGAGCGCGCCCCCATCGTCACCAACGAGGGCGGCCAGCTCACCTCCCTGATCGACCGCATCCCTTTCGCCTACCACCTCGATAACGGCCGCTTCGTCGCCTACCTGAAGGAGCAGGCCGTTGCCGATGGCGTCGAGCTCCTCGAACGCTCCGTTACCGAGTTCGTGCCAACCGAGAACGGCGAAGAACTCGACCACGTCGTCACCGACGACGGCGAGGAGCGGCATTTCGACCTCTACGTCGACTGCACCGGCTTCCGCGCCGAGATCATCGGCGAGACGCTCGGCTCGCCCTTCCACAGCTACGAAGGCAGCCTCTTCTGCGACCGCGCCATCGTCGCGAACGTGCCCCACGGCGGGCACATCAAGCCCTTCACCACCGCCGAGACGATGAACGCCGGCTGGTGCTGGAACACCCCCTCCGTCGAGGACGACCACCGCGGCTACGTCTTCTCCTCGCAGTTCCTCTCCGACGACGAGGCAGCCGAGGAGATGCGCTCGAAGAACGAGGGTATGGGCGACCACCGCGTCATCCGCTTCAAGACCGGCCGCCGCGAGCACTTCTGGAAGGGGAACGTGGTCGCCATAGGCAACTCCTACGGCTTCGTTGAGCCGTTGGAGTCGACCGGGCTCCACATGATCATCCTCGAGATCAACCAGCTCGTCCTGAACTTCCCCCGCTCGAAGAAGGACACGGCAATTCGCGGCATCGTGAACCGTACCCTCAACGCCCACTGGGACGACGTGCGCTGGTTCCTTGCCGTCCACTACCGCTTCAACAAGAAGCTCGATACGCCCTTCTGGCAGGCCTGCCGCAACGCCGTCGACATCGGCGGCGCTCAGGAGCGCGTCGACCTATTTCGCGAGCGCACGCCGCTCACCTACCGCCAGTCGCAGTTCTTCAAGCCCGAGGAGGTCTTCGGCGACTTCGCCTACGACGTCCTCCTCCTCGGTCAACGCGTGCAGGGGCGCTACCTCGAGGCGAGCCAGCCTCGCGTCGAATGGCAGAAGCGTGTCGACGGGCTGCGCGAGCTGGCCGGGAACGCCCTCACCCAGGAGCGCGCCTTCGAAACACTCAACGGCGCGCCCCCGCAGATCCTCGGGAGCATGGTCACGTCGCCCAATACCTGGGTCGTCTGGCCCTAGGCGGGGCGCGATGGCCGCCATACCGCCTCTGCCGCCCCAGGGCGCGCGCCTCCACTGGAAGCAGGCCCCGAAGCGCCTCCGTGATGCCTTCGAGGCGTGGGCGGGAAGCCCGGTGGCCGAGGCCGTTACCCAGCCCTCGGGCTTCTCGCCGGGCGTGGCCGCGCGCATGCTTCTGGCGGACGGCCGGCGCGTGTTCGTGAAGGCTGTCGGACCCGACATCAACCCCGACAGCGCCGGCATCCACCGCAGGGAGATTCGCATCATCTCTGGGATGCCAGAGGACGTGCCCGCCCCCCGTCTGCTGTGGTCGCACGACGAGGGCGAAGGCGGCTGGGTAGTCCTCGCCTTCGAGGACATCGAAGGCGAGCACCCGCGCCAGCCCTGGGACCTGCGCGAGCTCGACCGTGTTCTCGAAGCGCTCGTCGCCCTCGGTGAACGGCTAACGCCGAACCCCTTGCCCCCCGGTGTCGCTCGTGGCGCCGCTGAGACATTCCCCCGGGAGGGCTGGCGGACGCTCCGCGACGAAGGTGGGCGGCGCCGGCAAGGCCTCGCCCCGTGGTATCGCAGCAACCTCGATCGCCTCGCCGAGCTCGAGGCAGCCGTTCCCGAAGCCGTAGTGGGCGACACCCTCGTCCACTTCGACATCCGCGCCGACAACATCTTGCTCTCGCCCGATCGAGTCTGGTTCCTCGACTGGCCCCACGCCTTGGTCGGGGCCGCCTGGGTCGACGTCATCGTCATGGCCCCCAGCGTCACGATGCAGGGCGGCCCGCCCCCCGAGGAGGTTGTCGCCGCCCACCCCGCCTGCCGTTCTGCCGACCCCGCGAGCGTTACGGCCGTGGTGGCCGCCCTGGCCGGGCTATTCACCGAGTGGGGGTCGCGACCCCCTCCGCCCGGCCTCCCCACTCTGCGCCCCTTCCAGTCCGCGCAGGCGTCCGTCGCGCGCGACTGGCTCCTGAGGCGGCTGGGCGAAAGCTAGCCCTGCTCCTGGCCCATCCCCCTGGCGATTCGCTCGCCGGCCGCGGCCGCGTCCTCGAACGCGACCGCCTGGCGGCTGAGCACCGGATACAGCGTGAAGATCGGCGTGTTGTACGGGATCACCGCCGACTCGATCCCCGGCTGCAGCGCGAGGTGCAGGTTCACGTAGTTGTAGCTGAGCCCTTCCTGCCAGGGCTCGCCGCCGCTGCGTTCGTACTCCTCCGTCGTCCCGAGCCCGTACGTGCGCGTCATGAGGCCGGTCGCCGCCGTCAGTCCGAGGTCGTGGAGCTCCGGCGCCCCCTGGATCAGGATCGCCACCTGTGAGGCGTCGAACCACACCTTCAGGTTGCAGCTCACCTGGATGTAATTCCCGAGGCTGCCGAGGTGCTGCAGCACCGTCAGCGGGAACGCCAGCTCCGGCGGTGCGTTGCCGGAAGCAGGCCCATCGAAGCGGAACTCCGGCTCTTTCACGCCCGAGGCCGAGATGTAGACGAGGTTCGGGTCGTCGACCGGCACTCCCACGACCGTCCCGTCCCGGTCGCTCGTGAGCTGGCCCATCTGGTAGCGCAGCGGGAAGGAGTAGCCCTCCTTCCCGTAGAAGATGCGCACGCCCGTCTCCAGTGGCTCCTGGGGCGTGCGGCTCAGCTTCAGGTCGAACGGCAGCATCACGTGGAAGGCGTGCGTGCGCGCGTTCATGAACGGCCCGCAGGCCCCCTCGAACTCCTTGTGGATGGCCGTGTTCTCTGGCTCGAACTGCTGCGCCGGACCCGTGTAGTTCTGCGCCCGGTGCGCTTCCGGGGTCAGGTGGTAGCGATCCTGGTAGTAGGCCGCCGCCCGCTTCTGCGCGGTGTCCGTGAAGTACTCCGGGGCCATGCTCTCGACGATGATGTGCTCGCGCTCCCCCGTCTCGGAACGGTTGACGCGAACGGCCTCGTGGTAGCGGTCGAGCTCGTGGGCCGTCTTCCGCAGCTCCTGCCCCACCTGCCCCTCGACCGGCGTGCCCGCCAGCCGCGTGCGCGGCAGCAGCGCCTGCGCCCTTTCCAGGAAGTCGAGCTTGGCGCTGTAGCGTCGCGGCTCCGGCGCGAACGACTGCGCCGCCGCGAGCAGCAGGCTCACCTGCTCGTCCGGCAGCAGACCCAGCGCGTCGAGGTCGTTCTCGCGGATGAAGGCGGCCGCCAGCGGCGCGAACGCCTGCTCCCGCCGGATGCCCAGTGTGAGCAGGTAGTTCAGGTAGCTGCGCGCCTCCTCCGGCGTCATCGTCTCGGCCATCGCGCTCGGATGGTACACCGGAGCGCCCGCGTTTCCGCTACTATCGCGCCCACTCTGCGAGTCCACGCACGGGAGAAGCGCCCATGGTTGGTCAGGCCGAAGTCGAGATCGCACGCAAGCTCTTCGAGGAAGGCTGGAGCGGGGGACATGTCGATGCGCCCCTCCAGTTCATGACCGAGGACGTCGTCATGCGCGACATCGTGGGGCATGACGAGGCGATGCGCGGTCACGACGCCGTCCGCGAGTTCTGGGCGGCGGCCGCCGACACACTCAAGGTGCTCCCCGAAGAGATCTACGTCGCCGACAGCGGCGTCGTCGTGATGTGGATGGCCTACGGGCAGATTCCCGCGGACGCGAAAGAGAATGCCGGTCGCTGGGGCACGGCTGAAGGTGTGTCGCGCCTCGAGTTCCGTGACGGCAAGGTCTGCCTCGAGGTCGACTACTGGCACGGCGGCCAGGGCGTCTGCGACGACTGGGAGGCGCACTGGAATGCGCGCCGCGCCCGACCCTGGCGCGAGCTAGGCGCCATCACGGGCGCCTAGCTCGCAACCCGAGCCGCTACTCGGAAGATCCCTCCTCGGCCACTTCCGGCCGGGGAACCTCGATCACGCTGCTCCGAACGAAAATGCCGAGCGGTGGATCCGCGACGAACCGGATACCCGGCTCGACTGCATCGCCGTTCACGTCCCGGAAGCCCAGCTCGATGCGGCCGTCGGCCAGGCGGCGGGCCCGGATCACGCCGATCGAGTGCCCCTCGACTTCAACCTCGCCGCTCGCGTACCACTGACCGGCAGGCGCATCCGCGGGGAGCAGGCGGGAAGGTGGCAGGAAGTGCTGGCCATAGAGCTCGACGCCATGCTCGACCCGTCCGTCCCCCCGCAGGGAGGCGATGATCCGAAGCCGGTACGGCTCCGGCGCCACCGGCGTGGCCTCGACGACCGGCTGGGGCGCCCGAGCGGGCGCCACCATCGTGGCGATCCCGGCGTCGTCGATCCCCAGGCGCTGCAGGAACCGGGCGTTCTCCCTGTCGACACCTGCAACCGCGCAGAGGGCCGCGTCGCTCCCGAGTCCGAACACGTCGAGGTTCGCCCGCAGCTCTGCGTCGAGCGCGAGCAGCGCCTCGACGTCCTCGACCCCTGCAGCTTCGAAGGCGTCGCCCAGGGATGCGGCTCTGCACGAGGCCTGCCTCGTCAGCGCGTCGAATTCGTCTGCCGGAACCATCTCTCCGGGGCCGGCCTGCGTCGCGATGGAACCGGCTGCCGCGATTGGCGCGAGGATGCGCTCCGCGTAGGCGAGTTCCGCCTGGAGCGCGAAGGCATCCTCAAAGGGCAACCCGCTTCCGGAGGCAACTAGTTCCTCGAGTGTCGTCCACCGTGCTGACAGCGCCGCGTACTGCTGCGCTGCCTTGTCGGCAACGTGCAACACCAGTTCCTGAACGTGAACCGGGTTGATGACCTCGCCGTTGGCCACGACGTCGTCGAATCCCCAGATCGCGATGGCTTCAAGGTACTGCTCGCCAAAGAGCTTCAGCAACGTGCTGGATGAGGGATTCGGAACCTCAATGGCCTCCGCTTGGTCCGAGGGGCCGAGCCCCGCCAGGCCGGGCCGCTCGAAGATCCCGTCCAGCACGAGCTCGCGGACGGCGGCGGTGTAGGTCGCCTTCGCCTGCACGGCATCGTCGACTTCTGCCTCAGCGTCCGCGACGGAGGTCACCGTGGTCGTGACCTCGCCGTCCTCGTCGTCCGCCGCTTCAACCGTGTAGGCCGCGCCGTCCACCGAGACGGTAACCGGGCCGTAGATTGGGCCCGTCACCACGCGCAGGTTCCGCCAGATACCGTGGAACAAGCCCGGGTTGTCGTACCTGCCCTCGTCTTCGACAAGCTGGAATGGCTGCACACCGAGGAAGACCCATGAATTGCCGGGCCTGGGGAGAACGACATCGATCGGTTCAAAGCTCGGAATCGCCGTACTGGTCGCGCTGGCCAGTTCGGGGCTTGAGTGGTAGCTGGCTCCAGCATTCCAGACGGTCTCGGAAGGCTCTACCTCCAGGTCGGCGTATGCGCGCGGCCCGATGGCGTACACGATGACGAACCAATCGTCCGGGACGTCGCCCCCGCCCACGTTGCCGACACGGTAGTCGACCGTGAAGGGCTCTCCGGCAATGACGACGTCCGGGGCGAGGCTCTCCTCCACCTTCAGGATGAAGCGGTTTTGGGCAGCCGCTTCGTCAACCAGGTGGACGGTCAGCTCGAAATCCGCCTCAAGGGGCTGGCGGTCAGCCTGCAGATAGGTAGTGGCCTCGATCAGGTAGACGCCAGCGAGCAGGTACTTCTCAATGCGCGAGTTCCGGCCGGGCCCTCCGTCGTCGTTCGCCCCGATCACCCCTGCCGGCGACGCCAGCGACAGCACAGGGTCGCCGTGCTCCGACATGAGGTCGATCCGGACCCGGCCGCTGGCCGGCAGCATAAACGAGTAGCTGTAGGCTGGGTGGTTCGCCTCGATCCGCGAGCCGCACGTATCCACCGTCCAGACCCCCATCGCCGTAAGGTCCGCTTCCGCCGTAAGCACCCCGAGAGGGATCGTCTCGCACCCCTCGACGTAGCCGACGGTGAGCGAGAAGTCCGCGGAGCCTCGCCCACGGCCTCCCACCGTCGTCGCCTCTATTCGATACGCGCCGGGCTCCAGATCGCGCTCGATGCGCGCGTTCACGCCTGCCGCTCCGTCGTCGTTGTCCGCAATGCGGTCACCGGTGTCGCTCAGCAGGTACAGGTACGAGTCGGCCTCGCTGGACAGCAGGTCGATCCGCACGCGGCCTGCCTCCTCCACCTGGAAGCTGTACGAATGTGCGTCGCTCCCGGATCGGAAGGCCGAGTCGCAGTCTTCCGTCGTCCAGCGCCCCTCCGTCGTGAGTTGGTCGTTCTCCGGCCCGACCGTCCCGAGGTCCGTGGCCTCGCACTCTTCCTGGGCTGATGCCAGGTGCGGGGCCTCCAGGACGAGCAGTCCGCCGACCAAGGCGATGGCGACCAGCGCGACTGCCAGGGATCGCTGACCGATCCGGGCGGCAAGGGGAGAGGAAGCAATCGAAAGCATGGGTACTCCGGGTGCGAGAGCAACTTAGTGACACGTAGTCTCGAAGAGTCGCGACAAGGCTAGAGGCTTGCCCTCGAGCGGGCCAGTCGGCCCGCTTACCCGTGGCCGCGTTAGGGCGCCGTAAGCAAGCCCTGTCGCGCTGACCCGTACACTCGTGCCATGCCCCTCCGTCTTGTCACACTGGCTGCCGGCCTGGCGCTGGTCCTGGCCGCCTGCGGCGGCGACTCCCCCGACCAGGCCCCCGCCGCCTCGCCCTCCCCGGACCGCGCGACCTCCACGCCCGACC
>VXLW01000008.1 GCA_009841435.1 Dehalococcoidia bacterium | reverse complement strand
CCCCGCCCCTCCTTGCCGAGGTTCAGGCCGCCACCGACGAGGAGAAGGTCCGCGTCGCCGACGAGGGCCGCTTCCTCGTTCCCCTGCTCGCCAACCCCGCCGCCGACGATGCCGTGGTCGCCGCCGCCATCCGCGAAGTCGCCCGCGCTGCCGGTCCCGGGGAGCGCCCCTTCCTCGTCGCCGCCGGTAAGGAGCTCGCCCGCCTCCTCAAGGCCGAACCCTCGCGCCTCACGAGTATCCTCCGGATGGTGGAACCATGAGCGACCCGAACCCCGACGCCACCCAGCCCCTCGGCGTCGTCGTCGGAGGCTCCCTCACGAAGGGCCTCGAGGTGCGACTCGACCCCGGCCAGTCCGCCCAGCTCGGCCAGTACGCGAAGACCGATGTTGGCGGCGGTCTCAGCATCCTCGGCATGGTCACCGATATCACCCTCAAGTCCGTCGATTCCGGCCCCACCGTCTGGCCCCCCGGCGAGGACGAACCGGAGCTCTTGCGCGAGGTGCTTCAGGACACCGGCGTCTACACCGCCCTCGCCGTCGACCCCTACCTCGAACTCGGTGACAACGGCGAAGAACCGGCCCGCGCCCGCCGCCTCCCCAGCCACTTTTCCGCCGTCCATCCCGCCGACCAGGACACCCTCGATCGCGCCTTCGCCACCGACGGCCCCAGCATCCCCGTCGGCGCCCCCCTCGGCATGGACGAGCTCGAAGTTGGCGTCGACTTCGAGCGCCTCTTCGGGCGTTCCGCCGGCGTGTTCGGCAAGAGCGGCACCGGCAAGAGCGTCCTCGTCCTCCACCTGCTCGACGCCATGCTCACTCGCTCGACGGCCGCCGCGACCAACAGCGACCGCACCGTCGCCCTCGTCTTCGACATGCACAACGACTACGGCTGGGAGATGAAGTTTCAGGGCCCCTCGACCAGCCGCCTGCGCTCCCTCAAGCAGCGCCATCAGACCGACATCGAACTCTACACCCTCGAATCCCGCGCTGCCCGCTCCGACGGCCAGATCCTGATCGGCACCCGCGACATCCAGCCCGACGACCTCGAAGTCCTGCGCGAGACCCTCGACCTCTCCGACCTTGCCGTCGATGCCGCCCATGCCTGCCGCCGCCGCTTCGGCCCCGGCTGGATCGACGAGATCCTCGCCGACGAGCCCTCTGTCGCGGTCGTCGACAAGCTCTGGCGCGAGCCTCCCGAGGGCGACGTCAACTGGTCACAGGTCGCCGCCCAGATGGGCTATCCGGGCTCGCTCGAGAGCCTTCGCCGCCGCATGGAGCGGCTCACCCGCCGGGAGTTCGTCCGCACCGAGGGTTCCCAGTTCGGCGATGTCATCGAACACGTCGTCCGCTCCCTCCAGGGCGGCAAGAGCGTCGTCGTCCAGTTCGGCCGCTTCGGCAACGACCTCGTCAGCTACATGCTCGTCGCCAACATGCTCTCCCGCCGAATCTGGGAGCGGTACCGCGACAGCACCGAGCGCTCCGAAGAGCGCGAGGCCCCCAACCGCCTCGTCATCGTCATCGAGGAGGCGCACAAGTTCGTCGACCGCTCCCTCGCCGGCCAGAGCATCTTCGGCCAGATCGCCCGCGAGCTGCGCAAGTACAACGTCACCCTCCTCGTCATCGATCAGCGCCCCAGCCAGATCGACCCCGAGGTTCTCTCCCAGATCGGCACGAAGTTCACGCTCCAGCTCGACAGCGACAACGACGTCGAGGCCATCGTCGGCGGCGTCGCCGGAAGGAGCGGTCTCCGCCAGGTCATCGCCGCCCTCGAGAGCAAGCGCCAGGCGCTCGTCTTCGGCCACGCCCTGCCCATGCCCGTCGTCGTCCAGACCCCCGAGGCCACCAACGCCGATTCTGCCCGCGCCTCCCTGCGCGCCCGGCTCGGCCTCCCCGAACAGGAGGAAGCGAGCCCCGCCGCCGCCCTCTTCGGCGCTCCGCCCGATTCCGTGTCGCCCGGGGACGGGCGGTGAGCGACGTTCCCCGCGCTCACGCCGAGTGGGACGCTGGCGATATGGGCTGCGGCGAGGTTATCGTGATGCTTCGATCCCGCATGGGGAGACTGGCCGCGGGAGAGGTGCTGAAGCTGACCGTGCGCGACCTCGGCGCTCCCGAGGACATGCCCGCCTGGTGCCGCATGACCGAACGCCAGCTCCTCCACGCCGACCACCCCCACTACTGGATCGAACAGCGCCAAAACCCCTGAAGGAGACACCCGCTCCGTGCCAGGCAAGTTCTGCGTCAACCTCACCTCCTCCGGCAACGACCCCGACAAGGCCACCGTCGGCTTTGTCGTCGCCAACGCCGCCCTCGGCTCCGAAAAGGAAACCCTCGTGTTCCTCAGCACCGAGGGCGTCCGTCTCGCCGAGAAGGGCTACGCCGACCGCATCCACGAGGACGGCTTCCTGCCGCTCACGGAACTCATCGACGCCTTTACTGGTGGGGGCGGGACCATCTACGTCTGCGCCCCCTGTTTCAAGAAGCGCGGGCTCGACGAGAACAACCTCGTCGAGGGCGCAACCATCGTCGGCGGGGCGATGCTCGTGGAGTTCCTCTCCGACGGCGCCCCCAGCGTCACCTACTAGCGGCGCAACCCAGCTCGTGAGCGGTCCGGCCAACCCCGTCGATCCCGTCGAGCGCCACCCGCTCGCGCCCGACGCCGGATTCGACGGCGGCGACCTCGACTGCGGCGGCGGCCTCCTCCTGCTCATCCGCCGCCATATCGACCCCCTCGCCTCCGGCGGCCTCCTTGAGATCCGCTCCACCGAACCAACGGTCGAGATCGAGCTGCCGGCCTGGTGCCGGATGACCGGCAACGAGCTCGTCTCCTGGACGAAAGCTGGCGACCAGCGCAGCTACCTCGTGTCGAAGGGTCCCCTCGTCGCGCGCACCGAATCCCCGCCTGCCACGCCATCCACCACGTTCGCGAACCGGCCCCTTGTCGAGATTGCCATTCCCGACTCGCTCCCGGAACCCGCTCCCGCCCCCACCATCGAGCCCCTCTCCGTCATGGGCATCGGGAGCTGGCCCCGCCCCCGCTGGATGCTCCAGGCCATGCACGACCATCTTGAGGGACGCCTCGACGACGAAGCCTTCCATGAAACCGCCAACGACGCCGTCCGCCTCGTCCTCGACGCCCAGGGGCGCGCCGGAGTCGACGTCGTCACCGACGGCGAGCAGCGTCGCGACAACTACGCCAGCTTCGTCGGCGGCCTGCTCGACAACTGTCAGCTCATCCCCCTCAGCGACCTCACCGCCATGGTCGACGACCCCGACGAGTTTCACCGCGAGCTCCGCGCCCTGGATGTGCCCGCCGAAGACGTACGGCACCCCGTCGTCCATGGCCCCCTCGGCCGTAGCCGCCCCTTCGCCGCCCACGAGCTCGCCTTCGTGCGCTCCTGTGCCGACACGCCCGCCAAGGTCGCCCTCCCAGGCCCCTACCTGCTGACCCGCACGATGTGGCTCGATTGCCTCCGCGAGCGCCCGTACGAGACCCGCGACGACCTCGCCGTCGACGCGGTCCGCGTCCTCCGAGAGGAGCTGCACGCCCTCCTCGCCGGTGGCGCCTCCCTCGTGCAGTTCGACGAGCCAGTGCTTACCGAGGTTGTGTACGGCGAAACCGGTGCCAAACGTAGCTTCATGTGCGGCGCCCTCAGCGAGAAGCTCGCGCCCGAGCGCGAGCTCGCCTTCGCCGCCGAACTCCTCCGCGAGGTCGTCCGCGGCCTCCCCGCCGAGCGGCTTGGCCTGCACGTCTGTCGCGGCAACTGGACCCCGGACGAGTCGGCCGCCCTGTCCGGCGACTACCGCCCCCTGCTCGGCTTCCTGAGCGACGCTCCCGTCGGGACCCTGTTTCTCGAGCTCTGCACGCCCCGTGCCGGCGAGATGGAGTTCCTGCGCGACCTCCCCGACGACAAGCGCCTCGCGGTCGGCGTGGTGAACCCGAAGGATCCCGCGGTCGAGTCCGTCGAGGCAATCCGGGAGCGCATCGCGTGCGCCGTGGGTCTACTCGGAGAAGAGCGCGTCCTCCTCGCCCCGGACTGCGGCTTCGCTACCTTCGCCGACAACCCCGTGGCCTCCAGCCGCACGGCTGAGGCCAAGCTCGCCGCCATCGTCGAGGCCCGAGACTCCCTGCGTTCCGCCTGAAGGGGAGGGCTGCTCCCGCAGCGCCTAGGCCCGCCCCAGCGCCGCGTACACGCGGTGGGGCACTGCCATCGGGTCCTCGGGGAAGCGCTCCGCCAGCATCTCTGTCAGACCTTCGTCGAACCGCGTCACCTCAGCCTCGCTGAGCGTCGCGGCGACGCCTGCGCTTGCGCGGATCCTCCCGCGCCACGCCTCGTGCGTGTACGGCACCGACACGTCGAACTCGAAAGTGGCGCGCTCGCCGAACCCCGCCGCCCGGAGCTCGTCTAGCCAGCGAGGGTGACGGCCGTTTCCGCCGCCCATCGTCCACTTCGGATTCGCGGCGGAGATCAGCGCCTCTGTCGCCTCCGGGATGCTCCCCGGCGACGGCAGCCAGTCGAGCGAGCAGATCACCAGACGCCCTCCCGGCTTCAGCAGGCGCCTGGCCTCCGCAGCCGCGCGTGGGCGGTCGAACCACCACCATGCCTGTCCCGAGATTACGAGGTCGGCCTGGCCCGACGGCAACTCCGGCTCTTCCGCCGTTGCCTGCACGTACCGAACGCTCACGCCTGCCTGCTCGTCCAGCACCCGGGCCTGCTCCGCCATCGCCGCCGACGGATCGACCCCGACCACCGTGGCGCCCCTGAGCGCCAGGCCTCGCGCCACCGTGCCCGTCCCCGTCCCGAGGTCCACCGCGGTGATGCCCGCGAGGCCGACTCCATGTGCCTCCAATTCGTCGAAGAAGCGGTCGGGGAACCCCGCCCGGAACGTCGCGTAGTCGGAGGCTGCCCTGCCGAAGTCCACGCCCGACATTCGTCGGGCCCGCTCCCCCCTGCTCTCCCGGCCCCCGTTCACGCCTAGCCGCCCGTTGCCGCGGCCTCCTGCGGTTCGCCCGCACCCCGCGATGTCAGCCGCCGGAAGAAGCGGCCGATGTCGTGGTTGTCCCACGCCACCAGCACCTGGGCCGCCACGAAGATGCTGCTGTACGTCCCCGCGATCACCCCCACCAGCAGCACCAGCAGGAAGTTCTGGATGGTCACCCCGCCGATCAGGAACATCGCGATGATCGTCAGCACCGTCACGAATGACGTGTTGATCGAACGCACGAGCGTCTCCGTCAGGCTCACGTTCACCGCCTCCGAGAACGGCACGAGCGTGTCTCGCGAGGTCACCTCGCGTACGCGGTCGAACACGACGATCGTGTCGTGAACGGAGAAGCCGATGACCGTCAGGATCGCCACGATGAACGCCGTGTCGACCTCCGTGCCCGCCACCTTTGCCAGCAGTGAGAAGAGCCCCAGCACGATCACCGAGTCGTGCACGAGAGCGATCACCGCGCAGAGTCCGTACCGCCACGCGGCCCGCTGCCGCCGGAACGCGAACGCCACGTAGATCAGGATCGCGACCGCCGCCGCCACCACCGCCAGCGTTGCGTCTCGCGCAATCTCCGTCGAAACCGTCCCCGAGACCGTTGCGAAGTCCAGCCGCTGAACCGGCCCGAACTCCTCCTCCAGCGCCGCCAAAATGTCGTCAATCTCCCCCGGCGGCACGGGCCCCTCGCCCGCCTCCAGTGGAGGCGCGCCCTGGAGCTCGATCGTCCGCACCAGGTACGTGTTGAACCCCGCCCCCTGCACCCGCGCCTCCTCGTGCCCGAGCCGGGCCAGCGCGTCGCGCAGCTCCTCCGGCTCCACCACCCGCACCGGTTCCGGTGCCGGCGGTTCCGCCTCTTCCCCTGCCGACGCCCCCTCACCGTCCGTCTCCGCCGCCTCCGCCGCTGGCTGCTCCTGCGCGAACTGGAGCGTGAAGGTCGACCCGCCCGTGAACTCGATACCCGCCTTCAGCGGGGGCGGCACCAGCAGCGTCACTGCCGCTGCAATGAACACGATCAGCGAAAGCCCCAGCGTGACCCAGCGGCGCTGCGCGAACGCGATGAAGGTCGGGCGCGGGGCGGCCGTTGGCGCCTGGGTGACGCCTTCCTCGCCGTCGTCGGCCTCCGGCTGCGAGGACAGCGGCTCGGCGTTGAACAGCCAGCGCGAACGCGCGATCCGCGTCCCCACGAACAGCCGCAGGAACGTCCGCGTTACCACGATCGCCGAGAACATGCTCACGGCCACGCCGATAGCCAGCGTGATCGCGAACCCGCGTACGAACGACGCCCCGAACTGGTCGCCGAACCAGAACAGGATCGCGCACGTGATGAACGTCGCCACGTTCGAGTCGCGGATGGAGGGCCACGCCCTCCGGAAGCCCGTCTCGATAGCCGTCGCCAGTGGCCGCCCGCGGCGTAACTCCTCCTTCATCCGTTCGAAGATGAGGATGTTCGCGTCGACGGCCATGCCCACCGAGAGGATGAACGCCGCGATCCCCGAGAGCGTCAGCGTGACCGGCCACATCTTGAATACGGTCAGGGTGATCAGCGCGTAGACGATCAGCGCGAACGCCGCCAGAACGCCCGGCAGGCGGTAGTACAGGATCATGAACGCCAGCACGGCCAGCAGCCCGATCTCCGCCGCGTTCACGGAGGCCTTCACCGAGTCGTCGCCCAGCGAGGCACTCACCTCGTTCGCCTGGATCGTGCGCAGGGGCACCGGCAGCGCGCCCGCGTTCAGCTGCCGCGAGAGGTCGTTCGCCTCCGTGAAGCTGTCCAGTCCCGTGATCGTCCCCTGGTCCTCGATCACGCCCTGGACCACCGCGTCCGATATCAGCTCGGTGTCGAGGTAAACCAGCAGCCGTCTCCGCGGGTCTCCGATCGGGTGCTGGAGCGCTCTCGTCGTGATCTGGCGCATGAGCTCGTTGCCCACGCCCGTCGTCTCGAAGTTCACGGCGAAGGTCGTGCCCCGTCGCTCCGGGTACGTGTTGCTCTCCAAGTGCTCGCCCGTCATCGCGATCTCGACCCCGTCCACGATCCCGCTGGCCGCCACGAGCTCTCCCGCGTCGTTGAAGATGCGGTACGACAGCGTCGCCGTGCGTCCGATCAGCCGCTCCGCGTCGGGGAGGCTCATGCCCGGCACCTGCACGTCGAGCCGGTTCCCGCTCGCGATCTGGATCTCCGGCTCAACCACGCCGAACGCGTCGACCCGCCGCTCGATTACTTCCTTGGCGACCTCCAGCTTCGCCGTCAGGTCTCCCTCGTCCTCCGCCGTCGGCTCGGCTTGCAGCACTAGGTGCGCGCCGCCCTGCAAATCCAGGCCCAGCCGCATCGTCTTGCGCTCGTAATCGCCGATGCTGATTCCCCGGCCCTCCGGCCAGAAGTCGCCGGGCAGGTAGCGCGTCGGGGCGCTCGGCCAGACCGCGAACAGGCAGAAGACGCTGACCGCGAGGATCCCCAGGAAGACGAGGGTGGTGGTGGGACTACGCATTCGGGTCGCCGGACTCGCCGGCGCCCGCCGCCACCGTCTCGAGCGCCTCTTCGGACGCGGGCTCCAGGGTTGTGAGCCGCCGCTCGATGGCGTCGGTCAGTGCGCGCACATGAATACCGGGCGCGATCTCCAGGATCAGCTCCGTTGGGCCATCGTCCGGGGCCTGGACGTCCTTCACCTCAGCGATGATCCCGCCGGTCGTCACCACTTCGTCGCCGATTTGTAGCTCGCGCACGGCCTTCTTGCGTTGCCGCTGCTGCTTCAGCACCGGCTGCAGCAGGATGAAGTAGAAAGCCGCCACGGCCAGCACCGTGTAGAAGATGACGCTGAACATCACAGCCATGGCATTTCTCCGGACCTAGCCCTCGGCCGTCAGCCGTTCGAGAGATTGGCGCGCCAGCGCGAGCGCGGTCGCGCGATCGTCCACCTCACCGGCCAGCTGAGCTTCGCGAACCGATGTTAGGACAGCCCCCAGAAGCCGTCCACTTGAAAGCCCCAGCTCCCGCATCAGCTCCTCGCCGTCCACCAGCGCCGGCTCCTCCTCCCGCAGCGCCTCCTCTGTGCGCGTCACGATGTGCCCCAGGAAGGCGATGTGCCGTTCGAAGTTCTCGCGACGATAGGTCGGTCCCCGCGTCGCCATGCCGTCCGCAAGTTGGAGCAGCAGGAGCGGTAGCGTCTGCCCGTCCAGATCCCGCGCGAACCGGCGCAGCGCCCGATCCGTCGGTGGCCACGAGCGCGCGAACTCCCCCGGTCGCAGGTGATACCGGACCATCGTCGTCACGAAGTCGATGCTCGCCTGCTCGAACCCGAGCGCCCCCAGCCGCCCCTCCAGCAGCTCCGCCCCCACCGGCCCGTGCCGCGGGAACCGGAGCTTCTCCTCCCGCACCACCGCCGTTCGCGGTTTCGCGATGTCGTGCACGAGACAGGACAGCCGGAGCAGGTGCATCAGTGGCCGCCCGTCGATCTCCCGCCCCAGCCACTCCGCCATCGAAATCTCCTCCGATGGGTCCGGCATTTGCAGCCCCTCCACCCCCGCTCCCAGCGCCCGGTCGAGCGCCCCCACCGCCGAGAGGTTGTGCTCCAGCACCGTGTAGTGGTGCAGCGCCGGCTGCTCGAATCCCCGCCCCTCCTCCAGCTCCGGCAGCAGCCCCGATGTCAGCGTGCCGTCTGCGTCCAGCGCACGCAGCCGCGATTCCGCATCGTCGCGCGCGATCGCATCGAGCAGGTCCCTGGGGGGTGTCACGCGGGCAGTCTACCGCCCTCGTGGGCTCAGGCCCGCGGGTGGGCCTGGTCGTACTGCTCCCGCTTCTGCTGGTCCGTCAGCTGCGTGTAGATCTGCGTGGTCGAGATGCTGGCGTGGCCCAGCGCCTCCTGCACGTTTCGCAGCGGCATCCCACCCGAGAGCATGTGCGTGGCGTACGTGTGCCGCAGCGTGTGCGGCGTAATCCCGTCCAGCCCCACCTCCCGAGCGTAGTTCTTCAGAATCAGCCAGAACCCCTGGCGCGTCAGCCGTCCCCCGCGGCGGTTCACGAACAGCGCCGTCTCGTTCCGGTTTCGCACCATCTTCGGCCGCACGTGGAAGATGTACTGCCGAAGCTCGTCCACCGAGCGCTGGTACAGGGGCAGCGCCCGCTCCTGGTCGCCCTTCCCGATGCCGCGAACGGTGACCGGGTCGCTCTCAAGCGCTACGTGTCCCACGTCCAGCGACACCAGCTCCGTCACCCGCATGCCGGTCGCGTAGGCAAGCTCCAGCATCGCCTTGTCGCGCTGGGCGACGGGCGTACTCTTGCGCGCTGGCTGCTCGAGTAATTCGTCGACTTCCTCGGGTGTCAGCGTGCGCGGCAGGGCCTTGCCGACCTGTGGGGAACGCAGCTCCTCCGTCGGATCGCACGTCAGAATGCCTTCCGCCGCCATGAAGCTGAAGAACGACTTCACGGCGGCCACTTTCCGAGCCACCGTCGCCGCCTTGTAGCGCCGCTCCCGCAATTCCTCGACGAACGTCAGCAGCATCTGGTCCGTGATCGCCTCCCACGAGGCGCCGTTGTCTGAGGTCTGGCCAGCCACGCTCTTTTCGAACTGGGCGAGGTCGCTGCGGTAGGCGGAGATCGTGTTTTCGGAGGCGTTCTTCTCGACAGCCAGGAACGTCAGGAACTCGTTAATGCGGGTATCCACTCCAGGCCCCCCTCCAGGACACGGTCGGAAATCGTTTCGGTGCGGAGGGCTCATCCTAAGGCGGACGCGACGCTCTCCGCCACAGGAAACTGCCACCTTCCGGTGAAGATTTCGTCGGGGGCCGGGAACTCGCGTCGGGGCGCTCACGTCGACACGCCCCTTGACACGCTTTTGACACGTGTTTGTCATGCCCGGATCCCGACTTGAAGGTGCGGGATCTCGTCCAGTACCGGTCTACTCTTCCGCCAGTTTGATTCGCAGCCAGCGACGCTTGCCGACCCGCACCCGCGACCCCACCCGAGCCGGCTCCCGCCCGTCCGCGACCACGGCGCCGTCCACCGTTACCGCCCCCTGGTCGAACAATCGCCGCGCCTCGCGCCGCGACGGCGCCGCCCCTGCCTGCACGATCACGTCGATGAGCGCCTGCCCCTCGTGCGCCGCTGCCTCGGGCATCTCATCCGGCTCCTCACGGCGCTGCACCGTGCGCTCGAAGTGCGCTTCCGCCTGCGCCGCCGCGTCCACGCCGTGCAGTTCCATCACGATCGTGCGCGCCAGCCGCTTCTTCTCCGTCATCGGGTCGCGCTCGTTGTTCGCGAGCCCCTCGATCGTCGCCACCACCTCCTCCCGGTCCAGGCTGGTCGCCAGCAGGAAGTAGTTCGCCAGCACGCCGTCCGGGATCGACATCGCCTTCCCGTACTGCTCCTCCGGAGCCTCGTCCAGCCCGATGAAGTTCCCCGTTGACTTCGACATCCGCATCGCGCCGTCGATCCCGACGAGGATCGGCATCGTTACGGGCACGTGCTTCCGCTGTCCCGCCTGCTCCTGCAGCTTGCGCCCGGCCATCAGGTTGAACAGCTGCTCCGTTCCGCCCACCTGCACGTCGCACTCCAGCGCCAGTGCGTCGTAGCCCTGGAGCAGCGCGTACAGGAATTCATGAAGGTAAACCGCATCCTCCGATTGGTACCGCTGGCGGAAGTTATCCCGTGTGAGCATTTCCGCCACCGTGAACTTCGACATCAGCGAAATCAGGTCATTCAGGTCGAGGTCGCCCAGCCACTCCGAGTTGTGCCGGACTACCGTCTTCGATTGGTCGAGGATCTTCGAAGCCTGGGCGAAATAGGCCGCCTCGTTCGCTCGAATAGTCTCGCTGTCGATCTGCGGGCGCAGCTTGTTCTTGTCCGAGGGGTCTCCGATCAGCGCCGTGATGTCGCCGATCAGGAACACGGTTTCGTGGCCGAAGTCCTGGAACTGCCGCAGCTTCCGCAGCGGCACCGTGTGCCCCAGCGTCAGCGAGGTCGCCGTCGGGTCGATGCCCAGGTAGACCTTCAGCGGCCGGTCCTCCTCGAGCAGTTCCCGTAGCTCCGCCTCGAACGCGCGCCGCAGGCCACCATCCCCGTACTCCACGCCGCTCATGAGCACGAAGAGCTGCTCGTCGACCGGCGCCATCGTGCGGCTCACGCCAGCACCCCCCGCACGTGCTCGACGTCCGCCGCGATCTGCGCCCGCAGCTCCTCCGGACCCGAGAACGCCTGCTCGGGACGCACCCGGTCCAGGATCGCGATCTCCATGCGCTCGCCGTACAGGTCTCCCTCGAAATCGAGCAGGTGCGTCTCGATCGAGACGTGGCCCTCGTCGAAGGTTGGCCGCCGTCCGATATTCGTCGCTCCCCGCAGCTCGCGCCCAGCCACCGTCGCGACCGTCGCGTAGACGCCCAGCGCCGGCAGCGCGCGATCAGCTGCCACGGAGATGTTCGCTGTCGGGAACCCGATCGTCCGTCCCCGCTCGAAGCCCCGGACCACCGGCCCCGCCAGCCTGTAGGGGCGTCCCAGCAGGTCCGTCACGGCCCGCATGTCGCCTTCGCCCAGCGCCTTGCGCACCATGGTCGAGCTGCATCGTTCACCGCCCGCCATCAGCGGCTCGATCTGCACGACCTCGAACCCCAGCTCCTCGCCCGTCCGGCGCATCCGTTCGGGGGTATCGGCTGGCGCTCCCCGTCCGAAGGCCGCGTCGGGGCCGAGCACCATCACCTCCATGCGCAGCAACCGGTGGAACGCCTCCGCCAGCTCCTCGGCCGTCACCTCCGAGAGCTCCGACGTGAACGTCAGCGGCAGCACCCACGAGGCGCCAGCCTCGCGCATGAGCCGCAGCCGGTCCTCCAGCGAGGTCAGGTAGCTCGGCATGATGTCTGGTCGTAGCACGGTCGCCGGATGCGGGTGCAGCGTCACCACGCCCGGCGCGAGCCCGCGCGCGTCCCCCTCCTCCCGCAGCCGCGCCAGCAGCGCCTGGTGCCCCCGGTGCACGCCGTCGAACACGCCCATCACGAGCGCGCTCCCACCCGTAGGGGCGGCCATCTCCAGTTGGGCCAGCGTCAGTGATGGCAGCGTCACGGTCATGGCTCTTGCGAGGGACGCCCCGGCGCCCCTGCTCCCCACTCTCGCACGATGCCGCCAGCTACACTAGCCACATGCGCCTCCGGCTCCTGCTGGCGCTCCTGTGGCTCGGCGTCATGGTCGGGCTGGCGAGCACGCCCAGCCCGGAGGATCCCTCCAGCGGGGCGCTCGCGAACGCCGTCCACGCAATCCAGTACGCCGTCTTCGTGCTCATCCTGCTCAGTTTGGCCCGAGCCGTGCTTCCGCGCCTTCCCGCGACCGTCCTTTTCGTGCCACTCCTGGGGGTGGCCTTGCTCGTGGGCGCTGGCCAGGAGTGGTACCAGTCGTTCCTCCCCTACCGCTCCGCCGACCCCAACGACATCGTCTACGACACGATCGGGGCCGTTGGCGGCTTGCTCTTCGGGACACTCGTCGCGGCCCTCTGGCAGCGCCGCGGTCAGCGTCAGCTCGCCGCCCTCTGAGCCAGCGCCCGCACCCGGATATCGCCCCACGCCTGGGACTGCTCCACCTCGCACGTTCCCCGCTTCAGCAGCTCCAGCAGCGCGATGAATGTCACCACCACCTCGACCCGCGACGTGCAGGCCTCGATCACCTGCCGGAACGAGAACGATCGCCCCCGTCCCTGCAGCCGCCCCTCCAGCATCGCGATCTGGTCCGCCAGGCTCACGTCGCTGCGCTCGACCGTGCCGTCAGGCTCCTCCGGCATCCGATCGAGCACTTCCATCATCACCGCGTAGAGCGCGTCGAGCGTCACTCCGGCGAGGGCGTTCCCCTCCGGCGGCTCCGGCGGTGGCGCGCCCCTCGGATAGGTGCGCCACCCCGCCTCCACCCGCTCCCCCAGGGCATCCGCCGCCTCCCGGTAGCGCTGGTACTCGAGCAGCAGCGCCACCAGCTCCTCGCCCGGATCGTCCTCTTCGGGCTCCTCTTCGTCGTCATCCCGTCCCGGCAGCAGCGCCCGTGACTTCAGCTGCAGCAGCTTCGCCCCGATCGACACGAACTCCGCGAGTGCTCCCGCGTCCAGCGAGTCGTCGGCGTGAACTGCTTCCAGGTACTGGTCGGCAACTGCCACCAGCGACACCGTCGTGATGTCGAGGTCGCGACGCTGGATTAGCGTCAGCAACAGGTCGAGGGGACCCTCGAATGTCGGCAGGCGGACCTCGTGCATGGCCTCCCGAAGGCCGCTCCCCGCCAGTGCGCCTCGTAGCGACTCGTCCCGCTGCCCCGGTCCCGATTCCGAGGCCGTGTGCTCGACTGCAGCGTCTCGACGAGCGGATTGCATGATCTCGCGGCTCGCGCCTATGGCAAAGCGCGAAGGCGCCTCACTCTCCCGCCGACGACTCTGCTCCGTTCGCCGGCGCCAGGTCCGTCCGTAGTCGCATCGCGTCGCGAAGGTAGATGTGCTGGATGTCTTGCGGAGGCGCGTCCGTGTTGACGTGCAGCAGGATGCGCACGCACTTCTGCATCGAGCCCGGCACGTTCATCTCGTGCCCGCACAGCAGCGGCACGTACTTCCACCCCTCCAGCCGTCGGGTCGCCTCAGCGGGGAACTCTGCGTTCAGGTCGGGCGATGTCGTGAAGTGACACGAGGCGATGTCGTCCGTCGCCACGCCGTTCGCCTCGACCATCGCCTCAAGAAGTTCGCGCGTCCCGTCGAGGATCGCCTCGCGGTCGTTCTCCTCAACCGTGATCGCTCCGCGGATGCCGCGAACCGTCATCGATGCCACTCCCGGGGAACCAGCTATGCGCCTGCTCCACTGCGCCCCGTCACGCGTTCGACATACGAACGGACGCGGTCGACGCAGCCGTCGGCGCTCCCCCCTTCGATGGCCGCGATGATAGCAGAGCCCACGATCACGCCCTCCGCCACCCGCCCCACCCGAGCCACCTGCTCCTCCGTCGAAACCCCGAATCCGACCGCGATGGGCAGGTCCGTGTGGCGTCGGATCGTCGCGACGAGGTCGCCGACCTCCGGCGGAACCTCCGCCCCTCCGGTGGTTCCCGTCACGCTCACGCAGTAGATGAACGAGTCCGCCACCGCCGCGACCTCCCCCATCCGCTCCTCCGCCGTCGTCGGCGCGACCAGCGGCACGAAGCTCACGCCGTTTGCCGCACACGCCCCCCGGAACGTTCCCGCCTCGTCCGGCGGCAGGTCCACCACGATGAATCCGTCCGCGCCCGCCGCCGCCGCGTCCGCCGCCGCCCGCTCCTCGCCGTACGCCAGCAAGGGGTTGTCGTACCCCATGAGGACCAGCGGGACCGCCAGCCCCTGCGACCGCGCCTCCCGCACCATCCCGAGGCAGTCCGCGAACGTGACCCCAGCCGCCACCGCCACCTCGTTCGCGCGCTGGATCGTCGCGCCGTCGGCCAGCGGATCGGTGAACGGCACGCCCAGTTCGATCACGTCCGCGCCTCCCGCCTCCAACCCCAGCAGCAGCGGCACCGTCCGTTCGGGCTCGGGGAACCCCGCCATCACGTAGGCCACGAACGCCGCGCGCCCTTCACCGTTCGCCTCCGCGAACCGCGCCCGCAACCGTTCCGACATCCGCTACGCCTCCGTCACCAGCAGCAGGGAGAAGCTGGCCGCATTGAACAGCACGTGGAAGGCCACGCTCTCCCAGAGATTCCCGCGTCGCCAGAACAGCCACGCGAGCACCACGCCGATGATAAAGAATGGAATCAGGCTCCCTGTGTCCAGGTGCACCCCGCTGAAGACCGCCCCCGAGATCAACGCTGCCGGCCAGAACCCCCACCGCTGCAGCCCCCCGAAGATGAGCCCCCGATAGAAGATCTCCTCCGAGAGTGGCGCCGTCACGATCACGGCGATCCCCGTCAGGACGATCGTCGCCGGGTGGCGCATCACCTCGAACGGCACCGTGCTCTCCGGCTGCAGCACCTCGATGTCGAGCGCATTCACGATCGCCGCGTAGGCCGCCACCATCAGGTAGCAGCCCACCACCGCCAGTGCCGGCCGCCACAGCCCGAAGGCGCTGAACCCCGTCAGCCGCAGCCGGTCCGCCAGCTCGCCCATGTTGTGCCGCGTAACCCCCAGCACCACCCCCACGAACGCCACCTGCAGCCCGAGCGTAATCACGAGCGCCAGCGAGAGGGCCGTCTGGTTTCCGCGGACCTGGGGAGGTTCGGGCAGATCGATGCCCTTCGCCGCCGCCGCCAGCCGCTCGTCGGCGTAAGCGGCGATCTCCCTTGCCTTCGCGAACACGTCGCCGACGTCGCGCGACTCGCCCACCGTCTCCAGCACGAGCGCCGAGAGAAGGAGCGTCACCGCCAGCGCGGCCAGCCCCCCGAGGATTCCGAACGCGACTTGGGGCGGGCCCCAGGGCAGGCCCCCTTGCCGCCCCCCGACGGGCTCCGGCATCACCACCTGCGCGCTCAGAGCGTGACGCCCAGCGCCTCGGCGACCGTGTGCATGTCCTTGTCGCCGCGGCCGCTCAGCCCGATCAGCACGTCACCGCCTTCGCCGAGCTCTTCCGCCAGCCGGATCGCGGGAAGGATCGCGTGCGAGGGTTCTAGCGCCGGGATGATGCCCTCGCTCCGCGTCAGGCGCTGGAATCCTTCGAGCGCCTCGGCGTCGTCCGCCGCGATGTACTCCGCCCGCTCGCTCGTCTTCAGCCACGAGTGCTCCGGCCCCACGCCGGGATAGTCGAGCCCCGCCGAGATGCTGTGCGTGTCGAGGATCTGCCCTGCCTCGTCCTGCAGCAGGTACGTGCGTGTCCCGTGCAGCACTCCCGGGCTCCCCGCGACAAGCGTCGCCGCGTTCCGCCCCGGAGCCGACAGCCCCTCCCCGGCCGCTTCCACGCCCACCAGCCGCACCGGGTCCTCGATGAACGGATGGAACAGCCCGATGGCGTTGCTCCCGCCGCCCACGCAGGCGACCGCGACGTCCGGCAGGCGCCCTGCCTGCTCCAGCATCTGCTCCCGCGCTTCGCGGCCGATGACGGCCTGGAAGTCCCTGACCATCGTTGGGAACGGGTGCGGCCCGATCGCCGAACCGATCAGGTAGTGCGTCGTCCGCACGTTCGTGACCCAGTCCCGCATCGCCTCGTTGATCGCGTCCTTCAGCGTCCGGCTCCCCGAGTCCACCGGCACCACGTCCGCGCCCAGCATCTTCATGCGGAACACGTTCAGCGACTGCCGCCGGATGTCCTCCGTGCCCATGTAGACCACGCACTCGAGATTCAGCTTCGCGCACACCGTTGCCGTCGCCACACCGTGCTGCCCCGCCCCCGTCTCCGCGATGATGCGCGGCTTCCCGATCCGCTTCGCCAGCAGCGCCTGCCCCAGCGCGTTGTTGATCTTGTGCGCGCCCGTGTGCGCCAGGTCCTCGCGCTTCAGCCAGATGCGCGCCCCGCCGACCTCCTCCGTCAGGCGCTCCGCCAGGTAGAGCGGCGTCGGCCGCCCCGCGTAGTGGCGCTGCAGCTGCGCCAGTTCCTCGGTGAAGGCGGGGTCGTTTCGGGCCGCGTCGTACGCCTCTTCGAGCTCCTCGTGTGCGGCCACCAGCACCTCGGGGATGTAGCGCCCACCGAACTCCCCGAACCGCGGCGCCAGATCGCTCCTCGTCTCCGTGCTCATCGTCCTGTCCCCTTCGCCGCGCGGATGAACGCGCGCACCTTCTCGATGTCTTTGTCGCCATCCGTCTCGACGCCACTCGAAACGTCGACCGCCCATGGGTCGACCGCCCCGACCGCGTCCGCCACGTTCGCGGGATCGAGCCCGCCCGCCAGCATCAGCGGCAGTCGTCGCCCTACCTCGGCCGCAACGTCCCAGTCAAACGTCTCGCCCGTGCCGCCGCGGGCCGACGCCGAGCCGGTGTCGAGCATGATGCCTGCCGCCACGCCCGGCGTTGCCGTGTCGACCACTTCCTCCGCCGTCGTCTCCGGGTGCACATGGATGGCCTTGAGCACCGGCGGGCGGATCTGCCGCACGAACGACTCGTCCTCCCCGCCCGAGAGCTGGATCAGCTCCAGCCCGGCCGCCTCCGCGATCTCGTTTGCATCCTCGACCTCCTGGTCGGCGAATACGCCCACGATCAGCGGCCGCCAGCGCGCGAGCGCATCGTCTATCGCCTCGTTCCACGCCCCGAACCAGCTCGCGCCGCGCACCTCGCCCCGCCCCGGCCCCTCGATCTGCGCCACGTCGGGGCTCCGCCGCGTCTCCCGCACCGCCTCGATGATTTCGTAGCACTGCTGCGGCGTGACCTGCCGCCTCGACTCCGCGAACATCAACCCGATGAAGTCGGCGCCCGCCTTCACCGCCTCGCGCGCCGTTTCTGCGTCGCGCACCCCGCAGATCTTGACCCGCGTCATCGGCCCCGTAGCTCCGCGATCATGGCCGCCGGGTCGTCCGCCCGCATGAGCGCCTCCCCGACCAGCACTGCCTTCGCCCCCACCTCCTCGAATCGCGCCACGTCCTCGCGCGTGCTGATACCGCTCAGGGCGGCCAGCAGCGCCGTCTCGGGCGCGCCCCCCGCCAGCCGGTCCGTCGTCCCCAGGTCGACGTTGAAGCTGCGCAGGTCCCGGTTGTTGATACCCACCAGCCTCGCTCCCACCGCCCCCGCACGCTCCATCTCCTCCGCGCTGTTCACCTCCACCATTGCCTCCATCCCGAGTTCCCGCGAGCACGCCAGTAGCCGCTCCAGCGCCTCGTCGTCGAGGCAGGCCACGATCAGCAGGACCGCATCCGCCCCGTGCGCACGAGCCTCCAGCAGCTGGTACTCGTCGATCAGGAAGTCCTTGCGAAGCAGCCCCGGCCGCCCCGCGCCAAGCTCCTCCACCGCCTCCCGCGCCCCCCGCAGGTCATCGAGCGTCCCCTTGAACCACGTCGGCTCCGTCAGCACCGAGATTCCCGCAGCCCCGCCCCGCGCGTAGCGCAGCGCCTGCTCGGGCGCGTCCATCTGCGGCGCGATGTCGCCCTTGCTCGGCGACGCTCGCTTGATCTCCGCGATCACCGCTGGTGGCTCCTCCGCCAGCCGCGCGACGAAGTCGATCGGCGGCGCCGCCGCGCTCGCCGCGCGCTGCAGCTCGCCGGTAGGGACCGCCGCCTTCGCTTCGGCCACGTCCTCGCGGCGCTTCGCCACGATCGTCTCCAGGATGCTCGGCGAGCTCACGAGACCTCCTGCGTCAGCCTCACGTACGACTCCGCCACGTCCCGCGCCCGGCCCGAAGCGATCGACTCCCGCGCCAGCGCCGCCCCCTCCGCGAAGCTGTCCGCCAGCACCGCCCGCAGCGTCTGCGCGTTCTCCTCCGGCGTGCCTCCGGCGACCTCGTCGATCGAGCACCCCTCGACTTCGAACGTAGCGGGTGTCAGTTCCTCTTCTCGCACCTCGCCCCCCTCCAGGATCCAGGCGTGGGTCGATGTCGCCGGACTGATCTCGTCGAGCCCGTCCTCCGAGTGCACGATGACTGCGCGGTCGAGTCCGCGGATGCGGAATGCCTCCGCGAACAGCGGTCCCAGATGCGCCGACCCCACGCCCGTCAGCTGCGCCCGCGGCTGGGCCGGGTTCGAGATCGGCCCGAGCACGTTGAAGATCGTGCGTGTGCCCAGCTCCCGCCGCGGGCCGCCCACGTGCCGCATCGCCGGGTGGAAGCGCTGCGCGAACAGGAACCCGAACCCGCACTGCTCGATAACCCGCGCCACCGCCTCGCCCCCGAGGTCGATGCGCGCTCCCAGTGCCTCCAGCAGGTCCGCCGAGCCGCAGTTCGAGGACGCCGCCCTGTTGCCGTGCTTGGCCACGCGCCCCCCCACCCCTGCCACCACGAACGCCGCCGCCGTCGACACGTTGAAGGTGTCCGCCCCGTCCCCGCCCGTGCCGCACAGGTCGACGACGTTGCCGGCCGCGCACGGCTCCGCGTGCCGCTCCATCACCGCCCAACACGCCGCCACCACCTCGGGCGTCTCGCCGTGCAGCCGCATCCCCGCCAGGAACGCCCCGATCTGCGCCTCCGTCGCGTCGCCCGACATGATCGTCTCAAGCGCCGCCGCCGCTTCATCCGGCTCGATGCCGCCCCCGTCGACCAGCGTCCCGATAGCCGCCTGGATTGCCGTCATCGCTCCCACGTCCCTCCCTGCAGGTTGAGGAAGTTCTGCAGCAGCGCCTTCCCGTGCTCCGTCGCGATCGACTCCGGGTGGAACTGCACGCCCTCGACCGTGAACCGCTCGTGCCGCACCCCCATGATGATGCCGCTCTCCGACCGCGCCGTGACCTCCAGCGAATCCGGCAGGCTTGGCGGGTCGGCGGCCAGCGAGTGGTAGCGCACCGCCGTGAAGGGCTCCGGCAGCCCCGTGAACACCCCCCGCCCGTCGTGGCTGATCGACGATGTCTTGCCGTGCTTGATCTCCCCTGCTCCCACGATCTCCCCGTCGAACGCCTCGCAGATGCACTGGTGTCCGAGGCAGACCCCCAGCACCGGCGCCCGCCCCGCGAAGCGCCGCACGATCTCCGTCGAGACCCCCGCCCCCGCCGGCCGCCCCGGCCCCGGCGAGATGACGACCCGGTCCGGCGCCAGCGCCTCGCACTCGTCGACGGTCACCTGGTCGTTCCGGTGCACCACGATTTCCGCGCCCAGCTCCGAAAGGTACTGGTAGAGGTTGTAGGTGAAGCTGTCGTAGTTATCGATCAGGAGCGTCGTCATCGGTCCAGCCCTCCCTCCGCTGCCAGGTCCTCCGCCACTTCCCGCAACGCTACCGCCAGCTCCTCAGGCGTGTACCCGTAACCCCGACGATCGAGGTGGAACTTCTCCGCGAGGTACTCCGTGTCGAGGGCGCTCGGCGATGCCAGGTCGAGGGGATACGCCGTCCCCGGCTCCCCCAGCAGCACGACGAGGAAGTAGCCGTCGCCGGCTCCCCGCGCGTACCGAGCCGTCTCCTCCAGCAGCGGCACGAGCGCCAGGTCGAGCGTGTTCGCCCGGTAGAAGCGCGCGGCCACATGCGTGACCTCCTTCGCCAGCGCCGCGCCCGTCACGATGTTGCTCCCGCAGCTACGCGGCGCACGTAGGCCAACACCTCCGAGGGGTGCTCTGCCAGCAGGTCCGGGCCTTCCGCCCGTACCCGCTCCGCGTCCAGCGATCCCCATGCCGCGCCGATGGCGTGGCAGCCCGCTGCCCGCCCCGCCTTCACGTCCGCGGGCGTGTCCCCGACGTAGGCAATCTCGCGCGGCTCATCGAGACACATCCGCTCCATCGCCACGAACAGCGGGTCGGGCTCGGGCTTGTGCGCCTCGCAGTCATCGTGTCCAACGACAGTCGCGAAGCGGTCCAGCAGTCCCGTTTTCGTCAGCTCCCCCGTCGCCCCCCACGAGATCTTTGAGGTCACGACCGCCAGCTCCACCCCGTCCGACCGCAGCGCGTCCAGTGTGTCGACGACCCCCGGGAACGGCTCCAGGGCGAAGTCGATGGCGTAGTACCGCTCGCGGTAGCGCTCCGCGAAGCGCAGCCAGTCGTCGCCCAGCAGGTTTCTTGCCATCTGCTCAAGCGTCCGGCCGTTGTGCTCCCGCCAGAGCGCCTCGGGGTCCGCCGGCCGTATGCCGAGGCAGTCCTCGTACGTCCCCGCGAGCGCGTCCATCCGCCCGGGAAGCGTGTTCAGCAGGGTGTCGTCGAGATCCCAGAACACCGCCTTCATGACGGCCGCTCCGGTCGCGGAACGCCCCGCTCCGCGAAGACTTCCTCCATCACCGGCCATGCCGTCAGCGCCGCCGGGAACCCCGCGTAGACCGCCACCATCCGCAGCGTCTCGACCACCTCGTCCGGCGTTGCTCCGTGGTTGAGCGCCCCGTTGATGTGGGACCGCAGCTGGTTCGGCCTCCCCGTGAGCGCCGCCAGCATCGCCACCACCTCGAGGCTGCGCGTGCGCCGGTCCAGCCGGTCCGTGCCCCACACCTCCCCCAGCGCGAAGTCGACCACGTCGTCGGCCAGCTCCGGCGAGTTCGCCCGTAACCCCGCATGACGCGCGTCCGGATCGCCCCCGCCCGAGAGCGTGCGCAGCACGTCGCGCCCCGCCTCCCGCCGCGATGCAAACCCGCCGCCCGCCTCCACGGCCACGACCCCCAACTCCCGCAGAAGCGCCACCCGGATCGCCGTGCATTCGTCGCGGGGCACGGCCACCCCGAAGGCCG
>VXLW01000035.1 GCA_009841435.1 Dehalococcoidia bacterium | reverse complement strand
GACCGGCCCACCCCCGTCCGCCTCCCTCAGCGAGGAGGTCCAGACCCGCCGCTGGACCCTCGCCCAGGCGATGCGCACCCTCTCCTTCTGGGCGGTCGCGATCGCATTCGTCCTCGTCCTGCTCGCCCAGACCGGCTTCCTCATCCACGAGATCGCCTTCCTTGAGGATCGCACCGGCTCTCGCACCGCCGCCTCGCTCGCCCTCAGCATTGGCGCCATCGGCAGCATCGTCGCCCGCCTCATCCTCGGCGGGTACGCGGACAACCTGAGCAAGCGCCATATCACTGCCGGGCTCTTCACCTGGCAGGCCGCGTCCGTGCTCCTCATGGTCTACATCGACACGGCCGCAACCAACTACCTCTTCGCCTTCACCTTCGGCTGCACGATCGGGAACGTCTACATGATGCAGTCGCTGCTCACGAGCGAGATATTCGGGTACGTCTCCTTCGGCGCCGTCTTCGGCATGATCTCCTTCACGAGCCAGGTCAGCAGTGGCGCCGGACCCCTCCTTGTGGGTCTGCTCGAACAGGCCACCGGCCGTTACGAGTCGGCCTTCCTCGTGACTGCCGCCATCACCCTCGCGGCTGCCCTTGTCGTCCTCCTCGCCCGCCCCGTGAGCCCGCCGGAGCGACCCCCGTCCCCCGCCTACGTCCCCTCGTAGAGCCCGTGTTCGCGGATGTACTCCGCGACTCCTTCGGGCAGGTCGTCGCTCCCCTCCCCCGCCTCGATCCGGGAACGGATTTCGCTCGATGCGATGCGTCCATGCTCCCGGTCGAGCGCCACCGTGACGATGCGGTCGGCGTACCGCGAAGCCTGCTCCGCCACCCACTCCCGCATCTCCCTCTCCGTCACCTCGCCCCGGGTCGCTACGATCACCCGGTGGCGCTCGAAGAACGGGTCCAGCACCGCCTCCATCGCTCCTGTGTAGTACTGCTGGTCGAACAGCCGCACGAGCGTGTCGTACCCGAGCACGAAGTCGAAGGACGCATCGGGCCAGGTATCGCACAGCACAGCCGCCTGGTCGGCGATGCGTGCCTGGTTCGCGCCCAGCACCGCCAGCCCCGGCTGCGATTCCCTCGTGGCCAGCAGCATCCCGATGCGGTCCTCCAGCGACGCCCCTTCGACCCCCTTGGCCACATTGCGTGTCGTCAGCAGCGCCGCGCTCCCCTCCGCGCCCGCCACCCCCTCCGCGAGGTCGAGCAGGCGGAGGTGCGCCCGCGTCGGCGGGTTGAAGGCCGACGGCAGAACCGCCCACCCGCCCCGCAGCCCCTCGTTCGCATCGAACCGCGTGACTGCCGGCGCTTCGCTGCGCGCCAGTTCTGCCAGACGCTCTTCGATCGTTCCCGCCATCCCGCGATTCTAGGGCGTCACGGCCGCACTCCCGCCGCCGGCCTTGCCTCCCCGCCCTCCGCCCCCCTAGCGTGGCGACCGTGCCGGTTTCGCGGACACCGATGGCCGTGCTCCTCGTTGGCGTCCTTGGCATCTCCTGGGCCGCCATCTTCGTGCGCCTCGCCGATGAGGCTCCCGCCCTCACGATCGCCGCCTACCGGCTCCTCTTCGCCGCCGGGCTGCTCCTGCTGTTCGTCGCCGCTGCTCGCACCCGCGGCAAGCTCGCCCTCCCGCCCCGCTCCAGCCTCCCGCTGCTGGCACTCTCCGGCGTGTTCCTCGCCGGCCACTTCTGGAGCTGGTTCGCGTCCCTTGAACACACCTCCGTCGCCTCGAGCGTCGTCATCGTCGGCCTGCAGCCGCTCCTCGGCGCGCTCATCGCCTACGCCGTCCTCCGCGAACGCCCCTCCTCCCGCGAGTACGGCGGCCTCGCCGTCGCCGTGGTTGGTCTCGTCTGCATCGCCGCCACCGACCTCGCCCGCGGCATTGAGTTCTTCATCGGTGACCTGCTCGCCCTTCTCGCGGCTCTCTTCGTCGCCGTCTCGCAGACCATCCGTCGCAAGACCCGCCACCAGACTGGCGCCCTCCCCTACTCCGCCGTCGCCTACACCGCCGCCGCCGTCACACTCTGGCTCGCCGTCCTCATCGTGCGCCCTTCGATCAGCGGGTTCGCCGCCGATGCCTGGGTCTTCATCGTGCTGCTCGCCCTCATCCCGCAGCTCGTCGGGCACACGTCCATCAACTGGGCGCTCGGACACCTGCGCGTCGTCACCGTCGGCCTCGCGATCCTGGGGGAGCCCCTTCTCGCGACCCTCTACGCCATCCCCGTCCTCGGCGAGACGCCGCCCATCGGCGTCCTCATCGGTGGTCCGCTGATCGTGGCGGGCGTCGCCCTCGGGCTCAGCGGTTCCCGCGCGCCCGTCGAGCCGCCAGCGTGAGCGTCGTCACGTCGGGAGGCGTCGCGATCGCCCGCCGGATGGCCGCCTCGTGCTCGCCGTCGTGTTCCACCCAGACCGCCAGGTAGCCTCGAAGCGGGAACGCCTGCTGCTCGCCCCACTCGTTCAGCGCCCCCGCCACCCGCACTTCCCGATCCAGCGTTTCGACCGACATCCCCAGCACCGTCCCCACCGCCCGTGCCCGCGACTCCCGCATCGTTTCGACCAGCGTCTCGAGCGGCTGCTCCCGTACCCGGTCCATGAGCTCTACCCGCCGCGCTTCCAGCACCGCCTCGTCACTTGTGTCCCCGGCCCACAACTCCTTGTCCGGGTCCTGCGCAGCCTCGACCAGCTGCACCAGCATCTGGTCGACGGTGGCGACATGCCGCAGGTGGTCCAGTGCGGTCCAGTCGTCCCCGGAATCCTGTCGCTCCCAGTAGTCGTCTGGCACCGACTCGATCAGCCCCTCCAGCACCTGCCGCCGCGCAGCCCCCCGCTCGACCAGCGTCCGTATCTCCGGGACCGCAACCATGCCCCGACTGTACCAGACCCCTCCTGCCGCCCCGCGACCTGCCCCTGAGGAACTCGCGGGCTACACTGCCCTCGGTGCGCCTCCTTCTCTTCGACATCGACGGCACCCTCATCGCGAGCGGCGGCGCGGGCCGCGACGCCATCGCCGATGCCTTCTCCGACGAGTTCGGCCTCTCCGGCCTCGACGGCGTCCAGATCGACGGCCGCACCGACACCAGTATCTTTGAGGACGCCCTGCGGCTCGCCGGCGTCGATCCCACTCCCGCCGATGTCGACCGCATGACCGGTGCTTACCTCGCCCGCCTCCCCGAGGCGCTGCGGACCCACAAGGGCCGCGTCCTCGAAGGCGTCGTCGACCTCCTCGACGGGCTCGATGGCGCCGGCGCCGTCGTCGGCCTCGCCACCGGGAACGTTGCCCGGGGCGCCGAACTCAAGCTGCGCCACTACGGACTCTGGGATCGCTTCGTCGGGGGCGGTTTCGGAGATGTCTCCTCCGACCGCGACAGGGTTCTCGCCGCTGCCGTCGAAACGCTTGCCCGAATCGGCGGCGTCGCACCCGCCGCCGCCAGCCCCGTGGTCATTGGCGACACGCCCCGTGACGTTAGCGCCGGGCACGCCGTCGGCGCTCGCGTCCTCGCGGTCGCGACCGGCAACTACGGCGAGGACGCCCTCCGCGAGAGCGGCGCCGACTCCGTCCTGCCTGACCTGCGCGACACGCAGGGCGCCCTCGAAATCCTGCTAGGCTAGCTCCCCAGCGCCCCGATTCGCTCGCGCAACCCCGCCGCCCGCGATTGCGCCTGCGCCAGCCGGTCACGTTCGCCCTGGACCACCGCCTCGGGCGCGCGTTCGAGGAAGCGCTCGTTCGCGAGCTGCTTCTGCAGCCGCGCAATCTGCCCGTCCGCCTCCGCCAGCTCGCCCTCGAGCCGCTCACGCTCGGCCGTGAGGTCGACCTCCGGCAGCGCCAGCGCCACTTCCGTGTCGCCGACGCGCGCGAACGCGTACTCCCCTTCGGGGAGCCCTGCGTCCGCCGCCGTCACCTGCGGCTCCACCCGCGACGTGAACGCCGTCGCCGCCGCCGTCTCGCCCAGCGCCGTCGCCTGACCGCTTGCGCGCAGGTACACGGCCGGACGCGCGCCTGCCTCCAGGCCCTTCTCGGCGCGCAGGTTGCGGATGGCGCGGTTCACCTCGATCACGTGGCCCATCGCCGTCTCCGCTGCTTGGTCCCGCCAGACACCCGCGCTCTTCGGGAACCACGCCACGATCAGCGCCGGCGCGAGGTCGTCGTCGAGGTGCTCCCGCAGCTTCCCCCAGAGCTCCTCCGTCACGAACGGCATGATCGGGTGCAGCAGGCGCAGGCCGTGGTCGAGCACATGAGCGAGCACCGCCAGTGGACGCTCGTCGTTCTCCCGCAGCCGCACCTTGCTCATCTCCACGTACCAGTCCGCCAGCTCGTTCCAGAGGAAGTCGTGGATGCGGCGCGCCGCCTCTCCTACCTGGTACGCCTTCAGCAGCGAGTCAACGTCGCCCTCAAGCCCCTCCAGCCGCGAGAGCAGCCAGCGGTCCTCCAGGGCGAGCGTGTCCCGGTCGGCTGCATGGGGACGCTTCACGCGCCGCCCATCCAGCTGCATCAGCACATAGCGAGTCGTGTTCCACAGCTTGTTGGCGAAGTTCCGGGCCGCGACCATCCGCTCCTCGGTGTACTTCATGTCCTGCCCGAGTGTGCCCATCGTCAGCAGCGCGAAGCGGAACGCGTCCGCCCCGTACTGGCCCGCCGCCACCAGCGGATTCACCACGTTCCCGCGCGACTTCGTCATCTTCACGCCGTTCGCGTCGCGGATAAGCCCGTGGAAGATGACGGTGCGGAAGGGGATATCACCGTCGGGCGCATACTCGCGCATGTTGTAGAGCCCGAACAACACCATCCTGGCGCACCAGAAGAACATGATGTCGTAGCCCATCTGCATGTCGGTCGTCGGGTAGAAGTAGCGCAGATCCTCGGTGTCGTCCGGCCATCCCAGGTCCGAGTGCGGCGCCAGCGCCGAGGAGAACCACGTGTCGAGCACGTCCTCCTCCTGCCGAATCTCCGCGCTCCCGCACGAGGCGCACGTATCCGGATCCTCGACGGCGACGGTCATCTTCCCGCAGTCGCAGTACCACACGGGAATCTGGTGCCCCCACCAGAGTTGGCGGCTGATGCACCAGTCGCGCAGGTTGTCCGTCCAGTTCAGGAACGTCGCCGCCATCCGCCCCGGCACGATGCGGATGCGTTCGTCCCGGATGGCTGCGCTAGCAGCGCTCGCCAGCGAGACGCCCGGCTCGTACTCCTTGTTCACGGCGACCCACCACTGCTCGCTCGGCAGCGGCTCGATCACGAAGTCGCAACGCTCGCAGCGGCCCACGCTGTGCGTGTACGGCTCCGTCTTCTCCAGGAATCCGCCGTCCTCCAGGTCGCGCACGATCGCCGCCCGCGCCTCGTCGACGGTCATCCCCTCGTAGGGCCCTGCCTCGTCGTTCATGCGGCCGTCCTCGTCGACTGCCACAATCACGTCGAGGTCGTGCCGCTGCCCGATCTCCCAGTCGAGCGGGTCGTGCCCGGGGGTGACCTTCAGTGCGCCCGTGCCGAACTCGGGCTGGATCGAGTCGTCCGCCACCACCGGCAGCTCGCGGCCCATGATCGGCAGCAGCACCGTCCGCCCGATGCGGTCTTCGTAGCGCTCGTCCTCGGGATGAACGGCCACGCCAGTGTCCGCCACCATCGTCTCCGGACGCACCGTCGCCACGGTCACGGCGTCGGGCAGCGGCATCCCGCCCTCTCCCACGACCGGGTAGCGCACGTAGTAAATCTGCGCCTCTTCCTCCTCGTGCTCGACTTCAAGGTCGCTCAGGGCGGTGCTGCAGCGTGTGCACCAGTTGATCATGCGCAGCCCGCGGTAGATGAGCCCGTCGTTGTAGAGGTTCACGAAGGTCGTGCGAACCGCCCGCACGATGTGCGGGTCCAGCGTGAACGTGTCGCGGCTCCAGTCGGCGCTCGCGCCGAGTTTGCGGTGCTGCTCGTAGATGCGCGGACGCAGCTGCCGCACCCACTGCCAGACGCGCGCCTCGAACCCCTCCCGTCCGAGGTCGTGCCGCGTGAGGCCTTCCTTCTGGAGCTCGCGCTCCATCACGTTCTGCGTGGCGATGCCAGCGTGGTCCTCCCCCGGGAGCCAGAGCGTCGGCTCGCCCTGCATCCGGTGCCAGCGCACGAGCGTGTCCGTGAGCGCATCCTCGAGCCCGTGGCCGAGGTGCAGCTCGCCCGTCACGTTCGGAGGCGGCATCACGATGCTGTAGGGCGCCTCGCCCGGTACGACGCGCGCGCGGAAGTACTCGCCTTCCTCCCAGAAGGCGTAGATGCGGTCTTCCACCGTGCTCGGCTCGTAGGCGGAGGCGAGCCGCGTGCTGGCTGGCGCGTCGGTCATTGCGATTCCCTCACCGATACGGGAACGCCGCCCCGGCGGCGGCGCTTCGGAAAAGTGTAGCAGCCGACCCCGCAATGCTTGAGCGGGGCGTCAGGGCGCGGCCAGCCGTGCGACCACGGCGGCGACGTTCTGCATGACATCCGGCAGGTTTGCCTCAAGTTCGGTGAGGACGTCGCCCTCGGCCATGTCCGAGATGGCCCGTACCTCCAGGTAGGGGACTCCGGAGAAGAGCGCAGCCCGCGCTCCTCCTGCCCCCTCGAACGCAACCGCCAGCGCCTCCGTGCGGGCGTGAATTGCATCCTTTCGCACGCGGTCGGAGATGCCCTCGTCGCCGCTCGCGATTGGGGCGAAGTGGACCCGGAAGGATCCATCCGCCTCCCTGACCTCGGCGAGCCTCGCAAGGTGCTCCCTGGAGCCATCGAAACCGGGTGGCACCCTTCCCAGCACCCCCGAGTAGAAGTCGTGCTCGACCGTAGCCGTCGCGACGACGACATCGCCCACCCGCACCTCGTCGGACAGTCCCCCTGCCACCCCCGCGCAGACGACTAGGTCGACATCGGGCAGGTGGTCCAGCAGGTGCTGGGTCGTCACGCCGTACTGGACCTTGCCGAAACCGCCCTCTGCGAGGACGACATCCGCGGCGCTGTACTCGCGCACGACCACCCTGCCTGTGTCCCGGAGCACGGGACTCCCCCAGCGCTCATCGAAGGTGCCCGCAAGCGCCTCGAATTCTGCAGTAACTGGGGCCACAACCAGCACTGGCATGGTGTCGTTACATCGCCCCCAGCCGCCGCCCCGCCTCTGCCAGCGTCTCGTCCGACTTCGAGAACGTGAACCGCACGAACCGCGACCCCGCCGCCTGGTCGTTGTAGAAGCTCGACCCCGGCACCGGCGCCACCCCCACCCGCTCGATCAGGTGCAGCGCGAAGGCCGTGTCGTCGCCCTCGAACCCGAGGTCGCCGAAGTCGGCCATCACGTAGTACGCGCCCTCCGGCTTGTGGCATTCGAACCCCGCCTCCCGCAATGAGATGAGCAGCCGGTCCCGCTTCTCCTGGTACATCGCCCGCAGCTCCGGGTAGTAGGGCTCGCCCTGCTCCAGCGCGACCGCTCCCGCCTGCTGCAGCGGTGCCGGCGCGCCCACCGTCAGGAAGTCGTGCACCTTGCGAATCGCCTCGCTCAGGGGCGGCGGCGCGACCACATACCCCAGCCGCCACCCCGTCACGCTGAACGTCTTCGAGAGCCCGCCGATCGTCACGGTGCGGTCGTACATCCCCGGAAGCGTCGCCATCGGCAGGTGGTGGTGCTCGTCGAAGAGGATGTGCTCGTAAATCTCGTCGGTGAAGCAGAGGCAGTCGAATTCCTGGCAGAGCGCGGCGATCTGCCCGAGCTCCTCGCGGTCGAACACCTTGCCGCTCGGGTTGTTCGGCGAGTTCACGATGATCGCCTTTGTCCGCGGCCCGAACGCCGCCCGCAGCTCCTCCGGGTCGAACACGAAGTCGAGCCCCCGCAGCGTCACGAACTTGAGCGTGGCCCCGCTCATAGCCGCGTCGGGCACGTAGTTCTCGTAGAACGGCTCGAAGACGATGACCTCGTCGCCCGGCTCTACGAAGGCGAGCATCGTCGCCATCATCGCCTCGGTCGCCCCGCAGGTGACCGTCACCTCGCGTTCCGGGTCCACGTCGAGCCCGTAGTGACGCCGCACCTTGTCGGCGATCGCCGTCCGCAGGCGCGCGTCGCCCCATGTGATCGCGTACTGGTTCACGTCCGCCTCGATCGCCTCGACGGCGGCGCGCTTGACGAAGTCGGGTGCGGGGAAGTCGGGGTAGCCCTGCGCGAGGTTGATGGCGTCGTACTCGAACGCGAGCCGCGTCATCTCGCGGATGACCGACTCCGAGAACACCGAGGTCCTTGCAGCCACGACGGGGCGCTGGAGCATGCCCGCGATTCTACGGTCGCCCCCCGAACGCGCTTCTGGAGATGGGGCCGCTAGCCCGAAGCCCGCAACAGCACAATCGGGATCTGGCGATCGGTCTTCGTCTCGTAGCCCGCGTACTGGTCCGAGGCGGCCTTGAAACGGTCGTACAGGCGCTGCCGGTCCTCATCCCCCGCCGTCTCGGCCAGCATCTCCCGGTGCCCGTCGCGAGTGTGCACCTCGACGGTCGCGTTGGCGACGAGATTGCCGTACCACGCCGGGTTCCGGGGCGCGCCCGCGGCCGACGCCACCACCACCAGCGCCCCGTCCTCCTCCAGGTAGAGGAGCGGCATCGTGCGCCGCTTCCCCGACCGCCGCCCCGTCGTGGTCAGGAGCAGCACCGGCAATCCCCCGAGCCTGCCGAGCAGCCGCCCGCCGCTGAGGCGGTACACGAGGACGTGGAACGGAACGAACAATCGTTGAAACAGACTCATCGTGGGCATCCTGCGCAGTTGCGCCGCCCGCGACAAGCCTGGGCTCCAGTCCAGCGAGCCTTCCCATCGCCCTGTGCGAGTCGATGGACGCCTGGCAAGCGGGCTCCCCGACGGCCGCGTCTAGCCTTCCAGCTCCCGCAGGATGACGACCGGTATCTTCCGGTCGGTCCTCGCCTCGTGCCCGGCGTAGTGACCTGACCCCGCCTTGAACAGGTCGTAGAGGCGTTGCCGGTCCTCTTCCGGCGCTGGCTCCGCCAGCATCGTCCGTTTCTTCCCGCGCGTCTCCACGACGACTTCGGGGTTTGCGACGCAGTTGTAGTACCACGCGGGATTGCGCGGCCCGCCCCACAGGGAGGCGGGAATAAGCAGGGCGCCGTCCTCCTCGACGTAGAGCAGCGGCGAGGTCTGCTGCCTCCCCGTCCGCGCGCCCGTAGTCGTCAGCAGCAGGACGGGCAAACCGAACTTGCCCATCAACCATCCGCGGGTCAGCCGGAACACGAACGTGTGAAACGGCGCGAACAGCCTCAGGAAGAACATCTGCAGCTGGAACATCAGCGATTCGGACCCCGGTTCATCGGGAACGGCTGCCAGCGGCGCAGGTTCGTGCGAGGCAGCACTTCGGGGTTCACCGCGCTGCGCGGCCAGCGGCCCTGCAGCGCGGTTGCGATCTCGCGACCGGTCCGCCGCCGCGTCTCCGGCATCATCCGCGCCGTCGCCGAGGCCACGTGTGGCGTCACGATCACGTTGTCCATGTGCAGGAGTGGGTTCTCCGCGTTCGTCGGCTCCACCTCGAACACGTCCAGCGCCGCCCCCGCGATCTCGCCGTCCTCCAGCGCCTGGATGAGAGCCGTCTCGTCCACCGTCGGACCCCGCCCGTTATTCACGAAGATGGCCGATGACTTCATCGCGGCGAAGTGCTCCGCCTTCATGAGTGGGCGTGTCTCCTCGTTCAGGGGCGCGTGCATCGAGACGAAGTCGGAGCGCTCGAGCATCTCCATCAGGCCTACGGGCTCGACGCCCTCGGCGGTCATCGTCAGCTCGCTCACGAACGGGTCGTAAGCGATCACATGCAGCCCGAACGGCTGCAGCCGGCGCGCCACCGCCCGCGCGATGTTCCCGAACGAGATGAGCCCCACCGTCTGTCCCCACAGCCGCGGCACGTCCCGGAAGACCGGCCGCGCCCCGCGCCAGTCGCCCTCGCGCATCAGCCGGTCCATCAGCTTCAGGCGGCGCGCGGCGGCCAGCAGCAGCGCCACCGTGTGGTCCGCCACCTCCTCGACGAAGATGTCGGGCACGTTCGTCACGACGATGCCCTTCTTCGTCGCCGCCTCCACGTCGACCGTGTCCGCGCCGACGCTGCTGAGGCCGATCACGACGCACTTGTCGAGCCCCTCGATGATCTCGGCGGTGATGCGCCGCCCCGGCGCGATCACTGCGTCGGCATCCCGGGCTGCCTCGGCGAACTCGGCGTCCGTCTTCGCCGGAATCTCCAGGATCGTTGCCCCGATCGGGTCGAGGGCCTCCCGCTCGTAGCGGAAGTCCCCCATTCCCGCTCCCTGGCGCGCCTGCGCCGCAACCACGTAGCCGCCTGACTCGTCAGCCATCGTCCATCTCCCTGTTCGTCGAGTGCGCGCGATTCTCACGCGGAAGCCGGGGCCTGTCTATGCCGATTGGGGAGGAGTGGGGCGGCTAGGCGGGAACGGGCACCCCGACGCGTACCGCCGGGACCGACGCGCTTCGGAAGAACCCGACCACCGCGCCGCCCTGCAGCAGGCTCGACACGTAAACCGCACCCTCCGGCACCCGGTCCGTCACGGTCGCGGGGGCGCGCAGCGTGATCTCGCCGTCGGTCAGCTCAATCTCGTCCTCGTTGCTGATGCCGAGGCGCTCGGCGTCCTCTTCGCTTACCTGGATGTGGTCGTAGCGGTGCAACTGCTCCGCCTCGGGATGCCGTAGCGCTGCCGCGTCGGCTGCGGTGTACTGGTCGCGACCGGTGATGATGCGCAGCCCCTCACCGCTGGCCGGGGCGTCGGCTACCGGTGCTATCGAGCCCTGGCCCGACGCCGCCACCTCGAGCCGCACGCCCTCGCCAATGATGATGTCGGCGGCGGGCTGGTAGGCGGGGGTCTCGTTCGCGATGGCGGCGAGCGCTGTCTCCGGGTCGGCGGGAACGTCGACGTCGAGTGCGCCCGCGAGCGCCGAGAGCGCCGAGAAGCACGTCACCGCATCGCCCTCCGGCGCGATCGCCGGTTCGAGGCGCTGCACGCGGAAGTCGCCCTGCGTGTAGGTGCCGCGTGACGCGTAGGAACGTCCCTCGGCGAGCACGGCCGTTGCGCGCTTCGCAGCCTCGTGCGCCACGTTGTCGATGACGACCAGCGCATCGAGCGACTCGAGCGCTGCGGCCGCGCCCGGAAGTCGCATCGTGGGGTCGTCGCGTACGACGACGAGGCCGCTCAGCCCTTCGAGCGGATTGGCGTTACCTTCGACGGCCACGCCCACGTCCAGCAGGCCGTGCGTGTTCACTTCCGGCGGTGCGACTACGAGGTGGTCCGAGGCCGCCTCGCCGTGCAGCGCGACCGCGAGGTTCGCTGACCCGCCCGCCATGGCCCCCGCAATCGCGGGCGACACAGGGTTCGGCGCGCACACGACGATGGCGCCTTCGCTCGCGCGCAGCGCTTCGGCGGCCGCGGCGATGTCGCCGGTGGCTGCCCCGCCCGCGACGGCGTCCGCGACGACGGCAGCCGCCTGTCCCTCCTCGCCGGCTGCCGGACGGATCCAGTGGGTCGCGAAGTCGACAAGCTCGCTCCGCAGCGCGCCGATGACGACCAGCGTCGCCTTCTCGTGCGCGACCGCGTCCTTGATGCGGACGCTGAGGACGTTGTGGCTCTCCTCGAGGTCGTCGGCGACCACGACGATCGCCTTCGCCTTCGGGATGCGGGTCATGTCAGTGGCCACCCGCCACGTGCCCAGGCGCGCTTCCAGCGCGTCCTTCGCGGCCCGCATCACCGGCCCGAGGGGGCTGTCGGCCGTCGTGCCGAAGGCGCCGCTGGCGATGAGCCTCGCGAGGTACGCCTCTTCGTTCGTGACGGTGCCGCCCACGAGCACGCCCACGCGACCCTTGCCGGCGGCCTCGCGCAGGGCGCTCGCCGCCTCCGCCGCCGCGTCCTCGAGAGAGGCCGGCGCCTGGATGACCCCGCGCTTCACGAGGTGGCGCGAGAGTCGCTCGCGCGGCTTCAGGGAGTCGTAGTGGTAGCGCCCGCGGACGCAGATCTGGTCACCGGAGAACTCGTTCCCCGGACCGGGCCGCACGATCACCCCGCGCCCCTCGCGCGAGCCCATGCTGATGCTGCACCCGACCGCGCACGAGTCGCAGGTCGTCGTCGTCCACGTGTCCGGCTTCGCCACCCACTTGTTCGGGTGCTCCATGAGCGCCGCCGTCGGGCAGACGTCGATGCACGCGCCGCTGAAGTCGCAGTTGCTGTCGTGGATGGCGCCGCCTGCCCCGAACGTGATCTGCAGGTCGAAGCCGCGTCCGCCCAGGGTGATCGCGCTGGTGTGGCGCTTCTCCTCGCAGACCCGCTGGCAGCGCGTGCAGATGATGCACATCTGGGGGTCGAACTCCATATACGGGTTCGCCCGGTCGGCCGGGGGCTGCGGCGCCTGGTAATAGGTGCGCTCCTCCCCCACCCAGGGCTCGTACCCCGACATCCCCACCATCTCGCAGGTCGCCTGCAGTTCGCAGCGGTAGTTCTTCGAGCAGGTCAGGCAACGATGCGTGACCACGTCGTCGCGCAGGCAGATGTCGCCCGGGTGGCAGTGCTCGCGCCGGTGGCACGTCAGGCAGCGCTCGCTGTGATTCGAGATGAGCACGGAAAGGACCGCGCGGCGCCCTTCCTGCACCTCGTCGGTGTCGGTGCGCACCACCATCCCGTCCTGTACCACGCTCGTGCAGGCCAGCTGCAGCCCGGGAGGCCCTTCGATGTCGACCAGGCAGGTGCGGCAGCCCGCGTACGGCTTCAGCCCGTCCACGTAGCACAGGTTCGACATGTAGATGCCGTTGTTCTTCAGAACCTCAACGAGGGGCGCCCCTTCGGGCGCCTCGATCGTGCCGCCATTCGCCGTGATCGTCGCCATTGCCTAGAGCCGGTGGAAGTCGCCGTCGGGGTCGGGCGCCTTCATCCCGTTCGGGTAGGTGTTGTCGTTCCGCTTCAGGAACGACTGCGCCATCCGGCTCAGCGCGTGCTTGTCGCGGTACATCTCGTCGAAGTTCGTGACCGCGTCGTCGAGCGGTCCGCCCGGCTGGATCGCCTCGTAGGGGCAGGCCTCGGTGCACAGTCCGCAGTACATGCAGATGCGGAAGTCGATCTCGTAGCGGTCGATGTTGCGGCGTCCCTCGGCGTCCTGGCTGGTCGCCACCAGGATGCAGCCGTCGGGACAGGCCTGTGCGCAGGTGCTGCAGCCCGTGCAGCGCTCCTCGAACCAGAGCAGGTTCGTGCGTGCGTACACCGGAACCGGTCGCGAGACCTCCGGGTACTCAAGCGTATCCACGGGCTTGAACAGCTGGCGCAGCGTCAAACCCAGTCCGCGCGCGATGCCCGTGCCGTAGGCCATCCGATCCTCCCCGGAGAAGCGGCCCGATCGTAGCCGCCCCGCCTCGTGATGACAATCACGAAGCTCCCGCGAACGCGTAGACTCCGCCGGTCAAACACCCCCGTGGAGGCGAACCATGCTCTTCGAGCTGCGTCAGTACCGCATCAAGCCCGGCCAGCAGGCGGCCTGGGTCGAGTTCATGGAGAACACCATCATTCCCTTCCAGCAGTCGAAGGGCATGGTCATTCTCGGCAGCTTCACCGACGAGGAAGACGAGACCGTCTACATCTGGGTTCGCCGTTTCCGCGATGAGGCCGAGCGCGAGGCTCAGTACGAGGCCGTCTACCAGAGCGACGAGTGGAAGAACGACATCGGCCCCCAGATTCCCGAGATGATGGAGCGCGAGGGCATCGTCGTCCGCCGCCTCAACCCCACACCTCACTCCGCCATCCAGTAGAGGCGCCGTCTACACCAGTTCGTCGGCCGTAAGCAGCGCCGCGGCGGCCTCCCGATCCTCGGTGTTCAGCGCGACCGTCGCGTACCCCTGGTGGCGGTCGAGGATGTGGAGGCTCTGGATGTTGATGCCCGCATCGCGAAAGCGCGCCGCCACCTTCGCCAGCGCCCCCGGCTCATCCAGGAGCCGGATCAGCAGCGCCTCGTCCGTCACCGCGCGGTAGCCCGCGTCCACCAGGCAGTGGAGCGCCCGGTCGTGGTCGCTCTCCTCCGTCGAGAGCGTGACGAGCCCGGTCTCTCCGGTGCGCTCGGTGTTGATCGCCACGAGGTTCACGTCCGCGCGGGCAAGCGCCTCCGTGATCTCCGCGATGATGCCGACCCTGTTCTGAACCGCCACCGTTATCTGCTTCACCGAAGCCCCCTCATGTCTCCGTGGCGCCGCTGCTGCCTGCACAAGCGTCCACGATCTCATCGACCATCGTGCGGGTGACGTGCGGCATCGTGATGACGTGTGCGATGTCGCCGAGCGGCGCGAGCTGCCACGCCTGCACGATTGCCTCCGCCGGTCTCGGGAAGACCACCGTCACCGAGTTCCGGTTGCGCCAGGCCGGGATTCCCCGCTCGTTGAAGCGCTCGACCGCGTACGCCGCCGTGTCGAGCATGCCCGTTACGAGCTCTCGCAACCCGTCGAGCCCGTAGTGCTCGAGGGCGTACCACAGGATGAGTGGCGTGAATCCGCTGCGTGAACCCGGCACGGTTGTGTCGAGCGTGCCCAGGTACTCGACCGAGCGCGCGACGGTGTTTACGTAATCGCTCTTCGTCAGGACGACGCCGCAGGGCAGGGGCGCTCCGATCACCTTGTGGCCGCTCAGCGAGACGCTGTCGATGCCAGCGTCGAACCCGTACGGCTGGGGGTTGTCGACGAACGGCAGAATCAGGCCGCTGAGCGCGGCATCCGCATGGATGTAGTGATTCGTAATCGCGAGGTCCCCGAGGATGGCCCCCACCCGCGTGAGGTCATCGACGGCTCCCTTCATCGTCGTGCCGATGTTGGCCATCACGATGACGGGCGTGTCCCGATGGATGCGCACGGTCTCGTACAGGTCCTCGTAGTCGAGCTCGCCGTTCTCCTGGCTCTTGATCATGATGTTGCGCATGTTCAGCACGCTCAGGTTCTTGAGCACGCTGTAGTGGGTGTCCTGCGAGAAGTAGACGATGCCGTCCGGGTGCAGCTTCCGCGCCAGGTAGAGCCCGTACATGTTGCCCTCGGTGCCCCCCGAGGTGACGTAGCCCCACGCCTCGTCTGCCGGTAGATGCATGAGGTCCGCGAGCGTCGCCACGACCTCGCGCTCGAGCGCGCGCGTGTTGACCTGGTAGTTGCTCTCGTGGAAGGGGTCGCCGATGTTGTTGAGCGAGTAGCGCAGGAACGGCGTGAGGGCGGAGTAGTCGTAGGCGAGGTTCGCCGGGTACCCGGCCTGCCGTTGGGTCGCCTCCTCCAGGGTCTGGTGAAGGGCCTCCAGCCGCGCGCGGGTCTCGGCGCGCGGCGCGCCCATCCCCTGGGACGCGTGCGGTCGCCCGGACATCGCCCTACAGCCGGCGCAGCTTCGTGAAGCTCTTCAGCTCGCGAGGCGGGTCCAGCGTGCGACCCACGATGCTGAACGACACCTCGCCCACGTAGATGTCCCCGTGCGAGTCCACGGCCACGCCGTGCGGGGCGATGAACTGACCCGGCCCCTCGCCCTCTTCCTCGTCCCCGAAGCGCGCCAGCAGGTCGCCGCCTCGGCTCAGGATGCTGACCCGGTGTCCCAGCCCCGGGCACCCCTCCATGCCGCCCATCCCGTTTAGCTCCCCGATGTAGATGTTCCCGTCGGGGCCCAGCACCATCCCGTCGGGCCGGTGGATGTTGTTCCACATCTCGATGAAGTTCCCCTCGGAGTCGAACACCTGAACACGGTGCGCCTCCCGGTCCGCCACGTAGACGCGGTCCTCTTCGTCCACCGCCACGTTGTGCGGCCGGATGAACTGCCCGGCGTCGATGCCCGGGCCGCCCCACGAGAGCACGTGCTCGCCCTCGGCCGTGTAGCGATGCACGTTCGAGTTGCCGTAGCCGTCAGTGATGTAGAGGTCGCCGCTCGCGGGCGAGACCGCCGCGTGCGTTGGCCGGTTGAAGGGCGCGCCGCTCCAGATCGGCGCCGGGTCGCCCCCGAGCGTCAGCAGCAGCTCGCCTTCCTGCGACCACTTCGTGATCGAATGCGTCCCGTCGTCGACGCACCACACCGCCTCGTCGGCCCCGATGAACATGCCGTGCGTACGAGCGTCGAACACGCCCCGCCCGAAGCTGCGGAGGAAGCTCCCCTGCTGGTCGAAGACCATCACCGGGTAGTCGGTGTTGCGCGTCAGGAGGAACACCTCGTCGCGCGAATTGACCGCCACGCCGGGCGTTTCCCGCAGCGTGACCCCCTCGGGAAGCTGCTCCCAGCCCTCCACCACTTCGTACCGGAAATCGCCATCGCCCAGGGTGACTGCCATTGCTCGACTCCTCCAGCGTGACCGCCGCCGATTGACCCCACCCGCGGACCGATCACAGACTGCGGGCGATGGTAACCGCTCGACAGCCCGCTGGGGACGCTCCCCCCGCCGGAGTCGAGGCTGACCAACGCCTCGCGATCCTTTCCTCCTTCTCCCGGCGCGCGTCCCGCTGGCTGCGGTGGCCCCGCAGCGGCGCCATCGCGGCCGTCCTGGCCTACGCCCTGCTGCTCGTCGCTGGCACGCTCCTCCTCCTCGTCCCCGCCGCCTCCGCTGTTCACACGACTGCCGCCGATGCGTTCTTCACGAGCGTCTCCGCCGTCACCCTCACGGGGCTCGCAACCGTGCCCGTACAGGAGCACTGGACGCTTCTGGGCGAGGGCATCCTCGCCGCCCTGACCATCTCCGGCGGCCTCCTCTACCTCATCGGCGCGACCGTCATTCTTTGGCTCCTCGGCCGCCGGCTCGGGATGCGCGACTCCGGCATGAAGCGCCTCTTCCGGGGCGTGCCCGGCGTTGGCGAAGTGCTGGGCGTCGTGCGGACCGTCCTCGCAGCGACCTTCGCCGTGCAGGCGATCGGCGCCGTTGCCCTCTTCCTCGTCATGCTCGCCGCCGATGTTCCGGCCGACCGTGCCCTCTGGTGGGGACCGTTCCACGCCGTCAGCGCATTCAACAACACCGGGTTCGCCCTCCCCGAAGCCGGTTACGCCGCCTTCCACGACGACGTGCCCGTCCTCGCCGTAACCGGCGCCCTCGCGATGCTGGGCGCTATTGGACCCATCCCCCTCGCGCTCTACGCCTCCCGGCGCTCCCTCCGCCGCCTCCCCCTCGATACGCGCGTCATCCTCGTCGCGACGGCGGCCGTCCTGATCGGGGGTGCGGGCGTCCTCCTCATCGGCGAGTGGACGAACCCGGCCACGCTCGCCGACGAGCCCGGCTGGCGCCGTCCCTTCCTTGCCCTCTTCGAGTCGTCCGCCCGCACGACCGGCTTCACGACCCTCGACACCGCCGCCTTCCGCGAGGAGAGCAAGGTATTCGGCACCGGCCTGATGCTGATCGGCGGCGCTGCGGGCTCCGTCAGCGGCGGCCTCAAGGTGGCGACCATCGCCGTCCTCGCGACCGGCCTCCTGAACGCCCTCGCCGGCCGCGACCGGCTCTCCCTGCTCGGCAGCGAGCTGCCCCCCTCCGCTTTCCGCCACGCGCTCGCCATCACCTTCCTCTTCGGCGGTGCCGTCACCTTCCTTTGCGCGGGCATCATCGCCGCCTCCCACGCCGCCCCCATAGACGCGCTCTTCGAGGGCATCTCCGCCGTCACGCTCTCCGGCTGGTCCGTTGGTCTGACCCAGGACGCAGGTGCGTGGGAGCGGGGCCTCCTCATCACCGGGATGCTCGCCGGCCGCTTCGTCCCGCTACTGCTCGTGATCCAGATGGCCCGCGAGCGCCGCCAGCCCCCCATGCGCCACGTCGAGGACAGCATCCGCTTCGGCTAGACGCCCCTCACCGTAGGCAGCCCTCGCGGTTGCAGTTCTAGGATGGCGCTCATGGAGCGCATACGCGGAGCGGCAAGGCTGGTGTGGATCCGGGTCCTTCTGGGCGTTGCGATTGCAGCGGCGGTCGCCGTGGGGATCTTCCTGGCCGTGCGAGGCGGCGGTGGGGAAGCGGTCGTCGCTCCGGGCTCAACGTTCACGATGGAGACCTGCCTGGCCTCCTTAAGGTCGGGCGACACCGTGCCCGAAGGCGGTCCCTGCCTGACCGTCGTGTCCGATGGCTCGCCCGACTCGCTCCTCCTGGAGTGGGTAGGTGGCCCCGACGACGCCACTGGGTGGCAGTACCGGAGAACGACCTGGAATAGCGGCGAGGCTCGCCAGGACCCGTGGGGCCCGTGGACGGACATTCCCGGCAGCGACTCGGCGACTCGCGCCTACCGCTTGACCGGCCTCAGCAGCAACACCGGGCATCGCTTCGAGGTTCGAGCGGTTGCAGGCGGTGTCGAGGGCGTCCCTTCCAACCTTGAGGGTGGCATTACCCACAGGCCGGGAGAGCGGCCCCTCATCTACGTGGGCAAGGTCGTCGAGGGCGATGGTCGCACGGAGTGGCAGCTGGGTTCCTTCATCTTCACGATCCCCGAGGGCCTGCGCCTCGTCGGCGACCTCTCCTGGGAGTCAGGCAATGGAGATTCGGGTACGGTCGTCAACGACTTCAAGGGGCGGGGCAGCCTGAATTTCGTCCACACGCAGGAGGTTGTGCGAACACACCTGCGGGACGATCTGTCGGCCGGCGACCGGCTCCGCTTTCAGGTGCTGCTGAACGCCCTCATCGCCTCGGTGCGTGTCCTCGCGGACGAATAGGGGACACCTCGAGCCTCCGCTACTCCCACTCGTACCCCGCCGCCCGCAGGTCCGCGTGCAGCGCCTCGTAGTCCCCCTGGAAGTGGTGCGCCCGCATCCCCACGCCCCTGGCTGCCTCGACGTTCTGCTCGAGGTCGTCGATGAAGAAGCAGGATGCCTCGGGCAGGCCGATGCGCTCCGCCGCGAGGTGGTAGATGGCCGGGTCCGGCTTCGCCAGCCCGACCAGCCCCGAGATGACCCGGTCGGTCCAGTTCACGTTCACCCCGAACTGCTCCGTGATCCTCGTCTCGAGGTCCGGCGCGGCGTTGCTCAGCAACCCCACGCGCACCCCCGCCCCCGCCAGCGCGTTGGCCAGGTCGATGTTCGGCTGATGCAGCCGGATCGGGCGCGAGTACCACTCCTCGAAGAGGCTCTCGGCGCGATCGCCGCAGTGCTCCGCCAGCGAGGCGATGGCCGCCGCCCGCCAGACGGCGCGGTCGCTGATGCGACCCGTCTGCAGCGCCCGCCACTCGTCGGTGCCGTAGAGCGCGCGCTGCAGCGCCCGCGCCGGCAGGCCGTTCCGCTCGCAGAACGCGTCGTACTCGTCCCAGTCCTGGCGCAGCAGGACGCCGCCGAAGTCGAACAGGACCGCCCGCTCGCCGGACATCGCGCCCTCGCTAGCTCTCTTGCGCGCGCTGGTAGAAGTTCCTGCCCTCGATCGCCGGCCGGAAGACCGCCGGCATGCGCTGGAACATGTCGTCCACCGTCCATGGCTCCTTGCCCTGGATCTGCCGGATCATGTCGGGCGTGTTGAACAGCGACACCTGGTACCCGGAGGCCCCGATCACCTGCCCGTTGATCCAGCCCGACTCCGTGCTCGCCAGGTACACCACCGGCGGGGCCACGTTGTCCGGCGACATCTCCCGCGCGCGGTCCTCGGCCGCCCGCTGCTGCGCCGCGTCGAGCTGGCGCCGTCGCTCCGGCGGGATCGTGTCGCCCATGCGCGTGGCCGCGCCCGGGCTGATCGCGTTCGAGGTCACCCCGTAGCGGCCGAGCGCGTTCGCGCACGAGTACGTCAGCCCCACGATGCCGAGCTTCGCCGCGGCGTAGTTCGGCTGCCCCGGCGAGCCCGAGAGGCCCGAGACCGACGTGAAGTTGATCAGCCGGTAGTCGCCCTTGCGCTCCGTCCGCCAGTAGATCGACGCGTACTTGGAGGTGTTGAACGTGCCCTTCAGGTGCACCGCGATGACCGCGTCCCACTCGGCCTCGGTCATGTTGAAGATCATGCGGTCGCGCAGGATGCCGGCCACGTTGCAGAGGATGTCGAGCTGTCCGTACTCGTTCAGGGCCGTGCGGATGATCTGCTCCGATGCGTCGTAGTCCGAGACATCGTCGAAGTTGGCGACGGCCGTGCCGCCGGCAGCCTCGATCTCGCGTACGACCTCGCGCGCGGGCGCGTCGTCGGCGCCCTCACCATCGACGCTGCCGCCGAGGTCGTTCACGACCACCGCCGCGCCTTCCGCCGCCATCAGTTTCGCGATCGAGGCGCCGATGCCCCGCCCCGCACCCGTCACGATCGCCACGCGATCCTTCAGTCGATCCGCCATTTCCGTTCTCCTCTGCCCTGTTGGTTCTGGTCTCGCGGGCGCTCGCGGCCCGTGTATTCACCAAGCCGCCTCATTCTGCCACCCGCCCCCGAAGGCGCGAGCGCGCCCCGCCCGCCGCCCCTCCCGCGTGGCAGAATGGCCCTCCCCATGACCGAGCAGGACGACAAGCACCGCCCCTACGACCGCGACAGCGTCGACCACGTCCTCACGACGACCCGCTCTGTCCGCCGCCGCCTCGACTTCGACCGCCCAGTTGAGCCCGAGGTCATCGAGGAGTGCATCGGCATCGCCATCCAGGCCGCCCCCGGCGGCGGCGAGGCCCGCCGCTGGCACTTCATGGTCGTTACCGACGAGGCCAAGCGCGACTACATCGGCGGCCTCTACCGCGAGGGCTTCTACGAGTTCGCCGGCGCCCGCCCCATGCGCCCCGTCATCGCCTACCTCGCCGACAACATCCACCGCTGCCCCGCCCTCATCATCCCCTGCATCGAGGGCCGTGCGGAGAACGACGGGCAGGGCGCCCAGGCGAGCCTCTACGGCCAGATTCTGCCTGCCGCCTGGTCGCTCCAGATGGCGCTCCGCACGCGCGGGCTCGGCACCGCCTGGACCGGCATCCACCTCCGCTACGCGAACGAGGTCGCCGAGCTCCTCGCCATCCCCGACGACATCAGCCAGGCGACCCTCTTCCCCGTCGCCTACTTCACCGGCGACGACAACTTCAAGCCGGTCGAGCGCCCGCCCGTTTCCGAGGTCATCCACTGGGACGCCTGGGGCTCCCGGGACAAACCAATCGCCTGACCCGACTACCCGCCCGTCACCTCGAACACGAACCGCGCCGCCTCCCCCACCGCCTCCGCCAGGTTCTCCGCCTCCGTCCGCCCCGAGGCCTTGCGCGGCTTGAGCCCGTGGTCGCCGTCAACCAGCCAGTGCAGCCGGACCTGCTCCGACAGCCCGTACCCCGCCACCTCCTCCCGCCGCCCGAACGGGTCCCGCTCTCCCTGAAGAATGAGCACAGGCGTCCGGATCGGCTCGAGGTGCGCCGTGCGCAGCCGGTCCGGCTTCCCCGGCGGATGGAACGGGTACCCGAAGCAGACCACCCCCGCGACCCCCGCCTCCTCTGCCACCATGCTCGCGATGCGCCCACCCATCGACTTCCCCCCGATGACCAGCCCCTCCGCCCGCGACACGGTGGGTTTTAAAAATATGACCGGGCCCGCGGGTGTAGCCGTGGTTCTCTAGGGGGGGGGGGGTGGATTTAAATAAAGCGGGG
>VXLW01000029.1:109915-112585 GCA_009841435.1 Dehalococcoidia bacterium | reverse complement strand
CCCCCCCCCCCCCCCCCCCCCACCATTTTTTTTAAATTATCCGGCCACACCCTTTAAAAACAGCCTTAACATCGTGGGACGCGTCACTTGTTTAAATCATCCTGGCTGCGGCGGGGCGGGCGGGCTCCGCGAGCACCTCGGCGGTGTGGGCACCGGAGCGAGGGGCGGGGCGGTCGTCGGGGCTGGGCCAGGCGGAGAGGCGGACCGAGGTGCCTGGGTGGCGCGCCTCGCGACCAGCCACGGGCAGGGAACGCCAATAGCCGCGCGCCTCGAGCTGCGGGTTCTCGAGCACCTCGGGCAGGGTGGCGACGGGCAGGATGAGGAGGCGGCGGCGCTGGGCCTCCATCATCAACTCGGCCTTGGTCTTCGTCCTGAGGAAGGCCTCCACGACGCCAATGATGCGGTCGAACTCCGAGTAGGGCTCCTCGCCCTGCTGCAGCAGGGCTGCGTAGGCGATCCAGTCCTTGTCACGGGTGGCCTCGTCGCAGGCCCCCTCTTCGCAGATCCACTCCATAAGCCGCCGCGTGAAGGGGCCGACGGCATTGCCGAAGAAGAACGTGAGGGAGACGTAGCCGTCCTTCGCCTCCCAGATGAGCCTGAGCGTGACCGGCCCAACAATGGCGCCGCCGGCCACGCGCACCGTCTCTGGCGCGCCGGCGGTGACATTCACCAGCTGGCCGAAGGCCCCGAGATTCAACGCCTGCTGGGCGGAGACATCCACGTGCTGGCCGCGACCGGACCGGGCCCGCTCGGCGAGGGCGATAAGGGCGGCACCCGCTGCCTCGCCGGACCCGTGGTGCCAGGCCTGGGGAGCGGTCACCCGAACAGGCGCGGCATCGGGATAGCCGGCGATATGCATGGTTCCGGAAGCGGCGGCGACGACGAGGTCCGTCGCGAGGTAGCTCGCCTTCGGGCCGTCCTGACCAAACGGCGTGATGGAGACGTAAACCAGCGCGGGGTTGACCTCGGCGAGGTCGTCGTACCCGAGACCGCGGGCGGCCATCGCGCCGGGCTCGTCGGATTCGATGAGGACGTCGGCGGAGGCGACGAGGCGGCGCAAGTCCGCCTGTCCTTCGGGGGAGTCGAGGTCGAGCTCGATGCTGCGCCGGTTGCGGGCGTAGGCGGCCCAGTAGAGGGACTGCTCGCCCTCGGGGGCGCCGCCGAGGAGCGGTGGGGTCTTGCGGGCCGGGGAGCCGCCGGGCGGCTCGACCAGGATCACATCGGCGCCCAGGTCGGCGAGGATGTAGCCGCAGAGCAGCCCGCGCTCATCGGAGAGGTCGAGCACGCGGTAGGGGCCAAGCATCGCGGGATGGTAGCAGGGGTCCCGGACGGAGGGGGCGGGGCGTCAGGTGGGGCGCTGGCAGGGAGCGCAGCGGCCGTAGAGCTCGGCGCTGTGGCCATCGAGTTCGAAGCGGGCGGTTTCCGCGTTCTGCTCGATGGCCTCGTCGAGGGTGGGGTCGCTGAACTCGGTTACCGAGCCGCACTCGCTGCAGATCAGGTGGTGGTGGTGGCGGCCGCTGCGGGAGCGCTCGTAGCGGATGCCTCCGTCCTCAAGGGGGACGCGGCAGACGATGTCGAGCTCATTGAGGAGCTTGATGGTGCGAAAGACGGTCGCCCGCCCGATGTTGGGAAGGCGCTCGCTCAACTCCTCGATGGTGAAGGGGCGATTCGTGCGCGCAATGGCCTCAAGAACGGCGCGCCGGGGAGCGGTCAGGCGGTAGCCCGTGTCCTCGAGACGCTCCGTCGTGCCCTCGGTGGTGCTCACGGTTCCGATGGTAGGGATGGCAGGAAGAGGGTGTCAATGAGGGAGGCGCGTAGGCGTGCCCACAGTTGAGACGGAGTACCCTTGACACCTGGTATCGCCCATCCAATGATACAGCGTCGCACTGATACTGATACTCAACAATGGAGACACCGATGAGACTGCCGAACCTCAAGGGACTTCGCCTTGCACTCGTTGGTCTCCTCGCGGGAGTGGCGCTTATTGGCGTCGCTTGCGGGGACGACGAGGAGGGCGGCAGTGGCGACGATGCCACCACCCTTTCGGTAGTAGCTTCGACGACGATCGTCGAGGACCTGGTGAAACAGGTCGGCGGTGACCGGGTCACGGTCGAGAGCATCGTTCCCACCGGGGCGGACCCCCACACGTTCACCCTTTCTCCAAGTGACATCCGCAAGACAGCAGAGGCGGATCTTCTCGTGATCGTCGGAGCCGGACTGGCGGCGATGGAGGAGGACCTTGAAGGCAGCACAGAGGGCGCAGTCCTGGAGCTGACCCACGACATGGACCTGAGGCCGTTCCCCGAAGGCCTGGCGCATGCCGAGGATGACCACGGAGAAGATGACCACGGCGACGAGGACGAAGACGACCACGGCGACGAGGACGAAGACGAAGGCCACGACGAGGACGAAGACGAAGGCCACGACGAGGACGAAGACGACCACGGCGACGAGGACGAAGACGAAGGCCACGACGAGGACGAAGACGAAGGCCACGACGAGGACGAAGACGACCACGGCGACGAGGATGAAGACGAGGGCCACGACGAGGACGAAGACGACCACGGCGACGAGGACGAAGACGAGGGCCACGACGAGGACGAAGACGACCACGGCGACGAGGACGAAGACGACCACGGCGACGAGGACGAAGACGACCACGGCGACGAG
>VXLW01000029.1:0-109905 GCA_009841435.1 Dehalococcoidia bacterium | reverse complement strand
CGACGAGGACGAAGACGACCACGGCGACGAGGACGAAGACGACCACGGCGACGAGGAAGGCGACGACCACGGCGACGAGGGAGGGCACGGACATGGCGCCTTCGACCCGCACTTCTGGATGGACATCGACTTCACCATCCAGGCGGTCGAGGAAATCCGTGACGAGCTCACGCGGCTTGACCCGGATGGGGCTGACTACTACCGCGAGCGCGCCTCGGAGTACATCGCAGAGCTGCGCGAGCTCGACGGCGAGATCCGCGAGCAACTGGCCGGGCTCCCGGAGGAGCGCCGCTACCTGGTCACCTTCCACGACGCCTACGGCTACTTCGCCGACCGCTACGGGCTGACGATCCTGGGCTTCGTGGTGGAGGGCCCGGAGGAGGAGCCGAGCGCCTCAACCATCACGGAGCTGGTGGAGCACATCACCGAGCTGGGGATCCCCTTCATCTTCACCGAGCCGCAGTTCAGTGCGCGCGTGATCGAGCAGATCGCCCGCGACACGGGCGCGACTGTCCGCACGATTCCTTCCGGGGGCCTGGCTGAGGAGTATCCAACCTACGTGGAGTTCCTCCGCGCCATCGCCAACGGCATCGCGGAGTAACGCAAAGTGGTTCCCGCCATCGAGGTCAAGAGCCTGACCACGGGCTACCGCGGGCACCGGGCCATCGAGGACGTGTCGTTCTCGTTGCCGCAGGGGAAGGTCATGGGGCTGCTGGGGCCGAACGGCTCGGGCAAGAGCACGCTGATCAAGACGCTGGTCGGCCTGATCGAACCGTGGGAGGGCGACGTCTGCGTCCTCGGCGGCACGCCACGGGAAGCGCGGCGGCAGGTTGGCTATATGCCGCAAGCGGAGGACATCGACTGGAACTTTCCTGTGACGGTGCGGGAGGTAGTGGCGATGGGCCTCTACCGGAAGGCGCTCGGACTGGACCGCTTCCGGCGCAGGTCGGAAGAGCAGGACCGCATCATGACGGCGCTTAAGCGGCTCTCCGTCGACCACCTCGCCGACCGTCAGGCGGGCGAACTGAGCGGGGGGCAACAACGCCGCGTGCTCTGCGCACGGGCGCTGGTGCGGAATCCTGACCTCTTTCTGCTGGATGAGCCCACTGCCGGGCTCGACACGCGCTCCGAGCAGGAGATGATCGACCTGCTGGGCGAGTTGGCCGCCGACGGTGCGAGCATCGTGTTCTGCACGCACGACATCGGCTGCGCCGCCGAGTGCTGCGACCTGACGCTGTTCCTCAACCGCCAGGTCGTCACGTACGGACCGCCCGCGACGACGATCACGGAGGAGATGCTCAACCGCACATTCGAAGGGCATGCACTGGTGATGGGGGCGGAAGGCAACAGGCTGGCGCTGTCGTCCCACGACCACTACGAGCGCGAAGACCCCCACCGGGACCGCGAGCACGCCCGCCACAGCCACCCCGTGCGCGGGCACGAGGGGCGCGGCCGGGGGTAGGGGCGGGCATGGACTGGCTGACCGACCCCTGGCAGTTCGAGTTCATGCAGCGGGCATTGCTGGCCGGAGCGCTGGTGGCGCTGGCCTGCTCAGTCGTCGGCGCGTTTGTCGTGATCAAGGGACTGGCGTTCCTGACGGACGCCGTCGCGCACACCTCGCTGGCGGGCGCGGCGATCGCGTTCCTGGCGGGGGGCGGATCGATCCTCATCAGCCTTGGGGCAGCGGTGGCAGCGGGGTTGACGGCGGTGGGGGTCTCGGCGCTGACGCGCGCACGGCTCCGCGAGGACACGGCCATCGGTATCCTCTTTGCGGCCCTCTTCGCCTTCGGAATCCTGCTGATCAGCCGTGCGCGGAACTACACGCTTGAGCTCAGCTCGTTCCTGGTGGGGAACATCCTGACGGTGCCCACGGAAGACATCATCGTGATGGCAATACTCTCGATTGTGGTCGTCGTGGTGATGGCCATCTTCTATCGGGAGATGCTGTTCGTGGCGTACGACCCGACGATGGCGGCGGCTGCGGGCGTGCCGGTGGCGCTCGTGCAGACCGGCCTGATGGTGCTGGTGGCGCTGGCGGCGGTAGCAGCCTTCCGGCTGGTGGGCGTGGCCCTGGTGATGGCGATGCTCGTAGCCACAGCGGCGACGGCCGCACTGGTGGTGCGCCGGGTGCCGTTGATCATGCTTGTGGGCGCCGTCTTCGGCGTCTTGTCGGTGGTCATCGGGCTGTACGCCTCCTTCCATGCCGACGTGGCCTCTGGCCCGGCGATCGTCGTGACTTCGGCCCTGTTCTTCCTGATCGTGTTCACGCTCTCGCCACGGGGCTTGGCGCCCTCGCTGCGGAGGATCTTCGGAACCTGACCCGTCTCCGTTCAGGGCCGTGCTAGGCTACCGCGCGCGCAGCAACTTCACGCACCCAGAAGGAGGCCGCACATGGCATCGACAGCCCCTGTGACCGTAGAGCAACTACTCGAGATCGAGGCGATCAAGCGCGTCCGCATCCTCTACTCGCACTACTACGACATGGCCGACATCGACAGCCTCATGGACCTGTTCACGGACGACGCCGTCTGCGAATTCGGGCCGAACTACGGCGGCGACTGGGTCGGCAAGGAGCGCATCCGTGCCGGTTACGAGGAATTCAGCGGCGACGCGGGCCAGTTCACGGGAGCGATGCACGCGAACACGAACGAGTGGATCGAGCTGACGGGCGCCGACACGGCAAGGGCTCGCTGGTACCTGCTGGACCTCTCCCTGAGCGGCCCCGCGGACCAGAATCCGCTGATGCTGATGGGCATCTACGACGACGTGTACCGCAAGGTCGACGGGGAGTGGAAGATCGAGCGGACGTACATCGACTTCGTGTGGCCGAACCGGGAGTACCGCGGCCCGCGGGAGGCGAGTTGACGTGTCGGACGCGGACGCCCTGCGCGACCTGCTGGAGCGCGACGCCATCACGCGGCTGATGGTGCGCTACGCCGACCGCATCGACGCAAACGATCCGGTGGGTGCGGCCGCGTGCTTCGCCCCGGACGGGCTCGGCGTGTACTGGGGCGACTCCCGCGGCCGGGAGGCGATCGCGGAGCGGCTGACGGGCATCCTGGCCGGCTTCCACGCGACCAGCCACCACCTGACGAACGTGCAGATCGAGCTGACCGGCGAGACGACTGCCCGGGCGCAGTCGTACGTGTACGCGTTCCACCGCATCAAGGGCTCGATGGAGCACACCCACTACTGGGGCCGCTGGGTGGACGAGCTCACGAAACTTGAGGGCGAGTGGCTGTTTGCCCGCCGCGAGGTCGTGGGCATCGGGAGCTTCACGCCCGGCGTGGAGGCGACTCCCGCCGACCACCCCGGGCACCCGGGCCGGCTCTAGCCCTCGTCCCACTCCCCGGCGGGAGCGGCCTCGATGCGGTCGGGGCAGTGCGCCTTGCTGATGGGGCAATAGCGGCACTCTTGCCAGCTGGGGACGCGCATTGCTCCCTCCTCGGGCCCGCCGAGGACGTCGAGGAAGTACGGAAGCTGTTCGAGGATGTCGTCGGCCTGGCGCTGGTCAAAGTCCCGGACGGCGCCGTCTTCGTAGACCAGGCGGCCGCGGAAGCGGCGCTCATGGTGCTCCACGAGGTTCGACTGCGGCAGGAGCGCCATGGGAATGAGCACCTGGAACTCGTGCCAGTCGTGCGCCCTGCCGGTCTTGGTGTCCAGGACGATGTTGTCGTGCTCGCCCAGCGCCACCAGATCAGGCTTTCCCCCGACGACCACCTCGACCTCGGCCTCGTGGCGGTAGGTGAAGCGGTTCTGGTTCTCGCGCTTCACGCGGTAGCCGTCGTCGTTCAGGGCGCGGTGGGTCTCCCTCAGCAGCTTCGTGTGGCGGGCGCGGTAGGCAGCCCAGTCGGTCTCATCTTCGACGCGTTCGTAGTCCTGCCAGTGGGCCCTGAACCAGACCGACCACTCGCAGGTGTTCTGCCCGCTCATCCACTGCGCGAGCCATGTTAGCCAGACGTAGGGCCCATCCCTGCGTTCGGCCACGGAGCCGGGACTCAGGAGGCGGCTGCGCTCTGGAGGATGGCGTCCTCAAGCCCGCGGGGGACGCGCGGCACCTCCACCTTCTGGATCTCGCCGAGGATGTGGGCGAAGCGCTCACGCTGCTCGGGCGTCTCGGTGCGCATACCGAAGCCAACGCGGCTGGCGTACTCGCGGTGCTCGCGGATGAAGTTCGGGAGGTTGTCGTAGGTCGAGGTCTGGGCAAAGCCGCGGAGGACGTCCTCGGGGATGACGCGGCGCATCTCGTCCCACTTGCCCGCGAGCGAGAGGGAGTGGAGCTCCATGCCGAGGTCCTTCCAGCCGTGGATCTCGAAGACATCGTGGTAGCTGCGGGTGGAGCCGTAGAACGAAATCGGCTGGCGGAGGGCCTCAAGGCCCTGCTCGATCTCGGACTCGGTCTCGCCGAAGACGGTGAAACCGCCGCCGGAAAGCTCGATGTCCTCCCACTTGCGGCCGGAGCGGCGAAGGCCGATGGCGATGTTGGGGAGCACAACCTCGCGCATGTACTTGTCGGTCATGAACCCGTGGGGGTAGACGCCGTCGGCAACCTCGCCGGCGGCACGGGCCATGCCGGCGCCGACGCAGGCGAGCATGACCTTGGGCTCGGGGTACTCGATGGGACCGGGGTTGAAGTTGGGGTTGATCAGCGTGAACTGGTAGTGCTCGGTGACGTGGTCCGGCTTCTCGCCGGTCTGGAAGGTCTTCCAGATGGCCTTGAGCGTGCGGATGTAGTCCTTCATGCGAGGGGCGGGCGGCACCCAGGGCACGCTGAAGCGGCGCTGGTTGTGACCCTTCACCTGGCTGCCGAGACCAAGCGCGAAGCGTCCCTTGCTCAGGTGCTGGATGTCCCAGGCCTGCATCGCGAGGATCATGGGGACACGGGGGAACGCGATCGTGACGGAGGTGGCGATCTCCAGCCGCTCCGTGGCGTTCGCCGCGAGGGTGGCGGCGAGCATCGAGTCGTGGGCGGTCTCCGCGACGTTGGCGAAGTCGAAACCGAGTTCCTCGGCGCGCCTCGCGCCTTCTGCTGCATCGGTGATCCAGCCACCGCCGAATCCGCTTCCAACCTTCATTGCCTTCGTGTCCTTTCGATTGGCCCCATCGCGGGGCGCCAATCGACGATTGTACGCAGGGCCGGGCTTAGTGGCGGCGGCGGCTCTTCGTGCGGGCCCGGGCGCGCTTGCGGCGGGGCGGGGCGGCAGGCGGTGGCGAGTCCAGCAACGTCGCGATGGCGGCCAGATCCTCCGGGGTGTTGGCGTTGCGGAAGCTGCGGAGGTCGGGGTCGACGCGGGTCAACCGGTCCTCGCCGAGGGCAAGCACGTCGAGGGCCGCAAAGGCATCGATGACCTTGTTGCCACCACCGGCCAGGGCTGCCTCGGCAGCCGCAAGGCAGGGCTCACGGCGGTAGGCCGCCGTGAGCGGCTGCTGGAAGCCTCCCACCTCGGGGAGCGCGGCGTCATGGGCGCCGAGGGCATCGATGACGCGCTCGGCGACGGCGGTCCGGAGGAGGGGGGCATCGCAGGAGGTGGCGAAGCAGACCGGGGAGCCAGCGGCCGCGAACCCGGCCGCGAGGCCCGCGAGCGGGCCTCGCTCAGGCTCGCGGTCCTCGACGACGGTCGCGGGGATGGCCGGGTGCATGGGGGGAAGGGTCTGGCCGGCGGCGGTAACGATCACGATCTCGTCGACAGCAGGGGCGAGCGCGTCACGTACCCACTGGAGGAGGGGGCGTCCGCGGAGGCTGGCGGATGCCTTGTCAGAGCCGAAGCGACGGCTCAGCCCGCCCGCCACGATGATGCCGGTGACGCCCTTGCTCATGGGCTCAGGGTACGCGAGCAGGGCTCGCTATGATGGCGCGATGCTCGGAGCGACTGACCTTCACGCGGCGATGGCATCGCTCGCGAAGCGACGACCAGTGTTCCACTCGGAGGCTGACTTCCAGTTTGCGCTCGCCTGGGAGCTACGGAGACGCCACCCAGACGTTGAGTTGCGGCTTGAGTACCCCGTCCCGCTGAAGGACGTCCGAGGCGAAGTCGACATCTGGCTTCCCGAGGCAGGGGGAGCGGTCGCGATTGAGCTGAAGTACTGGACACGAAGAGCTGAGCTGACCGCGAACGATGAACCCTTCCTACTCAAAGAACGAGCCTTCAAGAATCTGTACCTCTACGACTTCTGGAAGGATGTCGCACGAACCGAATCCCTAATCGCCCAGGGACTGGCTCAAGGCGGTTACGTTATCGCGCTGACGAACGATCGGTTTTACGAGAGCTCGGGCAAGGGCACAGCAGCCTACGAAGCGTTTCGGATGTATGAGGGGCGAGAAGTCCCTTCTGGGACTCTGGCCTGGACCGGGAACCCGAGCCGCAATGCTATTCGGGGCCGGGAAGAGCCCCACAGACTGCGGGGGCGCTACTTCACAAGCTGGCAACCTTACCCCAGCGATCCGGCGGATCCGGGCAGCAACTTCCGTTACCTGCTGCTCGACGTCGAAGCAGGGATTGCGGAGGCCAAAGCATGAGGCTCTTCCGGCGGCGGCCGCTGATCACGGAGGAGAACTACGGGCGGCTGATGACGTCGTTCGGGCGGACGGTGGACGCGGACCCGCTCGTGGCGGGACCGGCGGAAGCGCTGGCGGAACGGGTCACCGGGGAGCTGGCATCGGAGGCAGCAGCGGCGGACGAGAAGCTGTACAGCGGCGCGGCGGCGTACCACCTGCGCTTGCTCGCGGGAGCCTGGATCCTCGCCAGCGAGGGCGAGATCCCAACCGAGACGGCAGAGGTGTTCGAAGAGGCGGTTGCGTGGCGGTTCGGGACGCGCGAGCTGCCCGAACGGCTGGGGAAGCTGGCGCGGGGGGAGGTCGAGCGGGACCTGTCGGTTGAGGAGGAGTGACGGCTAGCGCTCCGGGGGGCGGGTGGCAAGCCAGGCGCGTCCGCGTGGCGAGAGTCGGTAGCCCACCTTCAGGCTCTCGGTGAGGCCGAGCTCTTTCAGCTTGCGCACATCCCGCTTGAAGGGCTGGGTCTCGCGGCCGAGGGAGGCGGCGAGGTCGGGGGCGCGTACGCCCGGCGACGCTTCGATGAGGCGCAGGACGGTCTCGGTCCAGGGGCCGTGGCGGCTGGACTGGTCGAAGCGGGCGACCCGGGCGGCGATGGCCTCGATGGCGTCGCCGTCGAGGGTGTCCTGCTCGCGGAGGGCGGTGCGGGGGTCGTCTCCGGCGAGTCGGACGGCGACGCGGTAGAGGTCGCCGTCGGGGCGGCGGTTCAGGTCGGCGAGGAGGGCGTCGCGTGCGGGGTAGCCGGCGCGGCGCGCGTCATCCGCCGTTATGTCGCTTTCGGAGATGGCATCGACGGCGTCGATGACGAGGACGCCGATGGCCGTGCGCAGCTCGCCTCCGGCGCGCACGGTCGGCCGCTTCCAACGGCGGAAGGCGATGGTGATGCGGCCTTCGGCGATGCCCTCAAGCGTCGCGCGCTTCAGGAGCATCTTCGCGAGTCCGTCCTGCTACTTGGAGACGCCGGCAGTGGCCGCGACGCCGCTCTCCACCCCGTTCTCGGCGAGCAGCGCGTGGATCTGGCGGGCATGGGTCACGATGCGGCCCGCTTCCTCGCGCACGGCCTGGCGCCCGTCGCAAAGGGCCTCCTCGGGGTTGCAGTGGATGTCGAACTCGAGACCGTTTGCGCCGGCTGCCACGAAACCGTAGGAGACACGCTCGACGAGAGCGCGGTCGCCGGAACTATGGGAGGGGTCGGCGATGAGGGGCAGGTGCGATTTGCTCCGCACGACCGGGATCATCGAGATGTCGGCAGAGAAACGCGTCTCGGACTCGAACGACCTGATACCCCGGTAGCAGAGGATCACATTGGGGTTGCCGGCGCCGGTGTGGTTCCCGGCGCGGTCAAGGCCGGACATGATGTAGGCGGCGGCACAGAGCCACTCGTTGAGGTCGTTGCCGAAGCCGTGCTTGAGGACAACCGGGGTGCGGATACGGGAGAGCTCTTCGAGGAGCGGTGAGTACTGGGAGCTGCGGGCCCCGATCTGGATGACGTCGATACCGGCCTCGAGGAATGCATCGAGGTGGCGCAAGTCGATCAGCTCGCAGACGACGGGGAGGCCCGTCGCCGCCTTCATCGACTTGACGATGTCGAGGCCGCGGGCGATTTCGAGGCCGCGGTAGTCGTAGGGGCTGGTGCGGGACTTGTCGACGAAGGCGCGAAGGATGTCGACGCCGGCGTCGCGGGACATGATGGCGGAATCGACGGCCTGGTCCTCGGTCTCGATGGCGCAGGGGCCGCCGAAGATGGTGAGGTTGCCGCCGCCGACCAGCGTGCCGTTTACGTCGACGATGGTGTCTTCGTGGTGGAAGTTGCGGCTGGCGTCCTTGTACTTCTCGGTAATGCGGATGACGCGATCGACGCCGGGAAGCTCGGTAATCCGACCCTCATCGATGATGCCGGCCATGCCCTTGACGCCGATGACCATGCTTCCGTCGCCAACCATGGTCTGGCACTGGAGACCGTAGTCGCTGACGACGCGGTCAATTACCCGCTCGGTCTGCTCATCCGAGGCGCCCTCGACCATGTGGATGATCATAATTTCGGGGTTCTCCATCCATTTTCGAACGCCCATCTTCCTACGCGAGCCGTCAATAGACCAGCCTTCAGCATGGCATTACACGGATTGGCGTGGCTCCGGGGAGGGGTTCAGAAGAGGAGCTGGGTGAGGCGGCGCTGGTATTCACGCACGAGCGTGCTCTCCAGACCGAGGATGTCGAAGACCGCGAGCACGGCCTTGCGAGCGGCATCCCCGGCAAACGTCTTGTCGAGGCGCACGGACTCGAGCAGCTCGTCGAGGGCTTCTTCGTAGCGCCCGAAAGCGGCCAGCATGACGCCCCAGCGATAGCGGGCGCGGGGATCCTCGGGGTCGAGACGGGCTTCCTGCTCCAGTTCCGCGGGGTCGTGCTTGCTGGAGAACTCGGCGAGGAAGATGTGGTGGCGGAGGGCCTTGGCGCGGCGGTCGTTGCCGGCGCGCTCAAGCAATTCCTCGGCCCCCTCGCGGTCGTCACGCTCGAGGAGGATGGCGGCGAGGCCGGTGAGGGCGTCGGCATTCTCGTCATCCTCTTCCAGCATCTCGCGGTACCGCGCCTCGGCGGCGGCGAGGTCGCCGGAGGCGGCGAGCTCCTCGGCCTCGGCGGCGGCCATCTCGGCGGGCGAGGTCACGAGCTGGGCGAAGAAGGCGCGGACGTGCTCCTCGGGGAGGGCGCCGGCGAACTCGCTGGCGACCTCGCCATCGACGAACGCCTTGACGGAGGGGATGGCCTGGATGCCGTGAGCAGTCGACGTGAGGGGGTTACGGTCGGTGTCGAGCTTGGCGAGGAGGACGTCCTCGCCGAACTCGGCGGCGACCTGCTCGATGATCGGGCTGAGAACGCGGCAGGGCCCGCACCACTCCGCCCAGAAGTCGACGACAACAGGTCGGTTCTTCGATTCCTCGATGACAGCCTCGGGGAAGGTCTCGTCGGTGACTTCGAGGACGGGGGAGGGAGCGGTCATGAGGATGCCTCCGGTGGCTGGTCGGGGATTGGCGGGAAGGTCTCGGTGAGCTGACGGGCCAGTTCGTCGGGAGACGCAGCTGGTAGCTGGCAGGCCATGTTCTCGCAGAGCCAGGCGGTAGCGCCTCCCTCGGAGGACTCGCGGCCTTCCAGCAGCGGGATGCCATTGGGCTCAGCGGCAGGCGCGATGGCGAGGCCCGGAAGGAAGCGACCCGCCACGGCGTGCTCGAAGGGCGCGCGCGCTTCGGGCGCGCCCACGATGGCGAGCTCGCGCGACGGGGAGGCGAGCAGGTCGATGACCTGAAGGGTCGCGCCGAAGCCGGTGGCGGCGTTGAGGATGAGCCCCTGGACGCCGGCGACAACCTCGCGGGCGATGGCTTCACCGTCGGTGCGGAGCCCGTAGCGCTGCAGCATGAGCGCGAGCTGACCGGTGGAGGCGCCGGCGCTGGGCGTGGCCTGGTCGAAGCGCGGCTTCTGGCGGAAGAGCAGCTCCTCTGCGCCTTCGGCCGTTTCGAAGAAGGCGCCGGCCTCGTCGTCGTGGAAGCGCTCGACGATCACGTCGACGAGCTCGTTCGCCCAGTCGAGGTGTTCGCGGTCGCCGGTGAGCTGGTAGAGCTCGACGAGGCCGAGGCCGTAGTAGGCGTAGTCCTCCAGCATGCCCTCGATGCGGGCAACGCCGTCCTTGCAGGTATGCAGGAGGGCGCCGTTCGACCACATGCGCTCGCGCACGAAGCGGGCGTTGCGCTCGGCGATCTCGCGGAGGTGCGCATCGCCGAAGACGCGGGCGGCCTCGGCGAAGACGGCGAGGGCGAGCCCGTTCCACGAGGTCAGCACCTTGTCGTCGGTCTGGGGCGGGATGCGCTCGGAGCGCGCTTCGAAGAGCGTGCGCCGCCAGCCCTCGATGCGCTCGGGGGAGGTGTTGGCGGCGGGGAAGGGATCGGTGCGGCGGGAGAGGACATTGCGGCCGATCAGCTCGGGGTTGTGGGGGTCGTAGAAATTGCCCTCGGGCGTGATGCCGAAGATCTGGTTGAAGGCTTCGGCGTCTTCGCCGAGAAGGCCCTCGACCTGGGCGGTGGTCCAGAGGAAGAACTTGCCCTCGATGCCCTCGCTGTCGGCGTCCTGGGCGCTGTAGAAACCGCCTTCCTCATGGAGCATCTCGCGTTCGAGATAGGTCAGCGTCTCTCGCACGACGCGCTCGTGCGCGGGGTCGCCGAAGAGCTGGAAGGCGTGCAGGTAGACGCGGGCGAGCGCGGCGTTGTCGTAGAGCATCTTCTCGAAGTGGGGCACCAGCCACTGGACATCGACGCTGTAGCGCGCGAAGCCACCGCCGATCTGGTCGTACATACCGCCGCTGGCCATGCCCCAGAGGGTGCGTTCGAGCATGGTGCGAATGGCGGCCCCGTCCGGCTCGTCCGCGCGAGCGGCGCGCCCAAGGAGGAACTCGAGGTTGGCGGGGGCGGGGAACTTGGGGGCGGTCCCGAAGCCGCCCCAGACCTCGTCCGCCGAGCGCAGCATGGCCTGCACGGCGCTGGCGGCGACGGTGGGGTCGAAGGCCTCTTCGGGAACGGCGCGGCCGGACGCTTCTGCGAGCTGGTCACTGATCGACTCCGCCGAGTTGACGATGTCCTCGCGGCGCTCATCCCAAGTGGCATTGATGGTCTGGAGAAGGCGGGGGAAGCCGGGACGACCGTGGGCATCCTCGGGTGGGAAATAGGTACCGGCGAAGAACGGCTTCTTGTCGGGGGTGAGGAAGACGGTCATGGGCCAGCCACCCTGGCCGGTGAGCGCCTGCACGGCGGTCATATAGACGCCGTCGATGTCCGGGCGCTCCTCGCGGTCAACCTTGATGTTGACGAAGTGCTCGTTCATGAGGCCGGCGATCTCGTGCGACTCGAAGGACTCATGGGCCATCACGTGGCACCAGTGGCACGTGCTGTAGCCAACGGAGAGGAGGACGGGTCTGTCCTCCTCTCGGGCCTTCGCGAAGGCCTCGTCGCCCCAGGGGTACCAGTCGACGGGGTTCTCGGCGTGCTGCAGGAGGTAGGGGCTGGTTTCGCCCGAAAGACGGTTCGGCATCGGAGGTAGTGTACGGGGGCGCCGCCTTTGGAGATTGCCCCGAGGGAGCAGCGCCCCCACAGTGGGGCGGTGCTGGAGCAGGAACTGGAGGTGGCGATCGAGGCGGCACGTCGTGCGGGCGGCGAGGTCGCGCGCATGCGGGAGGAGGGGTTGCGGTACGGGCGGAAGGGTGGCTACGAGCTCGTCTCCGAGGCCGACATCCACGCGGCGGAAGTCCTGCACGAAGCCCTCACCGGCGCGTTTCCCGACGATGGCTGGCTGAGTGAGGAGCACCGCGACACGGCGGAACGGCTCGACCGGGAACGGGTATGGGTGGTCGACCCCATCGACGGGACGCGGGAATACCTCCAGGGGCATCCCGAGTACGCGATCTCCGTAGGGCTGGTGGTGGAGGGGCGTCCGGCGCTCGGGGTTGTGCACAACCCCGCAACGGACGAGATGCACGCGGCCGTCTGTCCGGACCCGGCGCCCGAGGCCGTCCCCAGCGGCGAGCAGGAAGGGGACTACCTCGCGCTCGTGGGCCGGGGGGAGGACATGCTGGGAGAGGTGCCACCACTCCCGGGGCAGGCGCGAACGCGCGGAGTCGGTAGCGTGGCCTACCGGCTCGCGCTGGTGGCGGCGGGGCGGGGGGACGTGGTGGTGACGTGGTACGCGCGGCAGGAGTGGGACGTTGCGGCGGGAGCGGCCCTCTGCCTGGCGAAGGGGCTGGTCTTCAGCGACGTCGTGGGGCAGCCCATCGAGTTCAACCAGCCGCGTCCGGTGGTGCGGGGGCTGCTGGTGGCGGAGGCGGGGCTGCACGCGCGCATCAGCGAGTACTTCCGGCGCATGGCGCGGTAGGGAAGCGCGCGACGGGCTAGGATGCGCGCGGAGGCATCGCGATGAGCGTACGCATCGGGCTGGGGGCGGCACTGCTGCCGGAGACGACTCCGGCGTCGTTCTTCCGCTGGGTCGACCTGTGCGAGGAGAGCGAGGTCGACTCGATCTGGTTCAGCGAGCGTCTGGCGGGGCCGCAACGCGCGCTCGAGCCGATGACGGCGATGGCGGCGGTCGCGGGGGCGACGAAGCGAATCAAGTTCGGGATGAACGTCGTGCTGTTGCCGTTGCGCGACCCGCTTGTGCTGGCGAACGAGTGCGCGACCATCGACTACCTGAGCGACGGGCGCTTGCTGCCGGCCTTCGGCGTGGGCGCGCTGAACGCGCCCGAGTGGCGGGCGACAGGCCGGGAACCGCGCGGTCGCGGGGCCATCGCCGACGAGATGATCGATCTAATGGTGCGGCTGTGGGAGGAGGAAGACGTCACATTCGACGGGAAGCACTATCAGTACGAGTCGGCGTCGATCGCGCCGCGGCCCGTGCAACAGCCCTTGCCGCTATGGATCGGCGGAAGCAGCGACGCAGCGATCAAGCGGACGGCGTTGCGGGGCACGGGGTGGCTGGCGGGGATCCAGACCCCGGCCCAGGTGGCGCCGGTTGTCACCAAGATCAAGGCGGCGGTCGCGGAGGCGGGGCGGACGATCGACGAGGACCATTACGGTGCCGGGTTCCCCTTCCGGTTCGGGAGCTGGGACGACGAGCCAATCGCACGGACGGCGAAGGCGTACAGCCGTTTCGCGGCGCTCGACCCGGAGGCGCTCTTCGCGGTGGGCGGGGCGGAGGAGATCGTGGCGCGAGCACAGGAGTACGTCGCGTGCGGCATCAGCAAGTTCGTCCTGCGCCCGCTGGCGGACTCGGACGCAGACGCCTATTCACAGACTCAGCGGCTGATCGAGGAAGTGCTACCCGCCGTCCACACGGGGTAGCTGGCGGATGGGAAGGCCGTGGAAGTCATGAAGCTCATCGTGTTCGGCGCGACGGGCAAGACCGGGCAGCACGTGTGGAAGCACGGGCTGGAACAGGGTCACGAGGTGACCGCCTTCACCCGCTCCCCCGTGAAGATTGACCCGAACGCCGGCGCCCGCATCGCCCAGGGCGATGTCACCGACCCCGATGCGGTCGCGGAGGCGATCGCCAGCCACGACGCCGCGATCGTCGCACTGGGTCCGAACGGTCTGCGGGACCGGACCACGCTCACTACCGGCACGAGGAACGTGGTCGACGGCATGAAGCGACATGGCGTCACGCGGCTCGTCGTCCTGTCCGCCGCCGGCGCGGGAGAGAGCTGGGGACAGGTTCCGCTCCTCTCCCGAGTGGCGTTTCGGACGTTCCTGCGCACCATCCTCGCGGAGCACACCGCGCAGGAGGCGATCGCCAGGGAGAGTCCGCTGGACTGGACGCTCGTACGAGCCGGCGTCTTGAACGATGAACCCGCCTCCGGCGACGTGGTTGCCACCAACAAAGGGAAGATCACTCGCATCGGGCGCGCCGACCTCGGGGCTTTCCTGGTGCGGGAAGTGACCGAAGGGGCCTACAGCAGGCAGGCCATATCAGTCACGTCGTAGCAGGACCCTACCCGCCGTCCACACGTAGGGGCGGGGCCGCCTGGGGCGGCGGCGCGATGCGGAAGTAGTAGCAGTCGTCCTCATCGCCGCCGTCGGCGATGGCGACGCTCGCCCCAAGGACGGCGACCACATTCTCGCGTCCGGCGAGGGCTATGAGGCCGCCGCGCTCCCAGGCGGGGACGCGGGCCGACTTGAGGATGCCGCTCACCTTGCGGCGATAGCCCCGGAACTGCATGCGGTCGCGGGGGGCGAGGGCGCGGAGGCGCAGCGCCCCCTCGATGCGGTCGGCGGGAACGGCAGCAGCGGGGGGCGCGGCTGTGTCGTCCGGGAACGGTTCGGTCGCGGCCTGCAGGACGCGCTCGCCGGCGCGGGTGATCCCGGGGATGTTCACAAACTGCTCGGGAATCTCGGGAGCGTCCTCGTCGTCGAGTCCGCTGGAGAGTCGCGCGAGCCCGACCGAAGCCTCGACGGTCAGGCCGCCGAAGACCACCCGGCCGGCTCCGCTCGACAGCACCTCGTCGAGGTTGCGGAGGCGTGTGCGGTTGGCGTCGACCTCGGCCCTGAGGAAGGCTGCTTCACGTTCGAGCAGCAGGAGGCGCGCCTCGCTCCCGAGGGCCCGCAGCGTCTCGAGTTCGAACACGACCGAACCAGGGGCACGGTCGCGAGGCTGGGCGAGGGCGGCGGAACGCTCGACGGAGCGGAAGAGCTCGCGGGCGCTCTCGGCGAGTCCGCGGATGGCCGCATCGACCGAGGGGTTTTCCTCGCGCAGCTGGGGAAGGACCGTGTGCCGGAGGCGGTTGCGGGTGGCGTGGAGCTCCGCGTTGGTGGCGTCCTCGCGGTAGTCGACGCCGGCGCCGTTGCAGACGGCGACGGTGTCCGCCCGGGCGAGGGGGAGGAGGGGGCGGATGAGCCGGAGGGATGGCATGCCGGGAAGGGGAGCAACCGGCAGCATGCCCCGGATGCCGCGCACACCGCTGCCCCGCACGATGTGGTGGAGCACGGTCTCGACGTGGTCGTCGGCGGTGTGTCCCGTGGCGACGGCGCCTGAGCCCTGGCGTTCGGCGGCAAAGGCCAGGAACTGGTAGCGGAGCTTGCGAGCCGCCTCCTCGATCCCCATCCGCATTTCTTCGGCGGCAAGGGGAACGTCACCCTCGCCGGTCATGCAGGGCACATCGAGGCGTTCGCAGAGGTCACTCACGAAGTCGCGGTCATCCGCGGACTCGTGGCGCAGGTGGTGGTCGAAGTGGGCGGCGACGACTTCGAACCCGTGCGCCTCGCCCAGGTCGCGCAGGAGGAGGAGAGCGGCTACCGAGTCGGCTCCGCCACTAACAGCGACGACGACCTTCCCAGCGCTGCGGAAGAGCTGCTCGCGCTCGGCGAAGCGCCGGACGCGCTCAAGGGGCGAGAGGGTGTCGTCCGGCACTACTTGGGAAAGAGGCGCTCCCACCACTCACCAGACAGCTCCTGGTCAGAGGGGGGAGGGGGACTGAGCACGACGAATGCAGTCTCGCCCGCGCGGACATAGCCGAGTTCGCGCCGGGCAGCCTGCTCGACGTAGGCGTCGGAGACGACGTAGTCGTATACGGCGAGGAGATGGTCGCGCCTGGACTGGAGATTCTCGATCTCCGCGAGCGCCGCCTCGTGGTCTTCGTTCTGCTGGCGCTGGCGGACGGTGCCGGACGAGGCGGTGTAGACGAAGTACCCGGCGAGCAGCAGACAAACCAGAAGAAACAGGGTTGTCTTAGTGAACACCGGGATAGGCATGTGACCAAATTAGGCTCGCGCCGTTCAAGATTCAAGCGCTTTCGTTTGGGTTCCCGGAGAGGTGGGAGCGGTCGTTGAGGGAGCGGAGGGAGGCCTGGCCGGCCCGCAGCGAAAGCGTGGAGACGGACGCGAGACCAACGCTGAAGGCCCGAAATACGCCGATCTCGAGGCCGAGCAGGCGGCAGATGAGGAGGCGCAGCACGAAGTTGTGGGAGACGACGACGACCCTGCTTTCGTCGGGGCACGCGTGCAGTTCACCGACGAGCGGTTCGAGGCGAGCGGCGACCTGCGCGAGGCTCTCGCCTCCGGGCATCAGTACGTCGGCGGGGTCGGCCGCGCGCCAGGCTTCGATGAATTCGGGGAAGCGGGCACGCATCTCGGCGAAGGGGAGGCCCTCGGTCTCACCCACATCCATTTCCGTTAGCTCGTCGCGAACCTGGAGGGGGGCGCCGGTGCGCTCGGCGAGGCCGCGGGCGATGGCCGCGGCGCGCGTGAGCGGGCTCGTGAGGATGCGATCGACGGGCTCGGGGGCGAGCCGCTCGACGGCTGCGGCGGTCTGGCTGAGGCCGAGGTCGGTGAGCTGTGCGTCCTCGCGACCGAGTCCGAGGCCGTCGCGATTGTGGGCGGTCTCACCGTGACGGACGAGGGTGAGCCTCACTCGTACTGCCCCTTCTCACGCCATGCCTGCAAGGCGGCCGATGGCTCCTCCAGCACGAGCCCCACGCGCACATAGCGCTCAACCGTGGCTGTTGGGAAGAGCGCGGCGACGAGCTGCTCGGGACGCACCGTCAGCTCCTGCCCGCAGCTCAGGCGGGCATCGATGGCTGTGCGACCTTCCCTCGCGTCGATGGAAATGGAGGTGACGCCGGTACGGAGGTCGTACTCGCGCGCCTTCTTGCCTTCGCGCTCCTGCCGCCAGGGGAAGGTCTCGGTAGCGAGGAAGGCGTTGACGGACTCGGTGGCGTGCTCGGGGGTGACGCCGTCGAGTGCCAGGCGATAGTCGGCCCAGCGCAGGAGGGTGGGGAGGGCGGGGAGGCCGAGGGGAACTTCGCTCCCCTCGCGGAGCTCGAGGTCGGGGGTGGTCTGGGCCGAGAGGACGGCGGCGAAAGCCTCGAGGGTGACGCGCTCTTCCAGCAGCACCTCCATGATCTCGCCTTCGCCGATGAATCCCAGGGGGAGGGGCGCCGCGAAGGCGATCTTCGGGTGGGGCGTGAAGCCCTGTGAATAGAGCAGGGGGAGTTCGGCCCGGCGGATGGCCCGCTCCCAGTAGCGGAGCACGTCGAGGTGGGAGATGTGGCGCACACGCTCGCCCTTGCGGAAACGAGCACGGATGCGCTGGCGGGCTTCGCTCACACCGCCTGGCCTTGTTCGACGAGCTGTTCGGCAGCGGTGTGGGGGTCGAGGGAGCGGCCTGCGACCTGCCCCACGAGATCGCCCAGTGTTTCCTCGGAGGTTTCGCGCCGGATCTGTTCAAGAAGAATGCGCTGGGCGACGGAGAGGACCTGGTGGCGCGCTTCCTGGCGCCGGTGGCGCTCGAGCTCGCCGGAGCTGTCCAACCAGGCGCGGTGCTCGTCGATGGCGTCGACGAGCTCGGGGACACCGTCGCCGGTGGTGGCGACGGTCGAGAGGATGGGGATGTCGCGACCTTCGCTGGGGGCGAGGGAGAGGAGGGCGCGGAGCTGGCTCACGAGTACGTCGGCGCCGGGGCGGTCGGCTTTGTTCACCACGAGCACGTCGGCGATCTCGATGATGCCGGCCTTCAGCGCCTGGATGTCGTCCCCGGTGCCGGGGTTATTGACCAGCACCGTCGTGAGCGCGGTGCCGGCGATCTCGACCTCGTCCTGGCCGGCGCCGACGGTCTCGATGAAGACGTAGGGGAAGCCGAACGCATCCATGACGGCGACGACGTCGTCGATGGTGGGGGCGAGCCCGCCGAGGGCGCCGCGGCTGGCCATGCTGCGCACGAAGACGCCCGGATCGAGGACGAGGTCCTGCATGCGGATGCGGTCGCCGAGGATGGCGCCCTGGGTGAAGGGGCTGGAGGGGTCAACGGCGATGACGCCGACCTCGTGGCCACGCCTGCGCAACTCGGCGGCGAGGGAGCCAGTGAGGCTGCTCTTGCCGGAGCCGGCGCCGCCGGTAATGCCGATGGTGTGGGCGCGACCGGAGCGGGGATAGAGCTGACGCAGGTACTCGCGCCCCTCGGGCGTGCCGTTCTCGACCCGCGTGAGGATGCGGGAGAGGGCGCGGCGCTCACCCGCGAGGAACCGCTCGATCAGGTCGCTCACTCGGATGAGGCGTTGTCGTACACGAACGACACGATGTCGCGGGTGTTGGTGCCCGGACGGAAGATGGCGCTGAAGCCCATCGCTTCGAGGGCGTCCGTGTCTTCCTCGGGAATAATGCCGCCACAGAAGAGAACGACATCGTCAAGCCCGCGCGACCTGAGCTCCTCGACGATGCGGGGGAAGAGCTCGAGGTGGGCGCCGGAGAGGATGCTGAGGCCGACGACGTCGACGTCTTCCTGGAGGGCGGCCTCGGCGATCATCTGGGGCGTCTGGCGGATGCCGGTGTAGATGACCTCGCAACCGCCGTCGCGCAGGGCGCGAGCGACGATTTTGGCGCCACGGTCGTGGCCGTCGAGGCCGGGCTTGGCGATAAGGACACGTATCTTCTGTCCGGTCTCGCCCTGCGCGGGGGTCTCGGGAGATGCGGTCATGGTGCTGCTCCTCTGTGTCGTGGGGTCAGGATCGCTCGACCAACTGCAGGTTGACGCCGAAGGACGAGCGGGGCGAAACGAAAGCGACGCCGCCGTTGGCGTCGCCGGTGCGTGCGCCGCCGTCGCGCAGGCTGGCGACGGCGGCTTCGGCATCGGCGACGGCGAGCGAGAGGAGGAACGAGCCCTCGCCCCGCTCGGCGGCGAACTTTGCGACCGGCCCCTCTTCGGTGGTGGGCCGGATGAACTCGAGATGGGCGTTACCCGCGAGCATGAAGGCGTTCTCGATGCCGAGGGCGTCGTTTTGGCCGCCGAGATCGGGATCGAGGGTGAAGCCGAAGTGGCGCTCATAGGTAGCGGCTGCGGTGGGGATGTCCTGCACGACGATGCCGATGTGGTCGATGCGCTTCGCGAGGGCGTCGTCGCTGGGTCCGACGTGGGACTCCTCGACGGGCGTGGCGTACTCGATGAGGACGCCGTGGTTCGACTTCGGGTGGAGGAAGCCGATCATGCCCGCGAGCCCGGCGCGGGGCGCTTCGTCGATGAGCTGGACACCGGCTTCGGCGGCGGCGCCAAGGTCGGCGCCACAGTCGTCGGACTCGAAGCAGACGTGGTGCATGCCTTCGCCACGGCCCTGGAGGAATCGGGCGACGCCGGTGTCGTCGCGCGTTGGCTCGAGGAGCTCGATCTCGGCCGTGCCGCAGGGGAGGAGGACGCCGCGGACGCCCTGGTCCTCGATGACGCGGTCGACGCTGACAGGGAGGCCGAGGGCATCGCGATAGAAGCCGAGCGCATCGTGGGCGCTGCGGACGACGATTCCGACGTGGTGGACCTTGCTGAGCATAGGGCTCCTTTGGGCGTTAGCTGGTTCCGGCGGCGCTGGTTTCGCGCACACCGGGCATGCCGGCGAGGTAGGCGGCGATGATGTGCCAGTGCTCCTTGTCGTGATTGGCGACCACCTGCAGGAGCTGATTGGGGACGCGGCCTTCCTCGCCGATGGCGGCGTCGTCGAACTCGGCGACGGTGGCGAGCAGCCGCTCGCGGCCGGCCTTGAGCTGTTCGAGGACGCTCCAGAAAGTCAGGCTGCGCTTGCGCTCGACGTGATCCTGGTTCCAGGCGTCGGTGCGCTCCTCGTCGAAGTCGAGGATGGCCGGGCGGCGGCCCTCCTGGATATCGAGCAGCGCGCTGACGACCTCGGCCTCCCAGCTTGCGACGTGCCCGACGATGTCCTTCAGGGACCACTCGTCGATCATGGGACGCTCAATGTCGCGGATGCGGCAGGTCTCGATGTTGCGGAGGAGCTGGTTGCGCTCCAGCTCCAGCTCGCCGAGCAGGCGGCGGCGGTCGTCCGCGTAGCTTCGGGTGTCGTCCTCGGCCATCAGACGACCACGATCTCGCGGTACTCGCCCCAGGCGCGGCGCAGGGCGTGGCTGATCTCCCCGAGCGTGGCGCGCGCCTCGACAGCGGCGACGATGAGGGGCACGAGGTTGTCGGTGCCGCGGGCGCCCTCTTCGAGGGCGGCGATGGCGGCATCGGCGGCGGCGTTGTCGCGCTCGGCGCGGAGGGCCTGGAGGCGCTCGACCTGGCGCTGGCCGATGGACGGGTCGACACGCAGGAGCTCGGGCGGTTCCTCGCCGGTGACGGTGAAGTCGTTCACACCGACGATGACCCGGTCCTTCTCCTCGATCTCACGCTGGTAGCGGTAGGAGGCTTCCTGGATCTCGCGCTGCTGGAATCCCTGCTCGAGGGCGGCGGGCGCCCCCCCGAGATCCTCGATGGTCTTCAGGTAGTCGCGCGCCTCGCCTTCGAGGCGGTCGGTCATGGACTCGATGTACCAGGAGCCGCCAAGGGGGTCGATGACGTCGCCGACACCGCTCTCGAAGCCGATGACCTGCTGCGTGCGCAGCGCGATCTGGACGGCCTTCTCGGTGGGTAGGGAGAGGGCTTCGTCCATCGAGTTCGTGTGGAGCGACTGGGTCCCGCCGAGGACGGCCGCGAGGGCCTGAAGAGTGGTGCGCACGATGTTGTTCTCGGGCTGCTGGGCGGTGAGCGTGGCGCCGCCGGTCTGCGTGTGGAAGCGCATCATCATCGAGCGTGGGCTCTTGGCCTCGAAGCGCTCCTTCATGATCGTGGCCCAGAGACGGCGTGCGGCGCGGAACTTGCACACCTCCTCCAGCAGGTTGTTGTGGCAGGCGAAGAAGAAGCTGAGGCGCCCGGCGAAGGCGTCGACATCGAGCCCTGCGGACACGGCGGCATCGACGTAGGCGATGCCGTTGGCGAGCGTGAAGGCGATCTCCTGGGCGGCCGTGCAGCCCGCTTCGCGCATGTGGTAGCCGGAGATGGAGATGGTGTTCCAGCGGGGGACGCTCTCGGAGCAAAAGCTGAAGACGTCGGTGATGAGCCGCATGCTGGGCGTGGGCGGATAGATCCACGTCCCGCGGGTGATGTACTCCTTGAGAATGTCGTTCTGGACGGTGCCGCCGAGCTTCTCGAGGGGCACGCCCTGCTCCTTGCCCACGGCGATGTAGAGGCCGAGGAGGACGGCAGCGGTGCCGTTGATGGTCATGGAGGTGGTGACGCGGTCGAGGGGAATCTCCTTGAAAAGCGTGCGCATGTCGTCGATCGAGTCGATGGCGACACCGACCTTGCCGACTTCGCCCATGGCCATGGCGTCGTCGGAGTCGTAGCCGATCTGGGTGGGCAGGTCGAAGGCGACGGAGAGGCCGGTCTGGCCCTGGTCGAGGAGGTAGCGGTAGCGCTCGTTCGACTCCTCGGCGGTGCCGAAGCCGGCGTACTGGCGCATGGTCCAGAGGCGTCCGCGGTACATGGTGGGCTGGACGCCGCGAGTGAAGGGATACTCGCCGGGGAAGCCAAGGTCGCCGTTCGCGGACGCGTCCTCGGGCGCATAGACGGGGTCGAGGACGGTCTCGCCGGTGGTGCGGAACGACTCGGCGCGCTCGGGGTTGCGCTCGACCGCCTTGCGGTACGTACCTTCGAGCCACTCTTCTTTCGATTGGCTGGGCATTTCGCTATCCGTCGTCCTTCAGGGCGTGTTCTGGCTGGCGGAGTCCGCGGCGAAATCCGCGCACGGCAGTATATCCCGAGCGGCGGTTATGGTGGCTGGCTGGCCGGCCGTGGTCTAGCGCACCTGGCGGAAGAAGGTGCGGATGTCGGCGAGGAGGTGATCGGGCTCCTCGAGGGCGGCGAAGTGGCCGCCGGCGGGCATCTCCGTGTACTGCACGAGGTTGTAAGAGGCTTCGACCCAGTGGCGGGGCGCCTGGATGATCTCGCGGGGGAAGGCCGCGAAGCCGGTCGGGACGGCAATGCGCTCGACGGGCGGGACGCGGCCGCCGACGCCCTCGGCGCGGGCCTCGTAGTAGATGCGGGCGGCCGAGGCGATGCTGTTGGGCGCCCAGTAGAACATGATGTTGGTCAGCAGCGTGTCCTTCGAGTAGCGCGACTCGACGTCGCCGTCGCAGTCGCTCCAGGTGCGGAACTTCTCCGTGATCCAGGCGGCGATGCCGGCGGGTGAGTCGGCCTGGGCGATGCCGAGCGACTGGGGCTTGGTGCTCTGGACGTTGCTGTAGCCGGTCTCCCGGGCCTGGAAGGCGCGGCGGGAGGCGAGGCCGGCCTCGTCCGCCTCGGTGGGCGGGTCGGGAGGACCGGCGAGCGCCATGTTGAGGTGGATGCCGCTCAGGTTGGCGGCGTGGGCCGCTCCCAAACGCGTGCTGATGATCGCGCCCCAGTCCCCGCCCTGGGCGCCGTAACGGTCGTATCCGAGCTCGGCGGTCATGAGGTGGTCGAGGGCGTCGGCGACGCGGGAGGGGCCCCAGCCGCGCTCGGCGGGCTTGCCACTCCAGCCGAAGCCGGGGATGGAGGGGATGACGACGTCGAAGGCGTCAGCGGGGTCGCCGCCGGGGGCGGCGGGGTCGGTGAGGGGTCCGATGAGGTGGAGGAACTCGAACATGGAGCCGGGCCAGCCGTGCGTGAGGAGGAGGGGGTGGGGGTTCGGCCCCTGGCCGCGCACGTGCCAGAGGTGGATGTCGACGCCGTCGACTTCGCAGAGGAACTGCGGCCAGGCGTTCAGCGCCTCCTCCTGGGCGCGCCAGTCGTACTCGCTGCGCCAGTAGTCGCAGAGCTCGCGGACGTAGGCGATGTCGGCGCCGTAGTCCCAGCCGGTGTCGGGGATGGCGTCGGGCCAGCGGGTGCGGTCGAGGCGGTCGCGGAGGTCGTCGAGGACGGAGTCGGGGACGTCGATGCGGAAGGATCGTGGAGGCATGGAGGGACTATAGCGGGAGCGGTGTCGGCTGTTGGTTGTTCGGGGACGGACTAGCCGGGGAGGGAGACGAGGGCGCCGGCGACGGTCTCGAAAAGGTCGCGGTCGACGAGCTTGGCAGTGCCGGTGAGGTCGGTGAGGGGGGCGAGGTTGATCTCGTTCGACTGGAGGACGGTGGCCTGGCCCCAGCGGCCGTCGTGGATGGCGTCGATGGCGGCAATGCCGAAGCGCGTGGCGAGGACGCGGTCGAAGGCGGTGGGTGTGCCACCGCGCTGCACGTGGCCGAGCACGGTAAGTCGGGTCTCGAAGCCGGTGCGGGCCTCGATCTCGTCGGCAACGACGCGGCTGATGCCGCCCAGCCGGACGTGCCCGAAGGCGTCACGCTGGTCGGTCTGGGTGATGACCTCCCCGCCCTGCGGGCGGGCGCCCTCGGCAACGACGACGATGGATGCGGAGACGTCCCGGTTGTGGTGGGCGAGGAGGCGCTCGCAGAGGTCGCTCATGCTGAACGGCTCCTCGGGGATGAGGATCTCGGTGGCGCCGCCAGCGATGCCGGCGTAGGTCGCGATCCAGCCGGCGTGGCGTCCCATCACCTCGACGACCATGACGCGGTGGTGGGACTCGGCGGTGGTGCGCAGGCGGTCGATGGCTTCGGTGGCGGTCTGGACGGCCGTGTGGAAGCCGAAGGTGACCTCGGTGACGCCGAGGTCGTTGTCGATGGTCTTGGGGACGCCGATGACGCTCGCGCCCTCGGCCGCGAGCTTCCCGGCGACGCCAAGGGTGTCGTCCCCGCCAACGGCGACAAGGCCGTCAATGGCTTCGCGCTCCAGGGTGGCGCGAACGGCTTCGGGGCCGCCCTCGGTGGCGTAGGGGTTGGCGCGGGAGGTCCCGAGGATGGTGCCGCCCAGGGGGAGGATGTCCCGACAACGCTCGGCGCTGAGGGGCATAACATCGCCTTCCATGACACCGGCCCAGCCGTTGCGGAAGCCGACGACCTCATCGCCGTACTGGCGCTCGCCCTTGGTGACGACAGCGCGAATGACGGCGTTCAGCCCGGGGCAGTCGCCTCCGCCGGTCAGGATTCCCACACGCACGGCCATGTCCTCCCCACAAGAGGTCTGCAACGACCGTAGCGCGGAACCGTGAACGGGACGAGCGGAACGAGCGTGTCCCGGTTACGAGCGCGAGAAGATGCGCGGGGCGTCAGGCGAGGCCGCGGGCCTTGAGCTCCTTCTCGAGGCGGACGGCGTCGGAGCTGAGCATGGGGCCCTTCTTATCGTCGGGAAGCACGCCGGCGGTGGCCATCCCCATCTTCGCGCCGTCGAAGGTGATCCACTTCTCGGGCACGAGCTCCATCACGACGCGCAAGGGCGAGTCGAGGGACTTCTCGAAGGCGGCTGCCTGCTCGGGGTCGGCCCCGGGGCGGAAGGCGAGGGCATGGTAGAACCAGTCCTTCGTCTCGCGGTCCTCGTACATGACGCAGCGACACTTGGCCGTGATGGTCTTGCCGGGGCCAAGGTGGGTGCCTGTGCTCGTGAGGACGACGGAGCAACGCGGGTCGCGACGCAGGGCGGCCATGCGATGGCGGTGGGCGGCGGCGGTCATCCAGAAGGAGCCCTTGGCCCAGACGACGGCGTGCATGACGCCGACGGGCCAACCGTCCTTCGTCGACCAGTTGAGGACGGCCTCGCCGACGGTATTGAGCAGCTCTTCCTTGACATCGTCGTCGATGGGATAGATCGAGACGGTCTCGTGATCCTTGGTGGGGTCGGGCGCGTAGGCGTCATCAGCCATGGGGTACCTCCGGAGTTATGTGCGCGCACGTTGCCTATCAGGGCGGGCGCTGTCAATACGACTGGTCCTTCGACTGCTCCGCTTCGCTCCGCGCTCACTCGCGGGAGGGCTGGCTCCTGGACCGCGGCGTTGCGCCGAGGATGCGCTTGCGCAGGCGGATGCTCCCCGGGGTGACCTCCACGAGCTCGTCATCGTTGATGAACTCGATGGACTGCTCCAGGTTCAGCAGCCTTGGCGGTACGAGGCGCAGGGCGTCGTCGGCCGCGGCCGCACGCATGTTGGTGAGCTTCTTCTCTTTGGTCACGTTCACGTCCATGTCGGAGGGACGGGCATTCTCACCGATGATCATGCCCTCGTAGACCTGGGTGCCGGGGCCGATGAATATCTCGCCGCGCTCCTGCAGGTTGTAGATGGCGTAGGCGGTCGCCTTGCCGGGGCGGTCGGCCACGAGCGCGCCGGTCAGGCGGCCGGCGATGGGTCCGTTCCACGGCTCCCAACCCGCGAAGAGGTGATTCATGATGCCGGTGCCGCGGGTGTCGGTGAGGAACTGCGAGCGGAACCCGATGATGCCACGCGTGGGGATCAGGAACTCGAGACGGACGCGGCCGCTGCCGTGGTTGACCATCCGCGTCAGCGTCGCCCGACGAGCGCTCAGCTGCTCGATGACGATGCCCTGGTAGTCCTCGGCCACATCGATGACCAGCTCCTCGACGGGCTCCTCGATGCGGCCGTCACGCTCGCGGGTCACGATCCGCGGGCGACCCACCTGCAGTTCGTAGCCCTCCCGCCGCATCATCTCGATGAGGATCGAGAGCTGGAGCTCGCCACGACCGATCACCTGGAACTGGTCCGGCGAGTCGGTGTCCTCGACGCGAATCGACACGTTACTCACCAGCTCCCGATCGAGCCTCTCGCGCAGTTTCCGCGACGTGACGTACTGGCCGTCCTGCCCGGCCATGGGCGAGGTGTTCACGCCGAAGATCATCGAGACCGTCGGCTCATCCACCTGCATGGGGGCGATCGGCTGCGGGTCGTCCGGAGCGGTGATGGTCTCGCCGATGGTGATGTCGTCAATCCCGGCGAGACAGATGATGTCGCCCGCGGCGGCCTGCTCCACTTCCGACCGCTCCAGGCCATCGAAAACGTACAGCTTCGTGACGCGGGTCTGCGTAACAGCACCATCGAGCTTCGACACGGCGATCTCGTCGCCCAGCGCGACGCGGCCGTTGACGATGCGCCCGATGGCGATGCGGCCCAGGTAGTCGCTCGAGTCGAGGTTCGCGACCCGAATCTGCAAGGGCGCCTCGGGGTCGCCCTGGGGGGGCGGCAGCTGCCCAACGATGGCGTCGAGCAGGGGCCGCAGGTCCAGACCGGGTTCGTCCGGGTCTACGCTCGCGGTTCCGGCTTTCGCGTTCGCGTACAGCACGGGGAAGTCGATCTGCTGCTCGGTGGCTTCGAGGTCGATGAAGAGGTCGTAGACCTCGTCGAGAACCTCGGCCGGCCGCGCATCCTTGCGATCGATCTTGTTGATGACGACGATCGCGGGCAGGCCGTGCTCCAGCGCCTTGCCCAGCACGAAACGGGTCTGTGGAAGCGGTCCCTCGGAGGCGTCGACGAGCAGCAGCACGCCATCGACCATAGTCAGGGTGCGCTCGACCTCGCCGCCAAAGTCGGCGTGGCCGGGGGTGTCGACGATATTGACGGTGCAGTCGCGGTAACGGATGGCCGTGTTCTTGGCCATGATGGTGATGCCGCGCTCGCGCTCGAGATCGATGTTGTCGAGCGCGCGTTCCTCCACACGCTCGTTCGCGCGGAACACCCCGCTCTGGTGCAGCATGGCGTCGACCAGCGTCGTCTTGCCATGGTCCACATGGGCGATGATGGCGATGTTGCGTCGCAGGGCGTTGGCGATGCCGGACTCGGCGAGCGCGGTCACGGGGCGCCGGGCTCCGAAGCAGCAGTCATGGTCTCCCCACAGGCGTTCAGCTCAGTTGGATGGTCGGCCCGCCGCAGCCACCACGCGGGCACTGGCTCGTTCATGAGCCGGGGCCTGCCGGCCCGGACCACCCGGACGATTGTCCACACCGGCGGAGTAATGGGCGACTCGCGCTCGCTCGCGGGCTAGTCCTCGCTGAAGGCCGGGATGACCTCCTGAGCCCAGGCCTCGAGCGCCTCCCAGTCCAGTGGCGGGCGGATGGCGATGTTGAGGAGGTCGCAGCCGAGGTCCTGGTACTCGGCGACGAGCTCCTTCGCCTCCTCCGGCGTGCCCATGATGAGGCCGCGCTCGCGCCAGGTGTCGATGGCGCCACCGAAGACGGTGCGGGCGTGCTCCTCGGCGCGCGGGCGGGCGGCCTCGTTGGCGGCGAGGTGGAAGCTGAGGTTGACGCTCTTCTCGATCTCGTCGAAGTCACGCCCTTCACGGTCGCAGGCCTCCTGCAGGACTCGGGAGAGGTGGCGGAACTGCCACGGGGTCAGATAGGGACCGTTCCAGCCGTCGCAGAGGCGGGCGATCATCGGCAGGGTGCGCTTGCGCCCGACGCCACCGCCCCAGATACGGAGGCGTTCCTGCATGGGCTTCGGGTTGCAGCAGGCGTCGGCGAGGGTGAAGTGCTCACCCTCGAAGTTCACGTGGTCCTCGGTAAGGAGGAGGCGGATGACCTGGATGCCCTCCTCGAGGATGTCGAGCCGCCTCCCGAGGGAGGGGAAGGGAATGCCGTAGGCGCGGTACTCGTCTTCGTACCAGCCGGCGCCGATGCCGAGCTCGATGCGGCCGCCGCTGAGGTGATCCATGGCGGCGAGGGCGTTGGCGAGGACGGCCGGGTGGCGGTAGTTCATGCCCAGCACGAGCGAGCCGATGCGCAGGTTCTTCGTCTCGCACGCGAGGGCGGTCATGATGGTCGTGCCCTCCCAGTAGTCGCCGTGGTTTTCATGCACGAGGGGCGCTTCGTAGAAGTGGTCGGAGGCGTCGATCCAGTCGAAGCCGGCGGTATCGGCCCAGGTCCAGAGGCGGCGGAGCTCCGCCATCTCGATGTTCTGCTGGATCAAGTGCACTCCGAACTTCATTTGTCTTGCTCCTTCGACTGCTGCGCTTCGCTTTGCGCCCTGCATTTCTTTCGCTCGGCCGCTCCGCTTCGCTCCGCGCTCGCGGGCGGGCCGGTGCTTTGGTGCCCTCTCGGTGGCGGGAGTCTAGCGAGTTCCGTTGCGCGCCGAGCCGCTAGGATCCGCGCCGGAGGCGCCATATGACGGAGATTACGCACCGGTTCGTGGAAACGAACGGCATCAACATGCACATCGCGGAGGCGGGGGAGGGGCCGCTGGTCGTGTTGTGTCACGGCTTCCCCGAGTCCTGGTACTCGTGGCGGCACCAGCTGGTGGCGCTGGCGGAGGCGGGGTTCCACGCAGTCGCGCCGGACCAGCGCGGCTACGGCCAGACGTCCGCGCCGGATGCGATCGACGCCTACACGCAGCTCCACCTCATCGGCGACATCGTGGGGTTACTGGACGCGCTGGAGGAAGAGCAGGCGGTGATCGCGGGACACGACTGGGGGGCGCCGGTGGCGTGGAACGCGGCGATCCTGCGTCCCGACCGCTTCCGCGGCGTGGCGGGGCTGAGCGTGCCCCCGAACGCGTGGTCGGGGCCGATTCCGCCGACGGAGGGGATGAAGCAGCGCTTCGGCGACACCTTCTTCTACCAGCTCTACTTCCAGGAGCCGGGCAAGGCGGAGGCGGAACTGGAGGCGGACGTGCGCACGACGATGCGAATGCTGCTCTACACCGCCTCGGGCGACTGCCCACCGAACCCGGCTGCGGCAGCGCTACCGAAGACGGCGGGCTTCCTCGACGCGATGCAAGATCCCGGCGACGACCTGCCGCCGTGGCTGACGGAGGCCGACCTCGACGTCTTTACGGGCGAGTTCGAGCGGGCGGGTTTCCGCGGGGGGTTGAACTGGTATCGCAACATCGACCGGAACTGGGAGCTGATGGCCGCGTTCAACGGGAAGAAGGTAACGCCGCCATCGCTGTTCGTGACGGGCGACCGCGACCTCGTGGTGTCGCTGATGGGGCCGAAGTGGCGCGAGCAGATGGAGCAGTCGGCGCCGAACCTGCGCGACGCAGTCATGATCCCGGGCGTCGGGCACTGGACGCAGCAGGAGGCGCCGGAGGCGGTGAACGAGGCGATGATCGCGTTCCTGCGGGGTCTGTAGGCGCGGGCGAGGCTACTCCTCGCGCTGGTGGCCGTTCGAGCGGGGGCAGACGTGCCCCTCGGGATCGATGGGGGCGCCACAGAAGGCGCAGGGCTGGCGGCCCGCGGCGACAACCTCGGTGATCTGGGCGCGCAGGCGGCGGGCGACATCGAAGTCGAATTCGATCGAGATGGCCTCGCCCTCGGCTTCGGAAGCGCCCTCAGCGGCGACGACAACGATGACGCGGGTCTCCTCGTTCAGCCCGAGCGAGAGGCGCCCGGCGCGGACGTCGAGGTCGAGGTTTGCCTCCAGGGGAAACACAGCTTCGGGCCCCTCGGGCCCGGAGGGGGCGAGGTCGACCTCGGCGTGTTCGAGCGTGGTCTCGATGGCCTCGCCGATGGCGGAGAGCTGTTCCTTCTCCATCCAGACGAAGGCGTAGGCGCCGCCCTGGCTGATAGCGCGCAGGCGGAAGCGGCGCTGTCCCGGCTGGCCCACGGCATCGGCGGAGAGGTGCTGGACGGGCCCGAACTCGGTCAGGGGCATCGCTGCCGATCCTACCGAGGGGGCGGGCAACGTGCCTGCCGCGAAGTCGACGGCTACAGGCCCCGGGCGTTCGCCTGCGCCAAGGCCGCGCGCAGTTCGGGGACGGATTGGAAGACGTGGCCATGGAACCCGAGGGCGCGGGCGGCCTCGACGTTCTGCGCCGTGTCATCGACGAAGAAGCACTGGTGCGGTTCCGTGCCGGTCAGCCGGCAGACGTGTCGGAATACCTCCGGGTCGGGCTTGGCTATGCCGAGGTCGCAGGACACGAGGAGGGACTCGAAGCACTCGAGTTCCGGGTGCATCGCCCGCACGACCTGCCAGTAGTCCCGGTCGACGTTGGAGAGGAGCACCAGCCGGTAGTGCCGGGAGAGCGCTTCGACAAGCTCCGCCATGCCGCAGATCGGCTGGTGGTAGGGCTCCAACCAGGCCGCCTCGAACTCCGGGAAGGACATCACGAGCCCGTACTCGGCGACGAGTTCCCGATGTAATTCGGGCAGGCTTGCTGCGCCCGTGATGAGGTCGTGGCGAGCGGTGAGCTTGTGGAGTCGCTCGAAAGCATCGGTGGGATCGGCGCAGTGACGCGCGAGTCGGGCGATTACGACGTCGTCGTCGAAGGAGACGAGCACGCCGAAGAGATCGAAGACGACGACTTCGATCTGTGTGTCGGCGATTCGCATGGGAGTGTGGGCCAGCCTATTGCGTGGGGAGGGGCGATTGCCACCAGCCGGGACGGTGGCTGACCTCAATGCTCACCACCCACTTGACCCAGTTGTAGCCGCGGCGTCCGGGCGCGACGAGACGGACAGGGAAGCCGTGGCCAGTGCTGAGCCGCTCGCCACCGACCTGCGTGGCGAGCAGAAGCCGCGGGACGGTGCCCAGCCCGAAGCGGCGACTGAAACCCGTCGCGGAGGTGACGACGACGCTGTGGGCGTCGTCGGTCAGCCCGGCGCGTTCGAGGACGGCAGCGAGGGGAACACCGCTCCAGTCCTGGACGGTGTACCAGCCGCCGGTGCAGTCGAGGGTGGCGCGGCGCGTGCGTTCGGCGAGGGCGGTCAGTTCGTCGTAGTCGAGGGTGAGGGGTTCCCGCACCTCGCCCCGGACTTCGAGGCGCCACTCGTCCCGCGAGATTCGCTGGCGGTTGTCGAACAACCAGTTGGTAACGGGGTGGGCATTGCCGGTGAAGCTGGCCTCCTCGCGGGAGCCGGTGAAACGCCGGTCGGGGCCGGAGTGGGGGGCGGCGATGGCAAGTCCGCGGGAGATGGCGAAACCACCAGCTCCGACCGCGAAGAGGCGGAGCACGGCGCGGCGGCTCGCGAAGGCGGCGGTGGGTCGCCGAGGCCAGCGCAGCAGGACGTGGAGGGCGAAGAACGGCACAAGCGCGAGGCCGAGGATCGTGTGCAGCACGAGCGGGCGCATTTCGCCGTAGAAGGGGACGAGCAGCGTTCCCCGCCCGACAAGCAACCACCAGAGGCCCGTCAGGAGGATTCCCAGGAAGAGCACGCCGAGGAGCGCGGGCGCGAGCGACCAGAGCCCGGCGCCCCGGCGGGCGAACGAGCGCACGACGATGCGCCACTTCCAGACGAGCAAGACCACGATGGAGAGGCCCCCCGCGCTGTGCAGCCAGAAAATCCAGCGGCCCTCGGGGCTGCCGGCGAGGAAGCTGGCGAGCCCGGAGATCAATTCCAGCAGAAGCAGGAAGAAGAGGGTGAGATTCGTGGCGCGGGCGTTCATGGAGTCCCCTGCCGCATGGGGGAGCGGCGCCGGCGGATCACCTCCAGCGTACACCCGCGCGGGCAGGGATCGACGGGAGATCGCTACACTGCGGACCATGCAGCAGAACGAGGCGGCGGCGCTTGTCGCCGAGCGGCGGGCGCGAGCGGCGGAGCGCTGGAACCTCGACCGGGGCGTCGTGCTCGTGCCGGCGGGCTTGCTGTTGCCAATCGCAGGCACGGACCAGTTCCACGAGTACCACGCGCACCCGGAGCACCAGTACCTCGCGGGGGTGGGGCAGCCGGGTGGCGTGCTGGCGTTCGACGCGGGTGAGGGCTGGACGCTGTTCGTGCCGCAACCGGACGCGGCCGAGCGGGTCTGGACGGGAGACGGACCGTCGCTGGCGGCGGTGGGGGAGGCGTCGGGGCTGGAGCCTGTGCAGCCGGCATCCGGGCTCGGCGAGTGGCTCGAGCGGCGGCGAGGGGAGCCAGTCGCGGTGATTGGCAACGACGACATCACGTTGCGAGCAGCGGAGTACGGGGTGGAGTCATGGGCCAGCCTGGAGTTCGCGACTGACGAAGAGGAGAGCGAGCGCCTCCGCGCGGTGGTGGCGGAGCTGCGGCGGGCGAAGGACCCACGCGAGATCGCGCTGATGCGGGAGGCAGCGGCGGCGACGCACCGGGGGCACATGGCGGGGATACGCAAGGCGCGGGCGGGGATGTCGGAGCGGGCGCTGCAGATCGAGATCGAGGTCGAGTTCTTTCGGGCAGGGGCGGAGCGCACGGCGTACGGATCGATCGTGGGGGGCGGGCCGAACGGGGCAACGCTGCACTCCACGCCAACCTCACGCGAGTTCGGCGAGGGTGAGCTGATTCTGGTCGATGCGGGAGCGGAGGTGGGGGGCTACGCGAGCGATGTGACGCGGACGTACCCGGTCGGTTCGCGCTTCGAAGGCGTGCAGCGCGACCTGTACGCCCTGGTGCTGGCCGTGCAAGAGCGCGCGATCGCGGGGGCGCGGCCGGGGGTCGAGTACAAGGACCTGCACCTGGCCGCGAGCGTCGAGATCGCACAGGGGCTCGTCGACCTGGGACTGCTGCGGGGGGACGCGGAGGGGCTGGTCGAGCGCGACGCGCAGGCGCTCCTCTTCCCGCACGGGCTTGGTCACATGCTGGGACTGGCGACGCACGACGCGGGCGGCTGTCTCGAGGAGCGCGTGCCAAGCGACCGACCGACCCTGCGCTACCTGCGAGCGGACCTGCCCCTCCAGCCGGGGTACGTCGTCACGATCGAGCCGGGCATCTACTTCATCCGGGCGTTGCTGGAAGATCCCGACCTGCGCGAGCGATACCGGGACGACGTCGCCTGGGAGCGGGTGGATGGGATGCTGGACTTCGGCGGCATTCGCATCGAGGACGATGTGCTGATCACGGAGGAGGGGGCGGAGGTGCTGTCGGCGGCGACGCCGAAGGCGCTGGATGCGATCGAAGCCTTGCGCGTGGAGGGCCTGGAGGGGTGACGGCTCCGTACGCGCGTATCTCGATCGAGCAGGTCGCGCGCTATCCGCGTCCGGGTATGGGCGGGCCGATGCGCTGGTCGTTCACGCCCGACGGGAGCGGCATCACCTACCTCGCGAGCGATGACGGGGGGCTCGTGCGGAGCCTCTGGCTGTACGACATCGCCACAGGAGAGCGGCGGGCGCTAGCAGGGCCGGCGGGCGGAGGCGGCCCCATCTCGCGGGAGGAGGAACTGCGTCGCGAACGAGCGCGGCTGCGCGATGTCGGCGTGACCGACTACCGCTTCGCCACGAAAGCGGCGGAACGCACGATCCTCCTGCCCGGTGGCGAGGGGCCGCGGCTCATCGTGGGGAACGCAGAGCCGGTTGCGATCGAGGGGGCGGAGGGGGCGATCACGCCGCGGCTGACAGGTGACGGCGCGCAGCTCGCGTTCGTGCGGGAGGGGGAACTGTTCGCGATGCCGTCCGGGGGTGGGGAAGCACGGCAGCTCACGAGCGGGGCTGAGGACGGCTTCACCAACGGGCTCGCGGACTTCATCGCGCAGGAGGAGTTCGGGCAGACCGATGGGTTCTGGTGGTCGCCGGACGGCTCGCGCATCGCCTTCGTCGAGGTCGACGCACGGCACATTCCCGACTACCCCATCGTCCACCAGGGACGGGACGCGCTCGACACGGAACACCATCGCTACCCCTTCGCGGGAGCGCCAAACGCCCGCGTGCGGCTGGGGGTCGTGCCGGCGGCCGGCGGGGAGCCAGTCTGGATGGACCTCGGCGAGGAGGAGGACATCTACCTGCCGCGCGTGGTGTGGCGGTCTGATGGGGTCCTGGCGGGAATGGTGCTGAACCGCGCACAGACGGAGCTTCGCCTGCACCTGTTCGACCCGAACACGGGAACCGTGCTGCGCACGCTCGTGGAGCGCACCGAGCCCTGGCTGAACCTCGGCGACTTCCGCTTCCTCGAGACGGGCGAGCTGCTGTGGTCGAGCGAGCGAAGCGGCTTCCGGCACCTCTACCTCTACGACGCGGACCTCAAAGAGTCGCACGAGCTGACCACGGGGGAGTGGGTGGTGACGCGCATCGTGGAGGTGGACGAGGCGGGGCGGGCCGTGTTCTTCAGCGGGACGCGGGAGGGCGCGGTGGAGCGGCACCTGTACCGGGTGGGGCTGGACGGTGGGGAGGTCGAGCGCCTCACGACCGAACCGGGCGTACACGGCTGTGCGGTCGCGCCCGACGGTGAGACGTTCGTCGACACGTTCTCGTCGCGGGAAGGGGCGGCGGTGACGACGCTGCGTCGCACGAACGGAGGCGAGGTGATCGCGACCCTGCACGAGGAGGCGGACATGACCGCCGCGGCGCAGGGCCTGCAGCCCCCCGAGCTGCGAGTGATGGAGGCGGCCGACGGTACCCCGATGTCCGGGGCGCTCTACCGGCCGGAGGGCGAGGGGCCGCACCCGCTGGTCGTGTCGGTGTACGGGGGTCCGCACGCCCAGCGGGTCCTCGACGACTGGGCGCTGACGGTCGACCTGCGGGCGCAGTACCTCGCGCAAGCAGGATTCGTCGTGCTGGCGGTCGACAACCGGGGGAGCGCCAACCGCGGGCTCGCGTTCGAGGCGCACCTGCACCGGCGCATGGGGACTGTCGAGCTAGACGACCAGGTGGCGGCAGTCGAACAGGTGGTGGCGGAAGGGCTCGCCGACCGCGAGCGGGTCGGCATCTACGGGTGGAGCTACGGCGGCTACATGACGTGCATGTCGCTGATGCGCGCGCCCGAAGTGTTCCGCGTCGGGGTGGCGGGAGCGCCGGTCGTCGACTGGGACGGGTACGACACGGGCTACACGGAGCGGTATATGTCAACGCCCCAGGACAACCCGGATGGGTACCGGGAGGGGGCGGTCACGACGCACGTGGAGGGCCTGTCGGGGAAGCTGCTGCTGGTCCACGGGATGGTCGACGAGAACGTGCACTTCCGGCACACGGCGCGCCTCATCACGGCGTTGACAACAGCGCAGAAGCCGTACGACATCCAGATCTTCCCGGAGGAGCGCCACATGCCCCGGGACGCCGCGGGGCTGGAGTACATGGAGCGGCGGCTGGTGTCGTACTTCGAGGAGCACCTGCTGGCATAGCGGGGCGGTGTCGCCCGGCCTATCCTCTGCGGGACCTTCGAAGCACGAGGAGTGAGCGATGCCGTACGCCCGACCGGAGCTGCTCGCCGAGCCCGACTGGCTCGTGGAACACGCGGACGACCCGAAGGTGCGCATCATCGACTGCGCGACGCTGGAGGCGTACCGCCGCGCCCACATCCCGGGGGCGGTCCACCTGCCCGTTCACTACTACATCAAGGAGCAGGGCGAGCGAGAGGGCGGCGCGGGCATGTTCGTGATGCCGCCCGACGACTTCGCCGCGCTCATGGGGAGCCTCGGGATCGACGCGGACACGACCGTCGTGACCTACGACGACAACAACGCGCTGGTGGCGGCGCGGCTCTGGTGGGTGCTGAACTACTACGGGCACACGAAGGCGAAGGTGCTAAACGGGGGGTGGCATCGCTGGCTGACGGAGGGGCGTCCGGTCACGTTCCACGCCACGAGGCCGGAGAAGCGCACGTTCGAGTCGCGCACGGTTCCGGCGCTGCACGCAAGTGCGGAGGACCTGATCGCGGAACACGACTCGGACTCGTGCACAGTGCTCGACGTTCGCAGCGACGGGGAGTGGGACGGTTCGAACTCGCGGGGGAACAAGCGGGTCGGCCATGTGCCGGGGGCGCGGCACCTGGAGTGGACGGACCTGGTCGAGCGCTCGGATACGCGCCGCTTTCTGCCGGCCGAAGAGATGCAGCGGCTACTGGAGGATGCGGGGGTGGCGCCGGGGGCACGCACGATCACGTACTGCCAGGGGGGCATCCGGGCGGCGCACTCGGCCTTCGCCCTGGCGCTGCTGGGCTACGACGACGTGCGCGTGTACGACGGCTCGATGTACGAGTGGGCGAACCGGGAGGACACGCCGCTGGTCACGTAGACACAGCGGGGGTCGCGGCTAGATTGCGGCGGTCTCGGGTTCTGAGGCCTCAGCCTCGGTGGAGGTCGGCGGCTGCGCATGCAGGAGCGCCTCGAGGGTGAAGCCGAGGTCACCCGCTTCGCAGAGGTGGCTGCAGTAGGTCATCTTGAGCGAATCGCTGGAGGACCGGCGCCAGTCGTAGCGGAGACCGCAACGGACGCACGTCTTGATGTGCTCCAGGTTCATGCCTTCGCTGCCGGGGCCAATCGCACCACTCATTGCAGCACCTCTCCGGGGCCGTTCTCCGACCCGCAGATCCAGCGTAGGCGGCGGATCCCGAAGGCGCCAGTAGAAAACGGCCGCATTCGTTACGGGATGTTTTCGATTTTGCGGCTGACGGGTGAGCTGGCCCAGCCGCCAAGAACGGCGGAGAACTTCCCGGCTTCGCTCCCGGCCACGACCATGTGGATGAACTCGGGCGCGCGGAACTTCGAGTAGAGCTTGTCGAGCTGCTCCTCGGTGGGGCCGTCGGGGCCGAACTGTGAGGGTTCGATGCCGCTCGCATCGGGGGTGGCGAGGCGGTCGCGGAGCGGCATGCTCGTGACTTCGAGGATGTAGTCGCGAACCTGCTGCTTGCTCCAGCGGTCGCGCCAGATGGTGTCGGCGTGCTCGGGACAGACGACGAAGAGGACATGACCCGTGGGGGTGCGGGGATTTCCGACCGCGGCCATCGTGAGGCCGAGGATGCCCGTGAGCGCGCGGGCGGTGCGGGCGGTCTGGTCGACCATGAGCTGGGGTCCGCTGGTGGCGGGGAAGACGGTGACGACGCTGTCTTCGGCGTCGAAGCCCTTTTCGACGTGCATCGGCTCCCAGGGGCTACGCTCCTCCCACTCGGCGAAGGAGAGGGTGTACTTCATGGGGGTGCCGAGGGTGGAACGCTCAGTGCCGCCCGGTTTCGCTCCGCCGACGTTGCGCATCACAAGTCGCACGGCGCGTCCGATGGAGGCGTTGGCGCGGGTTCCCTGGCCGAGGGCGCCGAGCTGCATGTTCATGCCGATGTGATGGCGGATGGGTCCGTTGACGACAATCGCGGGGGCCGCGCCCATGGTGGTGGCCCAGACGCCGTGGGCGTTGAACTCCTCGGTGACACAAGCCTCGATGGCGGTGATGACGACGGGCAGGTACTCGGGCTTGCAGCCGGCCATGACGGCGTTGATGGCGACCTTCTCGACGGTCGCCGGGGCCATGTTCGGGGGGACGACGGCGACGAGGTCCTGGGCGTCGCGGGTAGTGCCTTCGAGCATGCGCATGACGCGCTCGGGGGTGGGCGGGACAACGGGGAGGCCGTCGGTGAGGCCCTGGTCGTACAGGAACTCGTGGAGGTCGTCGCCGGCGCCGATGTCGATGCGGCGGGCGCGGAGGGGGCTCCCCTCGGCCTCGGCGGCGAGCCGCTCGGCGATGCCGGGCTCGACCGATCGGGAGCCGCAACCGGGGCGGGAGTCGGGGTACTCGTCCCAGCCCGGGTCGGGGGCGTCAACGCCTGCGATAGCGGCGAGGTCGCCGAAGAGGTCCTGCCAGTCCTCGCGGCCAAAGCCGATGAAGCGCTTCTGCTCAGCGCCGTCGGGGCCGGTGAGGATGAGGGTGGGGACGGTGTCGAGGTCGTAGGCGTAGGAGGTGTGCAGAGCGCTGTCGTCGAGCATGGGGGCGGTGAGGGCGTGGCGGTCGACGAGAACGGCGTTGCCCTCGGCTTCCTGGCCGATGGCGAGGACGTCGACGGCATCGCCGAAGGCCTCATGGGCGGCCTGGATGAGGGGCATGGAGAGACCGCAGGTGGGGCAGTCCTCCTTGACGAAGGCGAGAAGGGAGGGGCGGCCGGAGGGGAAGGCGCGTTCGCGCCCGTCGCCGTCGGTGAGGGTGAAGGCCGGAAGCTCGGACATGGGGTCTCCGGTGCTGAGGTGGGCGTCATTGTAGGGCGGCAGCCGGCCGCGTGACCGCCGCCGCCCGGTTGGCGAGAATAGGGGCCAGCCGGCAGCCATGCCGGACAGAAGGAGGCGCGGATGATCGGGACAGAGGCTTTCGACCGGTTCGTGAGCGAGAACCGCTGGGCCGTCATCACGACGGTGCGGAAGAGCGGGCAGCCGAGCAGCTCGGTGGTGGCGTACGCTCGCGAGGGCGACACCCTGGTCGTGAGCACGACCGCGCCCACGCTGAAGGTGAAGACACTGGAGAACGACCCCCGCGTGACCATCACGGTATTCAACGACGCGGCGCCCTTCAACTTCGTGACGGTCGAGGGACGGTGCGAGATCGAGCGCGAGGGGCTGGAGCACGCCACGCACCTCGTCTTCGAGAACATCAAGGGGTCCGGCTTCACCGAGCCTGAGGACCTGTCCGCCTGGCTGGAGGCGCAGCGGCGGGTGATCCTGCGGATCCACGCGGAGCGCGTCTCGGGCGTGATTCGCTAGGCAAGCGGCAACAGGAGGAACCAATGCCGATCACGTTGGAAGCGGGCGACACAGCCCCGGACTTCGAGTTGCAGGACCAGGACGGCAAGACCCACCGCCTGCAGGATTACCGCGGGAAGACGGTGGTGCTCTACTTCTACCCGCGCGACAACACGCCGGGCTGCACCAAGCAGGCCTGCGGCTTCCGCGACAACCACGAGGACATCGGGGCCGAGGGAGCGATCGTGCTGGGTGTCTCGACGGACGACGCCGCCTCGCACACGAAGTTCCGGGACAAGTACGACCTTCCCTTCCCGCTGCTGGTGGACGAGGACGCGAAGGTCTCGACGGAGTACGGCTCGTGGGGCGAGAAGACCCTGTACGGGCGGAAGAGCATCGGCATGACGCGCTCGACGTTCGTGATCGGGCCGGACGGCGTGCTGACGAAGGTCTGGAAGCGGGCACGGGCAGTCGGGAACGCCGGCGCCGTGCTGAAGCTGTTGCGGGAAGGATAGGCCGGAGAGGAAGCACATGACGGACCAGCCCGCTGGCGGTGGACGCGAGGGTGTCGAAGGGGTCGCGGGGGGCGACGGCCCCCGGCGCGGGGCGCTGCGAGGCTCGAATACGTGCGTCATCGCGGACCACCCGCTGGCGGCGGCGGCGGGGCAGCGGGCACTGCACGACGGCGGCAGCGCCGCCGACGCGGCCGTCGCAATGGCGGCCGTGCTCACAGTGGCGCAGCCGTTCATGAGCCACCTCGGCGGCGACTCGTTCGCGACCGTGTACGACGCCTCCACGGGCGCGGTCGAAGCGCTGAACAGCTCGGGACCGGCGCCGGCCAGCGCGAACGCGGCGGCCTACCGGGAGCTGGGCGCCATCCCCGACACGGGCGCCCTGGCGGTGACGGTGCCGGGGTGCGTGGCAGGGTGGGGCGCGCTGCACGAGCGGTACGGGAAGCTCCCGTGGTCGCGGGTGCTGGAGGACGCCGAGCGGGTCGCGCGGGAGGGGTTTCCGGCCTCGCGGGCGCTGGCGCGGGCGGTGCAGGTGGGGAGGGAGCGCGTCTACCCGGCGGGGGCGTTCAAGGAGACCTTCGGGCACGTCGCCGGGGATGGGGGTCAGCACGTCGTCCAGCCGGAGCTCGCCGACACACTCCGGGCGCTTGCGGAGGGCGGACCGGCGGCGTTCTACGAAGGCGACATCGCGGATGCGTGCCTGGCCACGCTGAACGGGCTCGGGGCGGCGTTCACACAGGACGACTGGCGCTCGCCGGCCGAGTGGGTGAAGCCGCTCTCGGTGGAGTTCGCGGGCTTGCTCGTACACACGCAGCCGCCGCCATCGCGAGGGCTTGTGACGATGCTGGCGCTGCGGCGTCTCGCGCGCTCGGAAGGCGGTATCGGGACGCAGGTCGAGGCGCTGCGGGAGGCGTTCGCGGCTGTCGACGCGAAGGCGGGCGACCCACGCGTCACGGGCTTCGACGCGGTCGCGCAGCTGCGCGCGGGCGGGGCGCCCGCGCGAGCAGGCGCGGCGAGCGGGGGAGACGGCGACACAACGGCGCTGCTGGCCATCGACGCGGAAGGGAACGCCGTCTCGCTGATCCAGTCGGTGTTCTCGGCCTGGGGCAGCGGCGTGCTGTCGGCGAGCACGGGGGTCGTGTTCAACAACCGCATGCGGGGGTTTAGCCTCGAGGAAGGGCACCCGAACGAGCTGGCAGGCGGGAAGCGTCCCATGCACACCCTGCACAACTACCTCGTCACGTCGATCCCCGACCTGCCGCTCGCGGGTGAGGCATCGGGGGCCCGGGACGGGGAGCTAATCGCGGTCGGGGGGACGCCGGGCGCGCACCGGCAGCCGCAGACGAACGTGCAGGTGCTCGACGCGGTCCTGCGCCGGGGCGCCGACCCGCAGGACGCGCTCGACGCGGCCCGCTGGGCGCTCGACACGGACGGCTCGCTCTACGCGGAGTCGCGCACACCGGACAGTCTGGGGGACGCCCTGCGGGCCGAGGGGCTCACGTTCGAGCCGCTGGCGGCGTGGGACGGGTGGACCGGGCGGGCCTGCCTGGCCGTGCTGACGGGAGGGGGCATCGCCGCCGCCCACGACCTGCGGGGCGAGGGACTCGCAATCGTCGGCTGAGCCAAAGGGAGCGCCGCCGTAGACTTCCGCGGCGGAGGGTACCCCATGGAGGCTCAGCTTCAGCGATTCATTCAACAGAACCGCCCCGACGCCGAGTCGGTGCGGATCGAGGACTTCCAGCTACTGGCGGGGGGCTACTCGCAGGAGACGTACAGCGCCGACGCGATCGTCGAGAGCGGGGGGAGCACGGAGACGCTTCCGCTCATCATCCGGCGCGACCCGCCCCCGGACCAGGACATCCTGCCGACGGACCGGCGCCTGGAGTTCCAGATCACCCAGCGGGTGGGCGAGGGGACCGACATCCCGGTAGCGACCCCCTACCTCCTCGACGAGAAGGGAGAGTCGCTTGATCGACCGGCGATGGTGATCGAGCGACTGCGGGGAAGCGCTGATCTGACCCCCCTGTTCGCACCCGGCAACGAGGAGGAGTTGGAAGCGGTGGCGACTGACTTCTGTGAGCGAATCGCGGAGCTGCACGCAACCTCGCTCGACAGCCTCGACCCGGAAGGGGACTTCCGCGACGCGCGAAGGGTAGGGATTGATGCCTCGAGCTGGGAGTCGTACATGACGACTTCGATGGAGTTCTTCGTCGAGAGCTACAAGCAGATCGCCTTCGACCCGCTGCCGGTTTTCTTTGACATGTACGCGAGTCTCCCGAACCGGCTGCCGAACCCAGTCCCGCTGTCGATGTGCCACGGGGACTACCAGCCCTCGAATTTCCTGTACGAGGACGGCCGCATCACGGGTGTGATCGACTGGGAGGCGGCCCACGTGGGCGACCCTCGCGAGGACATCGGCTGGCTGTACCAGCTCTCCCGCATCACGGGCTTCGACCTCGCCGGGAGCGTGAAGGCGGACGGCGGCTTCCTGCAGCATTACACGAAGCTGAGCGGAATCCCCGTGACGGAAGAGGATGTGGGCTTCTTCCAGGTGTTCTCGTCGGCGGCGCTGGCGGCGCCGATTCTGGACGCGGTACGGCGGGGGCTCGACGGGGAAGCGAAGAATTTCCTCAGCACCTACATGCTGCAACCGCTGGTCTCCGCGCAGCCCGGCTATTGCATGATTCTCGGATACCCCGAGGCGGAGGAGTAGGTTCATGTTCACGAATCCAAGTTCGGCACGGGTCCTGGAGCTGATCCGCGAGAGCCTCGACCGTGACGTGATGCCGGAGCTGCAGACGAACGCCGCGAAGGTCACCGTGCAGATGATCCAGCAGATGCTGATCTCGGTTGAGCGGCGTCTGCCGGTCGAGCAGCAGTGGATGGCGGACGAGTGCAACCGCATGTCGCGGGTGCTGGGCGAGGCCGCCTCGGCGGCAGCCGCACGCGACGGTGAGGCAGCAGCGGCGCTGCAGGCCATCGGCGAGCGAGCGGCGGGAGCGCCGGCGTTCCCGGAGGTGCCCGCGTTCGCGTCGATCAGCGAAAGCTACGGCGAGTTGAGCGAACTCCTGACAGAGGCGCTCGGGCACCTGCACAAGCTCGACGGCGAGGGCTGGGAGCAGGCGCCGGACCTGATCCAGAAGCTGCGGGCTTACCTGCAACTGCGCATCAACCGCGACATGGCGGGCATCTTCGCGATGGACGCGGGAGGGTTGCTGGGCCGCGGCTAGGCCTTCCGGCGAGCGTGTGCGGCCCAACGGTGCGACGATCGGAACGATCGCCACCTGGAGGCCGCATCATGACCGTCACCCGCCGCGTTACCGTCGAACGCAACCGGCTGCGCTTCGCCGCCGCTCACTTCGCCACGTTCCTGGGGGAGTGCGAACCTCTGCACGGCCACAACTACGACGTGATGGTCGATGTCGAGGGCGATCTCACGGAGGACTCGTGGGTGTGGGACTTCGGCGACCTGAAGCGCCTGACAAAGGCGATCGCCGACGAGCTGGACCACAAGTTCGTGCTTCAGCTCGAGAGCCGCATGCTGACCATCGTGGAAGGCGAAGACGACTGGGAGATCTCGTACGAAGACCAGCGGTACGTCTTCCCGAAGTCGGACGTGGCGGCCCTGCCGATCGACAACTCGACGGCGGAGCGGCTGGCGGAGTGGTTCGCGGGACGCCTGCGGGCAGCGCTGGCGGAGCACGGAGCATCGAACATCAAGCGGCTGACCGTCGGCATCGAGGAAATGCCGGGACAGGCCGGTTGGTATACTGCCGAGTAGGCTCACGGAGGACTCCCAGGGGTTAGAGGGACGCTGATGTCGGTGGATTGGGACAAGACGATCAACGAGATCCTGGCAGGCACGCTCGCCTGCCAGGCCTGTGAGGCTCTCGGCGACGAGATGGTCGTGGGCTACACGCGCAGCACGGAGGCGGCGGAGTTTGCGGCGCGCTGCCAGGACTGCACCGACAAGACCGACTGCGATGCGCGCAAGCTGGTGGTGGTGTGCGAGTCGTGCGCGGGACGCTATCGCGTGAACGGCCAACTCATGACGGAAGCGGGCTGGATGGGCGTCCAGCTCGACGAGTGCCGCCGCAACCTCGAGGAGTCGCTGGATTACCTCTCCACGTACTGGAAGGAAGAGGCGGAGATCGAGTTCGCTGACATGTCGCGCAAGCTCGAAGAGGTGGACCCGGACACGTTCCGGGAGGAGGACGGCTGGCGGGCGCGGATGGAAGAGGAATACCTTCGCATCCATCGCTGGTTCCGCGACCACAATGTGCGTGTTCCCGACGCGGGCTGGCGCAGCCAGTACGTCGAGGACGTGGTGGCTCTGGGCTACACCTCCCGCCTCGGCGATTAACTTCTGGGCCGGCCAGGTTGTCCCCACGGAACGGTTGGCGCCGCGAGGGGTGAACCTGCGCGCATCGGGACCTACGGGGAGCCTTTGCTATACTCGCTCAGCGCGCGGAAGTAGCTCAGTGGTAGAGCGCCTCCTTGCCAAGGAGGAGGTCGCGAGTTCGACCCTCGTCTTCCGCTCCACGCTTCCCAGCCGCCGTCCATCCTTGACCGGGCGCGCGCGACGGGTCTACGGTCAGCAGCAGCCGAAGTGGCGGAATTGGCAGACGCGACGGTCTCAAACACCGTTGGGCGTTAAGCCCGTGCCGGTTCGAGTCCGGCCTTCGGCACCAGCCTCACGCACCCGCGCTCTGCCGAGTGGTGTAACGGTAGCACACGGGCCTTTGGAGCCTTTGGTCGGGGTTCGAATCCCTGCTCGGCAGCCAACCCTCCGCCCTCAGAGTCTCGTCTGGACGCGCTCCGATTCCAGTTCGCGGAGGGCGTGGCGGCCAATCCAACTGGGCGTCGGCGCAGGGTCCGCCGCCAGTTGGGCGGCGACGTCGCGGGCGGCGTCGTTCAGCGTGCGGGATCTCTTCCCGATCGCACGCAGGGCCATGTCCACGGACTTCTTCACGTAGAGCCGCTCGTCCTGGGCGCCGTGTTCGATCCACTTCAGGGCGTCCACGAAGCGTTGGTCCTCTGCTTCCTTGTCGTGGCCACTGAGCCCCCAGAGCAGCGCGAAGGCGGCGCGCTTCTTGAACTCGCCCCGCGCCCGGGCCCACTTTGGCACCTTGCCCCAGGCGTGACGGGTGCGATCGAACAGGTGAAAGCACGCGGTGTCGCAAATGGCCCAGCTGTCGAAGTCGGCGGCCCAGGCATCCATCTGCGCGCTCGTCGTCGCGGAGGGCTCGGCGATAAACACGGCGACCGTTCGAGCCTCGTACCAACCTGACTCCCACAGGGTGAGCGCCAGGTCATGGTCCTTTCCTATCTCCTTCGCGTAGCCCTTCATGTCACGCATCGCGAGACCGAAGGCACGCTCGTTGGGGATGGCGTAGCGCAACATCCCCTCGCGGGCCTCTTCCGAGCCGTTTTCGCGGAGCCAGGCCAGCACCGATTCCGTAGTGTGGGTCATGTCATCGCCCCCTTCCACTCGGCTCGCCATCACCGTTCTCCCACTCGTAGCCGCTTCCGCAATCAATGCAGGTCGAACTCCACGTGCAGGTCTGCCACCGAGCGAATGCTGCCGTCGCGTTTGCGGGCCTTGATGACATCCATCTGTTCGTTCGAGAGTCGCGGCGACTTCATGACCCTCAGCAGCTCCTGGGCTCCGACGACCGCCTCCCGCCGGGCGAGCTGGTAGCCGATGCAGAAGTGCCGGCCAAGACCGAAGCCGAGGTGGCCGAAGAGCCCGTCCCGGAAGTAGCCGGCACGCAAGTCCCGTTCGGAGTAGAGGTCGCCGCGGAACGGATCGAAGGTGTCGGGGTCCTCGAACACGGTGTCGTCGCGGTTGCCTGAGGCAAGCCAGCACCGCAGGACCGCCCCGAACGGGATCTCGACGCCCGCCAGCTCAACATCGCGCGTGGCGCCACGGTCTTCCCGGTGAACGGGCGGGGAGTGGCGCATCGTTTCGCTGAAGTAGGCGTCCAGGAGGGAGTGGTCGGCCTCGAGCCGGGCGACAAGCTCGGGCTCCTGGAGCACATTCCACCACATGTTCCCCATGGCCTTGTCCGTCGTTTCTCCGCCTCCCGAAAGCAGGAGCGAGACGAAGGTCTTGATCGCCGGGTCGGGAACGCCTTCGCGGATGAGCCGCGAGGTCAGGTCGTCGCCAAGGTTGCGGCGTCGCACTTCGAGGAACGGCGTCATGTACTCCTCGTACTCGGCGCGGGCCTCAAGGGCGACGGCGCGTGTGTCGTCGGCCCAGCCCATCCCCATCATGAACTGGCGGTACCAGCGCTGGAACAGGGCAAAGTCCTCCATGGGCAGGCCGAGCATCGCCATGATCACGCGGATCGGGAGCTGGCTCGTGAACTCCTGCGTGAGGTTGACCTCGCGCCGGTCGGCGAAGCCCTCGACAAGCGAACGGGCCACCTCCCGAACGATGGGGGTGAAGGCGTCGAGCTTCTTCCCGACGAGCGCGTCGCCAACGAGGTTGCGCTGGGCCGCGTGCTCGGCGCCGCCGAGGCTCAGCATCGTCGGCCCGAGCACTCCGTCGGTCTCGTAGCTGTGCGGCCGGGTGCCGAAGGCCTCCTCGTCGCGGAACACCTCGACGAGGTCCCAGTACCGGGTGACGTGCCACTGGTTGTGCAGGCGGTCGTGGTAGACGGGGTGGTGCTTCCGCAGGCGCCGGTAGAGGGAGTGGGGGTCTTCCAAGAATGCGGGGGAGTCGAACTCACTCGCATCGATGATGGTTTCTTCTGGGTTCGACTCCGCAGTTGAGGGCGTGGTGAGCGACATGGTATCCCCCGTCCGGGCTCCGGTTCTCCGCATAGTGTGCGCCATCCGGGAGTGCGCCGGGCGAGCCTGGCCTGCTGTCCTCCTGCCTGGAAGTCAGGACTGTCCGGTAGCACTCCCCTGGGGGCATAGAATGGGCTACAGCGGTTCCACCAGGAAAGCCTGTCCGAGCGGCAGCGAACCAGGCGGAGGGAGGCCTGCGCCATGTCCACACAGTCAGCACACGACCTGAAGATGTTGAACGCCGAGATGGCGTGCCCGGTGCAGGTGGGGGACGTCGACCTCTTCGCCCCCGGGTCACAGGAGCACTGGTACGAGGCGTACTCCCTGCTCCACGAGCAGGCGCCGGTCCTGAAGATTCCGGGAGGCGGGAAGCTGCCCGGCACGGACGCTTATGTCATAACCAAATACGCGGACATCTCCCGCATCATCCGGGACCCCGAGACGTTCCCTCCGTCTGATCTGCGGCAGGCGAGCGACGAGGCCGCGGAGATCTTCCGCGAGACGGGCTACGGGACGCCGGCCGATGCGCGGCAGTCGCTACGCCCCGACCTTGAGTCGCACAAACAACACCGCCTGCAGCTCACCGATCCGTGGGTCGGCCCGGTGGGCGCCGACCAACACGCGGACATGATCCAGTCCCAGGTCGAAACGCTTCTCGACGGCTGGGACAGCCGAACCGAGGCGGAGCTGGTCCGGGAGTTCGCACAGCCGCTCCCGCAGCGGGTGATCACGACGATCCTCGGGCTGCCGCTCGAGGACATGCCGAAGCTCAAGGCATTCGAGGAAGCGCAGGTCCGCCGCTTCGTCTACTTCATCAACCACAGGGATGAGCTCCCGCCCGCCGAGGAGGTCGAGAACGCGCAGGCCCTGGTGGAGTTCCAGCAGTACCTCAAGGAGCAGGCGGACGAGAAGCGGCGCAATCCCGGGAACGACATGCTCTCGTTCCTGACCCAGGTGGAGTACGAGGGACGCAAGCTGACAGACGGCGAGATCGTGTCCGTTGCATTCGGGATGCACATTGGCGGCAACGAGACGACGCAGTTCGCGCTGACGTCGGAATGGCTCCTCCTCGCCCAGACACCCGCTATCTGGGCAGAGCTCAAGCGCGACCGAAGCAAGGTGCGCTTCTTTGTGGAAGAGGCCCTGCGCGTGTACGCCCCGACGCAAGGCAGTTCAAGCCGCCTGGCCGCGCGAGATGTCGAGTTCCAGGGCATGACGATTCCGGCAGGCTCCCTGCTGCACGTTCGCTACGGCGCCGGAAACAGGGACGAGGACACGTTCCCGCAGGCCGATAGCATCGACCTCGCCCGCCCCAACCCGGGCCGCCATCTCACGTTCTCGCAGGGCCCCCGGAACTGCCCGGGAGCGGGGCTCTCCCGGCTGGAGCAGAACATCGCGGTGAACGCCTGGCTCGACCGTTTCGACTCGGTTGGACTGGCGGACGGGAAGAACACCTTCAAGCACCTTCCCGGCCGGATGTTCGGGCTTCTTGAACTGAACGTTACGTTCGAGCCAGTGGCCAGCTGAACGACGCAGCCGCCGGGCAGGCTCAGAAGACGGCGACGGGATTGACGGCGCTGCCGGTACCGCCTTCGAGGCGGAGGGGCTGGATGCTGAGGAAGAACTCCCAGCGGTTGAGGCGTTCGCAGGTCTGGGCGAGGGCTTCGAGGTCGCAGTTGTCGATGAGGTGGAGGCCCATCGCGACAATGGCGATGAAGTGCACGGGCACGGGCAGGGCCTCGTAGCCGGGCGAGCCTGACTCCTGGGCATTGTCGGCCCCGATGACCGCCACCTGGCGCTCGTGCAGCCAGGGGAGGGCGGCGACGTGCCAGCCGCCGGAGGAGCCCGGAGCGTCCGTCTCCTCGCGCTGGCGGCGGCCCTTGCCCGTGCGGAGGAGGACGATGTCTCCGGTTCCGACACGCACGCCCTGGCGCTCCTCGGCAGCTTCGAGGTGTTCAGGGAAGACGCCCTCACCCGGGTCGAGCCAGGGACGACCATCGAGGGCCGGGATGTCCATGAGGACGCCACGCGTGACGATGCCGTCGCCGAGGGCCGTAACGGCGTACTCCTCGGCGCCCTTCTGGGCGGTGACCAGATCGGCGGGCTTGCCGTTGTACATCTTGCCGTCCCAGAAGATGTGGCTGAGCCCGTCGAGGTGGGTGATGGTGGCGCCGTGGAAGGCGAAGCTCATGACCTCCAGGGCGGAGCCGCCGCGGCCGAATTCGAGGGGGTCCTTGCCGCTGGCGACCATGTAGCGCTGGGGAACGCCGAACATGTGGTCCGGGCGGGGAGTGGTCTCGATGTCCCAGGCGCAGGAGACGGCGATGCCCTCGCGGATGAGGGAGCCGGCCGCGCGGCGCTTCTCGGGCGTGATGTAGTTGAGAGCGCCGAGCTGGTCGTCGGGACCCCAGCGGCCCCAGTTAGAGAGCGAGTCGAAATAGCCGAGCACCTCGGACTGGGTAGGGGGATTCTCCTGGCTGGCCACGCGGTCCTCCTCTCAGAGGGAGTGGCGGCAGCGTACCCCTTCCGCAGGCGGCAGGTGGCGACGGATTTGCCCCTCGCGGCGATAACCGCTCGACTGCGAACAGCTGCTTCCGGTCCAGAAAATCAAAACTGACGGTAGGCGCGGTGGCGCATGACGATGCTCTGGATGATGCCGAGGCCGAGGAAGAGGGTGAGGAGGGAGCTTCCGCCCTGGCTCACGAAGGGCAGGGGAAGGCCAGTGACGGGGAAGATGCTGAGGTTGACGGCGATGTTGATGTAGGCCTGCATGAGGATCGTGATCACGATGCCCGCGGCTATGAGCTGGCCGGGAATGTCGCCCGCGATCTGGGCAGCGCGTATTCCTCGCATCAATAAGAGGATGAAGAGCGCGAAGAGGGCCATCGCGCCGACGAAGCCCAGCTCCTCTCCGAGGACGCTGAAGATAAAGTCCTTGGTCTTCACCTTGAGGAAGTCGAGCTGGGTCTGTTCCCCGTTTGTGAGGCCCTTTCCGAAGAGCTGTCCCGAGCCGACGGCGATCTGCGACTGGATCGGGTTGTAGCCGGCATCGAGCGGATCCTCCTCCGCATCGAAGAGCACGGAGATACGTTCGATCTGGTAGTCGGCCACGGTGAAGGTCCAGAGGAAGGGGAGGACGGCGAGGAAGACGGCGCCGAAGAAGAGCATGTGGCGGCGCTGGATGCCGGCAACCACGACCATCCCGAGCCAGATGGCGGCGAAGATGATGGTCGTGCCGAGGTCGGGCTGGATGAAGACGAGCAGCAGGACGGGAGCGGTGATAGCGAGCGAGCCGCCCAACACGCGCAAGTCGCGGGCGTCGCCGCCCTGCTCGCTGAGGAAGCGGGCGAGCAGGAGGATGGTCGCGAGCTTGGCGAACTCGGAGGGTTGGAACTGGATGGGGCCGAGCGCGAACCAGCGCGTCGAGCCGAAGTCGGTCTGGCCGATGGGGATGAGGACGAGCAGGAGGAGGATGGAGGCGCCGTAGACCCACCAGGCGTAGTGCAGGAGCACGTGGTAGTCGAAACGCGAGATGATGAACATCGCGCCGATGGCGATGAGGGCGAAGAGGCCCTGGCGGACGACGGGGTTGTCGAGGCTGGCGGTGGGGCCGTCGTAGGAACCGAGGCTGCCGCTGTAGATGAGCACAAGGCCGTAGCCCACGAGCGCGAGCGCGGTCAGAGCAAGGATCGCATCGAATCGGTCCCAGGCGCGCAGTGACCCTTCGACCCCGAATCGGCTCATGGTTCCACGTTCTCCAAGAAGTACCCGATGATGTCGGCAGCGGTGGGTGCGGCCTTGGTGCCGCCCACGCCGAGGTCGTAGAAGACGGTCACGACGACCTGGGGGTTGTTGTAGGGCGCGAAGCCAGTGAACCAGGCGCGGTCTTTGGTCTCGCCGTCCTCGGGGTCGATGAACTCGGCGGTCCCGGTCTTGCCGGCGACGAGCGTGTCGGGAAGGGCCGCGAGGCGGGCCGCGCCGTCGATGACGGACTGGCGCATCCCCTGGCGGATGACGGCGAGGTGTTCCTCATCGACCGGAACGCGCTCCCGCGACGGCTCGGTGGTCGAGAGGAGCGTGCCATCGGGGCCGAGGATCTGCCGCGTCACGTAGGGCTCGAGCAGGTAGCCGCCGTTGGCGATGGCGGCAGTGGCGACGGCGATCTGCAGGGGCGTGGCGGTGACGTCGCCCTGGCCGATGCCCATGAAGCAGGTGTCGGCGAGATACCAGTCGCGGTCCTCGGGGTTGAAGAGGGGACCGCTGCGGACGCGGCGCTTCCACTCGGGGCTGGGGATGACGCCGGGTGACTCCGTGCTGGCGATATCGAGCCCGGTGACCTGGCCGAGGCCGAAGCTGCGGGCGTAGTAGCCGAGGACGATGGCCGACTGCTCGGTGTTCGACCCGAGTCCCGCGATTCCCTCCTGGGGAATCCCGCAGGAGGCCATGTAGAAGTAGATGTTGGACGACCAGGAGATGGCCTCGACGAGGTCGATATCGCCGTGGACGCGCCAGTCGTAGAAGTAGTAGGGCTGACCGTCTTCGCCGATGAACTCGAGCACGCTGCTGTCGACGTCGCGCCGCGTGTAACGGGTGACATTGCCCTCCTGGAGGGCGGCGGCGGCGGTGATGATCTTGAAGGTCGAGCCGGGGGCGATGGGACTGAGGGCCTGGTGGAGGAGGGGAATGCGGGGATCGTTCAGGAGGGCCTGGTACTCCTCGCCCGGATCGGGCAGGGAGAAAATGTTGTTGTCGTAGGTGGGGACGGAGACGATGGCGTAAATCTCGCCGGTGACGGGGCTCATGACGACGGCGGCGGCGGTGGTGGCCTCGCCCATCGTGTTGGTGAGGAGCTCGTACACGTAGCGCTGCAGGTCGGAGTCGATCGAGAGGAGGATGCCGCGGCCTCCTTCGGCGTCGGTGCGTTCGATAGTGGTGATGAGGTCACCCTGGGCGTCGACCTCGGTAATGGACGTGCCGGGGTTGCCGCGCAGGGCGGACTCGTAGCGGGCCTCGACGCCGACCTTGCCGACGACCTCGTTGTAGGAGTAGCCGTCGTTCTGGAGCACACGCCACTCGTCGGGCGACTGGGGACCGACGTACCCGAGGATGTGGCTGAACTCCGGACCCCCCGGATAGACCCGCCGCGGCTCGACGGAGAGGGTGACGCCGGGAAGGTCGGCGGCGACCTGCTCGAGCATGAGCGCGGTCTCCCGGTCGAGGGCGCGGGCGATGGGGAGGGGGAGGTCGCGCTGGCCGCGCTCCTCGGCGGCAGTCACGGCCTCCTCGATCTGCAGGGCGGGGATGCCCAGCAGGTCCTCGAGGTACAGGTAGAGGCGATAGCGGTTTGCGGGCTCCTCGGGGAGGAACCCGGGAGTGATGAGCGCGGTGAAGGAGCCGCTGTTCTGGACGAGGGGCTGCCCGTTGCGGTCGAAGATGAGGCCGCGGGTGGGGGGAACGCTCTCGACGATGATGCGGTTGAGCTCGGAGCGCTCGGCGTACTCGGCGCCGTCGACGAGCTGCATCTGGACGAGGCGGCCGCCGAGGACGAGGAAGAGGACGACGACGGCGATGCGAAGGACGCCCACGTTGCCGTGGGGGCGGTTGCGGCTCAGGCCGGGGTCGACGCGGCGGTCGCCTATGGCGCTCACGGCTCAGAACCCTGCCTGCTCGAGATCGAGGGAGCGTACCGGCCAGCCGACCCACCGGCAGAGGGCGTAGACGACCGAAACGACGGCCGCGTCAAGCACGAAGCCGGTGAGGAGGATGTCGGTCACGAGGGGGCCGACGGCCAGGCTGGCACCGGACGTCATCGCCACGGCCGAGAAGACGGCCCGTGCCCAGATGCCGGCGGCGATCACCATGACGAGCACGAGGGCGTAGGGAGTCTGGGGGATTTCCCGGTGGCGCTGGATCCAGGCGGCGCAGGGCAGAAGGGGCAGGTAGGCCATCACGAGCCACTCGAACTCAACATTCGTGGAAAAGCCGAGGAAGAGGACGAGGATCGGGAGACCAATCATGACGGCGTGGGGGCCGGCGAAGACAGCCAGCAGCAGAAGCACGACGATCGGAAGCTCGACGACGGCGCCAACGAGGGGAAAGAGGGGCGCGATCGCGACCTGAGCGAGCACGGTCGCCAGCAAGAGCACGACCGTCAGCAGAATGCGCATCACTCATCCACCTGGAAGCGGGCCGGCGTGAAGCTCGTCATGACGAGGACGGTGCGGGTGGTTGAGATGCGGACCGTGGTCTGGAGGCGGACGGTGGGGAAGGGGTCCTGCGTATCGCCAAGGATGTCGGTGACCTCGCCGATCGGAATGTCAGGCGGATAGGTTCCCCCGAGGCCGGAGGTGACGATGGTGTCACCGATGTTCACGTCGCCCTCCACCAGCTCGAAGTTGAGGGCGCCGCCGTTCCCCTTGGCGATGCCGTCTGCGGGGCTTCCCCGGACCTGGGCGGCGACGCTGCTGCGGCTATCGGTGAGGAGGCGAACGAACGAGCTCGATGGCAGAGCTTCGGTCACCGTCCCGATGAGCGTTCCCTGCACGGAGAGGACGGGATTGCCCTCAACCACGCCGTGGTTGGTCCCACGATCGATGCGAAGCTCGCGCGTGAGCGGGCCCTGGATGCGGCTGAGGACACCCGCGGCGAGCCGCTCGGCTGAGGGGTCCGCCGTGACGACGCCCAAGGCCTCCTCGAGCTCGGTCAATCGAAGGCTGTCGGCGCGCAGGGCGGCGTTCTGGTTGCGCAGGGTCTCGTTCTCGCTGAGGAGGCGGCGGTTTTCTTCCTGCAGCCGGTCGACGTTGCCGACGTCGCTGAAGAAGCTGGCGACAGGACTGAAGACCGAAGAGGTCCCTTCTTCGAGAGGGCCGGTGGCACGCAGGAAGACATCCTGGACGGGATCGAGCAGGCCGGCGCGCCCCACGACCGCGAGCAGAACGGCGAGGGCGACCATGGCCCCAACCCAGTAGCTGTACCGACTGAAGATCAGCATGCGGCGACCGTTTCGAGGCTACCGCCGCGCCCTTCCCGAGTCGAATTGCTGCTCGACCGTGCTGCTCGCTTCGATCTCGTCGAAAATCGCGCCGGCGCCGCGGACCACGCAGAGCAAGGGATCCTCGGAGACGTAGACGGGAAAGCGGGTCTCCTGACTGATACGGCGGTCGAGGCCGCGCAGGAGGGCGCCGCCGCCGGCGAGGGCGATGCCGTGCGCCATGAGGTCGCTCACGAGCTCGGGAGGCGTGACCTCGATGGAGGAGCGGACTGACTCGACGATCTGGCCGACGGGGCCAGCGAGGGCATCGCGCAACTCGATGGTGCTGACATCGACGGCTTTGGGAAGGCCCGTCGCCTGGTCGCGGCCACGGAGGGTCACGGACTCCTCGGTGTCGAGCGGCGAGGCGGAGCCCGCGAGCTTCTTCACCTCCTCGGCGGTGCGCTCCCCGATGAGGAGGTTATGCACCTGGCGGGCATAGGCGACGATGCTCCGGTCCATCTCGTCGCCGGCGACCCGAATGGAGCGGCTGACGACCATGCCGCCGAGGGAGATGACGGCAACCTCGGTCGTGCCGCCACCGATGTCGACCACCATGCACCCGGACGCCTCCATGACGGGGAGGCCGGAGCCAATGGCGGCGGCGAGAGGCTCCTCGATGAGGAAGCACGAGCGGGCGCCGGCGCTGAGCGCAGCGTCGTGGACGGCTCGCTTCTCGACCTCGGTTACGCCGCTGGGAATGCCGATGACGACGCGGGGCTGGGCGAGGAACGAACGGTCCTGAACGGCGCGGATGAAGTAGCTGAGCATCCGCTCCGTGACCTCAAAGTCGGAGATGACGCCGTCGCGCAGGGGGCGGACGGCGACGATGTTTGCGGGGGTACGGCCGACCATGCGCTGCGCCTCCTCGCCGATGGCGAGGATGCGCTTGGAGGTGCGATCGATGGCGACGATCGAAGGCTCGATGATGACGATGCCCCGTCCTCGGACCATGACGAGCGTGTTCGCCGTCCCCAGGTCGATAGCGATGTCGTGGGACAGGAAACCGAAGAGGCGCGAGAAGGGGCCGAGCATTGCCAAAGGGGACCGGTCCTATCGCAGGCGAGGCCTGCGTTCGCGAGTTAAGAGCCTGAGGTCAGTATAGGGCAGCGGGTCCAGCGCACCGGTGCCGGCTGAACGTCAGGAAACGGTGGCCAGCCCCTCGACGTGGACAAAGAGAAAGAGCGCCTCATCGTGGCGGGCCCAGGCGCGCCAGCCGGCGGCGATCCGCTCAAGGTCCTCGCGGGTGGCGAGGCCGTAGGCAAGCGCCTGCTCGGCGAGGGCAGAGGTGGTCACGCGCTCGGCCCAGGAATCGCCCCAGTTCAGCACCTCGGCGGGGTCGCGCATCATCGCCACGGTGGTGGTGACGTCGACCTGCTCGAGGCCGGCGCGGGCGAACCAGGAAGGGATGCGGCGGCCGGCATTGGCGTCGGCGCCGTTGCGCCGGACGACCTCGGTGTAGAGGGCGCGCCACTCCTCAATACCCTCGGTGGGGGGGTGGCAGATCATCGTCTGGTAGTCGGAGTCGCGGGCGGCAACGAAGCCGCCGGGGCGCACGACGCGGCGCATCTCGCGAAGGGCGGCGGCGGGGTCGGCGAGGTGCTGCATGAGCTGGTGGGCATAGGCGACATCGAACGAGGCGTCTTCGTAGGGCAGGGCGTAGACGCTTCCCTCCTCGAAGCTGAGGTTTGGAGTGTCGCCCACCATCTCGCGCGCGGTCTCGAGAACCCCGGGCTCGGCATCGACGCCCACGACCTCGCCGGGGTGGACGTACTTCACGAGCCCGGCGGTGATGGAGCCGGGGCCACAGCCCACGTCGAGCAGGCGCATCCCCGGACGCAGTCTCGGGATGAGGAAGGCGGCCGCTTCCTCGGCTGTCCGGCGGCTGTGCTGGGACACGACGGATGCGTGGTGACCGTGCGTGTAGGTGTCCCGGGGCCCGGCGTCGCTCATGGTCGCGCCATTGTGGCGGGTCGGGGGCTTCGGGTCAGGCGTCGCCGGCGGCTGACTCGTGCTCCTCGCGGAACCGATCGAGGGCGGGACGGCCCTCGTCGAGGACGGCGAGGTACTGCTCCTCGCTGAGGAGCAGTGTGCCGAGCTTCTCGGCACGGGTGAGCTTGCTGCCGCCGGGGTCGGTGCCGGTCACGAGGAAGTCGGTCTTCTTGGAGACCGAGCCGGTCACAGAGGCGCCGGCGTCTTTGGCGCGAGCTTCGGCGTCGCCACGGGTCATCGAGTCGAGCTTGCCGGTGATGACGACGGAGAGGCCGGCGAGCAGGTCGCTGGCGGGTTCGACGACGTCGCCGGCCATGTTCACGCCCGCCTCGCGCAGCCGGCGAACGATGTCGCGATTCAGGTCGCGCTCGGCCCAGCGGTCGATGCTGCGGGCGACGACGGGGCCGACCCCCTCGACCTCCTGGAGGGCCTCCTCTCCCGCGTCGAGGATGGCGTCGAGGTCACCGAATCTCTCGGCGAGCAGGCGGGCGGTCTCGGAGCCCGTGTGGCGGATGCCGAGGGCGAAGATGAGGTTGGGGAGGGGGCGTTCCTTGCTGAGGCGGATGCCTTCGATGAGATTGGCGGCGTTCTTCGGACCGAAGCCGCGGTCCTCGACGCGGAGTCGGGCCAACTCGCCGACGCCGGGCTCAACTCCGCTGTCCTCCCATGAGGCTACGCGCCTCAGGTTTTCCTCCCGCGCACGCCAACCGGCGATGCTGCGGGCGACGATCGGTCCCACGCCCTCGGCTTCCTGCAACGCCTGCTGGTCTGCTTCGAGGACGGCCCCGACGCTACCGAAGTGCTGGACGAGCGTCGCAGCGCTCCTCTCGCCGATCGTCTGGGGCAGGGTGAGCGAGGCGAGTTGGTCGGCAGTCAGGTCGTAGATATCGGCGACATCGTCGACAAGCCCTCTGCGGAAGAGGACGTAGGAGAGGCGTTCGCCCAGCCCCTCGATGTCCATGGCGCCGCGCGAAGCGAAATGCTCGACGAGGCGGACCTGTTGCTGGGGACAGGCGAGGTTGGGACAGTACGAGTCGGCCGCATCTTCCTCGCGTTCGATCTCCGTGTCGCAGGCGGGGCAGGTCTCGGGCATGGCGAAGACGCGCTCGCTGCCATCGCGCAGGCTGACGACCGGCGCCACGACCTGGGGGATGACGTCACCGGCGCGCTGGACGATGACGGTATCGCCGATGCGCACGTCCTTGCGGTGGATGTCCTGCTCGTTGTGGAGGGTGGCCATCTGGATGCGCGCCCCGCCGACGATGACCGGCTCCAGCACGGCGAAGGGGTTGAGCGCCCCCGTGCGGCCCACGTTCACGGCGATGTCGAGGAGCTTCGTCGTGCGTTGCTGGGGCGGGAACTTGAAGGCGACGGACCATCGCGGCTCACGGCCGACGACGCCGAGTCGGTCCCACTCCTCCGTGTCGTCGATCTTGATGACGACGCCGTCGATGTCGTAGTCGAGGCGCTCGCGGCGTTCCCCCCACCAGGACACGCGCCGGGCGACGTCATCGAGGCCGGCGTGGCGCTGCGCGTCCTCGTTCACTGGGAAGCCCATGGACGCGAGCCAGTGCAGGCGTTCGATCTGGCTCGCGGGCGCCGCGCCCTCGCTCCAGCCCACCTGGTAGACGTAGATGGAGAGGGGGCGCTGGGCGGTGATGGCGGGGTCGAGCTGGCGGACGGCGCCGGCAGCGGAGTTGCGAGGGTTGGCGAAGAGGGGCTCGCCGCGTTCCGCCCGCTCGGCGTTCATGCGCTCGAAGCCGCTCTTCGTCATGTAGACCTCGCCGCGCACCTCGAAGGCGGAGGGGAAGTCGCCGGTGAGGGCGAGAGGGATGGTGCGGATGGTGCGGAGGTTGGGGGTGATGTTCTCGCCACGGCGGCCGTCACCGCGGGTAGCCCCCTGCACGAGGCTGCCGCCCTCGTAGGTAAGGGAGATGGCGAGGCCATCTATCTTCGGCTCGGTCGTCAGAGCGAAGTCGTCGCGACCGGCACGCTCGGCGGCGCGGCGGTGCCAGTCGGCGAGGTCCTCGGCGCTGGATGCGTTGCCGAGGCTAAGCAGGGGGGCGCGGTGCTCGACCGTCGAGAACGCCTCAAGGGGAGCATCGCCAACGCGCTGGGTGGGGGAATCGGGGGTGATGAGCTCGGGGAAGGCCGCTTCGAGGCTCCGCAGCTCGTCCAGAAGCTCGTCGTACTCGCCGTCGCTGATCTCGGGCGCGTCGAGCACGTAGTAGCGGTGGTTGTGGTAGTTGATGCGCGAGCGCAGCTCCTCGCTGCGGAGTCGCGCCTCGTGCTGGGAGTCAGCCATCCGTGCATCGATTTTAACGTGCTCGGGAGCGCCGCTCGACCGCCTCCGAGGGGCTCCGTGACGATAGCGAAACAAGGCCGCACACTGACCTCATGGCCGCCAACCCCTTCCTTGTCGTGGTGGACTACGACGCAGGCAACCTGCGCAGCGTCGAGCGGGCGCTCGCGCACGTCGGCGTCGATGCAACGATCACGGCCGATTGGGCGGACCTGGCGCGTGCAGACGGCGTCATCCTGCCGGGCGTGGGGGCGGCTTCGGACACGATGGCGAAGCTGGGGGAACGCGACCTGACCGAGCCGCTCCGCGAGTACGTCGCCTCGGGACGACCGTTCCTGGGGGTCTGCATGGGGCTGCAGGCGCTGCTCGACCATTCGGACGAGGGGGGCGGGCAGGAGTGCCTGGGTCTGCTGCCGGGGAACGTTCGCCACTTCGGCTTCGACCACCTCAAGGTGCCGCACATGGGCTGGAACCAGGTGACGTGGCTGCGCGACCACCGCATCACTTCGGGCATCGCGAGCGGGTCGTACTTCTACTTCGTGCACAGCTTCTACCCGGACCCTGCCGACCCCGACCTGGCGCTGGGGGAGACAACCTACGGGCTGACCTTCCCGAGCGTGCTAGCGCGGGAGAACATGGTGGCGACGCAGTTCCACCCGGAGAAGAGCGGCGAAGCGGGTCTGGCGATCTACGCGAACTTCGCCGAGTGGGTGCGCGAGGCAGCGTGAGCTTCGAGGTGATCCCGGCTATCGATATCCGCGGGGGGCGCTGCGTGCGCCTGCTGCAGGGAGACTACGACCGGGAGACCGCCTACGCCGACGACCCCGCCGAGGTCGCGCGTGACTGGGAGGCACAGGGCGCCCAGCGGCTGCACGTCGTCGACCTCGACGGCGCCCGGGAGGGGCGGCCGGTCAACGCGGCGGAGGTGGCGGCGATCTGCGAGGCCGTCGCGATCCCGGTGGAGGTGTCGGGGGGCCTGCGGACGCTTGAGGACATCGAGGGGGTGGTGGAACGGGGAGCGAAGCGCATCCAGCTCGGGAGCGCCACCGTACGCAACCCGGGCCTCGTGAACGAGGTGGTCGAGCGCTTTCCCGGGATGCTCGTGGTCGCGATCGACACGCGCGCGGGGGAGGCGCTGACGGAGGGGTGGCGCGAGGGGTCGGGGGCGGACGCAATGACGCTGGCGCGGGAGATGGTGGAGCGGGGCGCACCCCGGATCATGGTCACGGACATCGCGCGAGATGGCACGCTCGAGGGCCCGAACGCAGAGCTGGCGGCGGCGTTCGCGGCGGCGCTGCCCGTGCCCGTGGTGGCATCGGGCGGGGTCACGACCACGGACGACCTGCGCGTCCTGGCGAAGACAGGCTGCGAGGGCGCCATCGTGGGGAAGGCGCTCTACGAGCGTCGCTTCACGCTGGCGGAGGCGCTTGAGGCGGTAGCGGCGTGCTGACGAAGCGCATCATCCCCTGCTTCGACGTTGACCGAGGGCGCGTGGTGAAGGGCGTCTCCTTCATCGAGCTGCGCGACGCGGGCGACCCGGTGGAGCTGGCCAAGCTGTACGACGCCGAGGGCGCGGACGAGCTCGTGTTCCTCGACATCACCGCCTCCTCGGACAACCGGGCGACCGTGTACGACATGGTGTCGGCGACGGCCGACCAGGTGTTCATCCCCTTCACCGTGGGCGGGGGCATTCGCACGACGGTCGACATGAAGACGATGCTGGAGCTGGGCGCGGACAAGGTCAGCATCAACACGGCGGCGGTGAACAACCCCGACCTCGTGAACGAGGGCGCCTACCGCTTCGGGAGCCAGTGCATCGTGGTGGCGATCGACGCGAAGGGGGTGGGCGAGGGCTGGGAGGTCTACACGCACGGGGGCCGCACACCCACGGGCATCGACGCGATCGCGTGGGCGCGGGAGGTGGTGGAGCGGGGGGCGGGCGAGCTGCTCGTGACGAGCATGGACACCGACGGCCACCAGAGCGGCTACGACATCCCCATGCTGCGGGCGATGAGCGAGGCCGTGAACGTGCCCGTCATCGCCTCCGGGGGCGCGGGCAGCCCCGACCACATGGCGGAGGCGCTGACCGAGGGCAAGGCGGACGCGGTGCTGGCGGCGAGCATCTTCCACTTCGGGACGTACTCCATCCGCGAGGTCAAGGAAGCGCTGTCCGGGCAGGGCATCGCGATGCGTCCGGTGGCCGCGCGCGACTGAGCGCAGCGGCTCCCTCGGGTATCCTCGAAGGCACAGAGCCACGCCACTCCGGAGAGCCCAATGCCCCTCAGCTTCGACGAACACGACCGCATCCCCGCCATCGTCCAGGATGCGGAAACGCACCAGGTGCTGATGCTGGGCTGGATGAACCGGGAGTCGCTGGATCACACCTTCGCGACGGGGCACGTCACGTTCTGGAGCCGGAGCCGGGATGAACTCTGGGAGAAGGGCGCGACCAGCGGGAACTACCTCAACTTCGTGAGCATGCACAAGAACTGCGAAGACAACTCGCTGCTCGTGATGGCGCGGCCCGAGGGGCCGACCTGCCACACGAACAACGTCACCTGCTACTACCGCGAGGTCGACCGCGAGCACGATTTGCCATGAGCGACGCCTGGTCTCCAGGCAAACCGGACTACACGGCGCTCGACCTGCCGGCGCCACCCGCCGACCGCCCATACGTCATCGCCAACACCGTCATGTCAGCCGACGGCAAGAGCGTGATCGAGGGCACGGAGCAGGGCATCGGCTCAGCTGTGGATCAGCGGCTGATGCGGGAGCTGCGGGTGAACGCGGACGTGGTCCTGAACGGGGCGGGGACGCTGCGGGCGAGCGGCACATCCTCGCGGCTGGGGGACGAGGCGCTGGAGGCCATCCGAGTAGACCGGGGCAAGTCCCGTGTCCCGATCGCGGCGGTGCTCAGTCGAGGGGGCGACCTGCCCCTGGAGCGACCGTTCTTCACAGCGCGAGACTTCCCGGCGGTGGTCTACCTCTCGGAGGCGGCGCCGGACGATCGCCGTGCGGCCATCGCGGCCACGGGCCGCCCCGTCGTCACGCTTGCGGAGGGGCGCGAGTTCGAGGGGATGCTGCGACACACGCGCCACGAGTTCGGCGCCGAGGTGCTGCTGGTCGAGGGAGGCCCGACGGTCTACGCGGCGCTGTATGCGCTCGACGCGATCGACGAGGCATTCGTGACGCTGGGGCCGGTGGTAGTGGGCGGGGCGGACACGCTGACGGCGGTCGCAGGAGAGCGGGCCTTCACGCGGGACGAGGCGAAGCGGCTCGAACTCGTGTCGGCGCACCCGAACCCGGAGACGGACGAGGTCTACCTGCGGTACCGGGTACGGCGCCAGAGTTAGCCAGCGACGGCGGCTTCGGCTGCGCGCTGTTTGGGCGCGCGCTTGCGCGCCTTCCGTTTCGGGAGGGTGCCGGCGGCTTCGAGGAGGGGGTGGAGGTAGCGGCCGGTGGCGCTGCTGGGGTTGCGGGCGATGTCCTCGGGGGTGCCCTCGGCAATGAGCTTGCCGCCGCGATCGCCGCCGTAGGGGCCGAGGTCGATGACGTGGTCGGCCGACTTGATGACGTCGAGGTGGTGCTCGATGACGACAACGGTGTTGCCGCCGTCGGCGAGGCGCTGGAGTACGTCGAGGAGATGGTGGACGTCCTGGAAGCTGAGGCCGGTGGTGGGCTCATCGAGGACGTAGAGGGTCTTGCCGGTGGAGCGGCGGGCGAGCTCACTGGCGAGCTTGATGCGCTGCGCCTCGCCGCCGGAGAGGGTGGTGGCGGGCTGACCGAGGCGGATGTAACCGAGACCGGTGGCATCGAGCGTGCTGAGGATGCGTTTCACGCGGGGGAAGCGATCGAACAGCTCGAGCGCCTCGGAGACAGTCATGGCGAGGACTTCGGCGATGTTCTTGCCGCGGAAGTGGACTTCGAGGGCCTCGCGGTTGTAGCGCTGGCCGTGGCAGACCTCGCAGGGGACGGTCACGTCGGGGAGGAACTGCATCTCGACGAGCTTGTAGCCGTCGCCGGAGCACTCCTCGCAGCGGCCACCCTTCACGTTGAAGCTGAAGCGGCCGGGCTTGTAGCCGCGAGCCTTCGCCTCGGGCACGGAGGCGAACAGCTCGCGGATGACGGTGAAGACGCCGGTGTAGGTGGCGGGGTTGGAGCGGGGCGTGCGGCCAATGGGGGACTGGTCGATATCGACGACCTTATCAAGGTGCTCGAAGCCCTCGATGGCGTCGTGCCGGCCGGGGTGCTGGCGGCCGTTCTGGAGGACGTTGACGGCGCGCTTCACGAGGATCTCGGTGATGAGCGAGGACTTGCCGGAACCGGAGACGCCGGTCACGACGACGAACTTCCCGAGGGGGACAGGCACGTCGAGGTTCTTGAGGTTGTTCTCGCGGGCGCCACGAATGACAAGCTCCTCCCCGTTGCCGGGGCGGCGGGTCTCGGGGGTGGGGATGGTGCGGCGGCCGGAGAGGTAAGCCCCGGTGATGCTCTCGTCGCAGTCGAGGATGGCGGCTATCGGACCTTCGGCGACAACGTGCCCGCCGTCGCGCCCGGCCTCGGGACCGAGGTCGATGATGTGGTCGGCAGCGCGCATCGTAGCCTCGTCGTGCTCGACGACCATGACGGTGTTGCCGAGGTCGCGCAGCCGTTCGAGGGTGCGGATGAGGCGGTCGCCGTCGACGGGGTGGAGGCCGATGGAGGGCTCGTCGCAGATGTAGAGGACGCCCATGAGCGCGGACCCGATCTGGGTGGCGAGGCGGATGCGCTGCGACTCGCCGCCGGAGAGCGTGCCGGAGGCTCGGTCGAGGGTCAGGTACTCGAGCCCGACGTCGATGAGGAACTCCAAACGTGAGCGGATCTCCTTGAGGATCTGGCGGGCGATGGTCTGCTCGCGCTCGCTCAGGGGGGTGTCGGAAGCAGCGAGGGCGTCGAACCAGCGCAAGGTCTCGGTGATGCTGCTGGTCGTGATCTCGACAACGGTGCGGCCGTCGATGCGGACGCCGAGGGCCTCCGGGCGGAGGCGCTGGCCATCGCAACCGGGACAGGGAACGGCGCCCATGTAGCGCTCGATGTCGCTGCGGACATAGTCGGAGTCGGTCTCTTTGTGGCGGCGCTGGAGGTTGTTGATCACGCCCTCGAAGCGGGCGTCGTAGTACCGCGTACGGCCGTAGTCGTTGGTGAAGCGCAGGCGCAGCTTCTCGTCGCCGCTGCCGTAGAGGATGACGTTGAGTTGCTCCTCTGTGAGCTCGCGGATGGGGGTGTCGATGCCGAAGCCGTACTCCTCGGCCACGGCTTCGAGGAGGCGCTGGTACCAGGTCTGGCCGCCGCGCGACTTGGCGAGCGGCTCGACGGCGCCCTCGGCGACCGACTTGGTGCGGTCGGGGATGACGAGGGCGGGGTCGACCTGCATCTCGACGCCGAGGCCGGTGCAGCGCGAGCAGGCGCCGTGGGGACTGTTGAAGCTGAAGGTGCGCGGTTCGATCTCGCCGAAGGAGAAGCCGTCGTAGGGGCAGGCGAAGTGTTCGCTGAAGATGCGCTCCGGCACTTCCTCCTCGTCACCACGGGTGACGGTGGCGACGTGCATCACGCCCTGGCCAGCGGTGAGCGCCGTTTCGACGGACTCGGCGAGGCGCAGGCTCGAGCCCTCGCTCTCGCCCGGCTCGGGAACGACGACGCGGTCCACGACGACGTCGATGTCGTGGCGCTTGTTCTTGTCGAGGTCGATGGTCTCGTCGAGGTCGCGCACATCGCCATTGATGCGAACGCGGACGAAGCCCTGGCGGCGGGCCTCGTCGAGGAGGCGGACATGCTCGCCCTTCTTCGCGCGCGTAAGGGGGGCGAGGAGGAGGAGGCGCGAGCCGGGCGGGTAGGCGAGGGTGGCGTCGACGACCTGCTGAACGGTCTGACGCTCGATGGGGCGGCCGCAGGTGGGGCAGTGGGGCCGGCCGACGCGCGCCCAGAGGAGACGCATGTAGTCGTAGATCTCGGTGACGGTGCCCACGGTCGAGCGGGGGTTGTTGGAGGACGACTTCTGGTCGATGGAGATGGCCGGGGAGAGCCCGTCGATGTGATCGACGTCGGGCTTCTCCATGAGCCCGAGGAACTGGCGGGCGTAGGCGGAGAGAGACTCGACGTAGCGGCGCTGGCCCTCGGCGTAGATGGTGTCAAAGGCGAGGGAAGACTTGCCCGAGCCGGAGAGGCCTGTGATCACGACGAGCTTGTCGCGCGGGATCTCGACGTCGATGTTCTTGAGGTTGTGCTCACGGGCGCCGCGCACGGCGATGTGGTCGAGGGGCATGCACCTTCGATTCTAGCAGTGGCCCCCCATACCGATCGCCGCCGTGGCTACTGGAGCTGGGTCAGGTCGACCTCGTACGCCTGGAGCACGGTGATCTGGCCGCCCTGGAACTGGAAGACGGCGTAGGAGCCGGTCGTCGGGTCGCCGTTCGGGGTGAAGTTGATGGGGCCGCTGACGCCGACGTAGTCGATGTCCTCGCCGGCGTCGATCAGGGTGAGGCACTCCTCGTAGGAGTAGCACTCCGTTCCATGGTGGGTGAGGCCGGCGATGGCCTCCATGATGGCGTCGCCATCCGTGCTGCCGGCGAGCTCGGCCGCGAGGGCCATGAGGACGACGCAGTCGTAGGACTGGGCCGCGAAGTTGACGTTGCCGTCGGTCACGTCGGAGATACGCGTGTTGAACTCGTCGCTCCCGGCAACGCCGATGAACTTCATCCCGTCGAGCACCGTCGGATCGTTCGGGTCGACGAGCTGCCAGAGGTAGGGATGGAAGAGGGCATCGCCGCCGTACTGGATCTCGGGGCCGAACCCTGCCTCGATGAGGCCGTGGACGATGCTGGTGCCATCGAAGAAGAAGCCGATGTTGATGATGGCGTCGGGCCCGTAGGCGGCGACAGCGGCGACCTGGGAGTCGAAGGTGGTGGAGCCGGGATCGTAGAGTACGACCTCCGCCTCGGCCCCCAGCTCGGTCAGGAGCTGGGCGACGAGTCCGCTGATAGGCGTGCCGTAGTCGTCGGCGCGGCCGACGATTGCGACACGTGTGCCGCCGTCCTCGGCAACGACGCGGGCCATGATGGGCGCGACGGCGTGAGCGGGCGGCACCGTGCGGAAGAAGTAGGCGGCATTCTCCTGCGTGCTGAAGGCGGGCGACTGCGCCGAGGGCGTGCACTGCGGCACACGCTCATCGAAGAGGGCCTGGATCACGGCCTGCGTGACGGCGGAGGTGGCGGGGCCAACGATGACGTCGGCGCCTTCGCCCAGGAGACGGGCGGCGGCTTCGCGTCCGGTGGCGGGGTTGGTGGCGGTATCGGCGATCGTGGTGGTGACGTTCCCGCCGGCAGCGTTGATGTCCTCGACGGCGAGCTTCATAGCCTCGATGGCGGGGGCCGCGAGGGGTCCGACAGCCCCCGTCTCGGGGACAAGCAGGCCGACGTGGAGGGCAACTCGCTCGGGCGGGGCCTCGGTGGGAGGCGCGGCAGTCGGGGTGGGGGACGGCGTGCCGGCAGACTCCGTGGCGGGTGGTTCCGTGGGCTGGGCTGTGGCCGGAGGTTCCGTGGCGGGAGGCGGCTCGGTGGCCTCAGTGGCTTCCGTCGCCTCGGGCGTTGGCGCGGGTGCGGGGGCATCGTCGTCGTCACCGCAGGCGATCAGCAGCAAGAGGAGGACGAGCGGGACGACGAGGGGAAGTGCAAGGGTTCGCGAGAAGCGTGGCATACGGCGGTCACCTGTCTGTGGCTGAGACGAGTGATTCTGCCACTCATGCTCGCGTCACCGCCGTGATCCCGCCCACGGTCCCGGCCACTCGGCCCCCCACCCCTCCGGCGGCAAGGGGAAACACCGCTTATCTTGTGGAGCGGTGCCCCTCCTGCTCACGCCCCTTCGACAACGGGTCTCTTCTCTCCAAGAAGGAGTCTTCTACGGCTGGTGGATGGTCGCCGGCGGCTTCCTGATCCAGACCGTGCTCGGGCTGTTCATGTTCCACGCGTTTGGCTTTTATGTTGAGCGGCTGGAGGAGGAGTTCAAGTGGAGCAAGACGACCTTTTCGCTTGCGTTTGCGATGACGCGCATCGAGAGCGGGGTGTTGGGACCGATCCAGGGGTGGGCGATCGACCGTTTTGGCCCCCGCATCATGATCCGCATCGGGATCGCGACCACGGGGATCGGGTTCATACTCTTCAGCTTCGTCGATTCGGTCACGACCTTCTTCCTGACGTATTTCCTGATCGCCGTGGGGGCGAGCATGGCCGGCTTCGTGACGCTGGTCGTGGCCGTCGTCAACTGGTTCGAGAAGAAGCGATCGATGGCGCTGGGGTTGATGTCGGCGGGCTTCTCGGTGGGAGGCTTGCTCGTCTTCCTGGTAGTGCTCGCCATGGACGAGTTCGGCTGGCGGGCCACCTCCCTGGTGGCCGGAATCGTGATTTTGATCGTGGGACAGATCGTCGCGAGTTTCATCCACCACCGGCCCGAGGATCGGGGCGAGACGATCGACGGGGAGCCGGTCCCGGAGGCGCCCGCACGACCGGGGCTGGCAGGCGGTCCCGTGGTGATCCCCGCCAGCGAGGACTTCACGACGGGAGAGGCGTTGCGCAGTCCGAGCTTCTGGTTCATCTCGATCGGGCACGGGGCGGCCGTCCTCATCATCGGGGCCTTCATGGTCCACCTCGTGCTGCACCTCGAGAATCTCGGGTACTCGGCCTTCATCTCGAGCCTGATCGTGCTCCTGATGACGGCCTTCCAGCTGGTGGGACAGATCGGGGGCGGGTACCTCGGGGACCGGCTGAACAAGCGGTTGATGCTGGCAGGCTGCATGGTCGGGCATGTGGTCGCGTTGTTGCTGGTCACCTATTCGGCCGGGTTCTGGATGATCGTGCTGTTCGCCGTGATCAACGGCATTGCGTGGGGAACCCGCGGACCGATGCAGCAGGCCCTGCGGGCGGATTATTTCGGGCGCCGGGACTTCGGAAAGATCATGGGGTTCTCGTCGCTGATCGTGATGTTCGGGATGATGTCGGGGCCGATCATCGCGGGTGCGATGGCGGATGCGTTCGGCGACTACGAACGCGGCTTCACCGTGCTGGCCGTCATCGCCGGACTGGGGACCATCTTCTTCGCGATGGCGGGTCCGCCCCAGCACCCAACCGGTCCCATCTGGTACAAGCGATGGCCCCTGGTCCGTCGCCTGACCTTCCAGGAGCGGTTGGCGTAACTTCCGCGAGCGGGGGCTAGAATCACGCCACCCTCGCAGCGGGAGGCGCCCCATGGCCACGGAGACTGCCAGCCCAACCACACTCGACACCCTCATCGCGGAGCGCGACATCACACGCGTGCTCATGCTGTACGCACGTGCCATCGATCGCATCGACCAGGAGCTCCTCAAGAGCTGCTTCCACCCCGACGCCGTGCTGCGTTACGGCGACGAGACGACCCCGGAGGCGTTCGCGGCGAACGCTCCGAACGGTCTCGGCACGTACCGCTTCACGCAGCACCGCGTAGGGAACGTGATCATCGACGTGGAGGGCGACTTCGCCTGGTGCGAGTCGTACTGCCTCGCCCGGCATCGCATCCCGAGCGGCGAGGGCAAGGTCGATGTGGACTTCCTCTGGGGCGGGCGCTACGTCGACCGCTTCGAGCGGCGCGACGGCGAGTGGCGGATCCTGCGGCGAACGGTCGTGCACGACTACACGCGCTACGACCCGGTGACGGAGACGTGGCCGGGAGCGCCCGCGTTCACGCAGGGGCAGCACTCGACGGACGACATCGTCTACCAGCGGTAAGGGGGCGGAGCCGTGCGGCTCGTCCTGCTCGACGCCACCTACGAGCTGTTCCGCTCGTACTTCGGCGCGCCGCCGCGGACCGCGCCGGACGGACGGCAGGTGGGGGCGGTCGCGGGAATCGCGGCGAGCACGCTGGCGCTGCTGCGCGAACAGGAGCCGCTGGCGATCGCGGCGGCAACGGATACGGTCGTGCACTCCTTCCGGAACGAGCTGTACGCGGGCTACAAGACGGACGCGGGCGTGCCGGAGGAGCTGCTGGCGCAGTTTCCGCTGGCGGAAGACGCGCTCGAGGCGCTGGGCGTGACGGTCTGGCGGATGCGGGAGTTCGAGGCGGATGACGGGATGGCCTCGGGCGTGGCGCGCTTCGCCGACGAGGCCGAGCAGGTCATCCTCGCCTCGCCCGACAAGGATCTGGCGCAGTGCGTCGACGGTGACCACGTGGTCATGCTGGACCGCCGGAAAGACATGACCACGAACGCCGACGGCGTGCGCGAAAAGTTCGGCGTCGGTCCGGAGTCGATCCCGGACTACCTAGCGCTGGTGGGCGACGCGGCGGACGGCTTCCCGGGGCTGCCGGGGTGGGGGGCGAAATCGACGGCGGCGATGCTCGCGCACTACGTCCACCTGGAGGCCATTCCGGAGGCGCCGGAGGACTGGGCAGTGCAGCCACGCGGGGCGGGACGGCTGGCGAGGTCGCTGCGGGAGGGGCAGCAGGATGCTGCGCTGTTCAAGGAGCTGGCGACCCTGCGTCGCGACGCGCCCATCCAACAGACGTTCGCGGACCTGGAATGGCTCGGGGTACCGCGGGAGCCGTGGCTCGCAATGTGCGACGAGCTGGGGCTGGGCGAGCTGCGCTCGCGTCCACACCGCTGGCTGGACTAGGCGCTAACCGAGAGCTTCCAACCGCTCCTTGAGGGCGGCGAGGAAAGCGCCCGCCTCGGCGCCGTCGAGCGCGCGGTGGTCGAAGCTGAGGGCGATGTTCATCATCGAGCGGATGGCGATGGCGTCGCCTTCAACGACCACGGGGCGGCGAACAACGCGCTCCATCGTGACGATGCCAATCTGGGGGTGGTTCACGATCGGGTTCGAGGCGATCGAGCCGAAGGCGCCCGTGTTGTTCACCGTGAAGGTGCCGGCCTCCATGTCCTCGATGCGGAGCTTGCCGGCGTGGGCGCGGGCGACGAGGTCGTCGATGCGCCGGGCGAGGCCGGCGACGCTGAGGTCGCGGGCGTTGGGCACGACGGGCACGACGAGGCCGCGCTCGGTGGCGATGGCGATGCCGAGGTTCACGCGGCGGTAGCGGCGCAGCTCGTCGCCGTGCCAGCGGGCGTTGAGCTCGGGGAAGTCAGTAAGCGTGTGGGCGACGGTGGAGGCGAAGTAGGGCAGGTAGGTGAGGTCGACGCCGACGAAGCGCTCGCGTTCGCGGGTACGCAGGTCGACGAGCCCGGAGACATCGGCCTCGACCATCATCCAGGCCTGGGGCGCCTCCGCCGTGGAGCGCGCCATGTTCTCGCCGATCTTGCGGCGCGTGGGGGAGAGGGGAACGACGTCGTAGGCGTCGGAGGCGGCGACGGTCGCGACTTCGGGAGGGGGAACGACCTCGCCATCGGGAAGCGGGAGGGGCGCGGCGGCGGGCGGGATGCCGTCCGCGGCGGCGGCTTCCCGCTCGCGCTCGTCGATGAGGGCCTGCACGTCCTTGCGAGTCACGCGGCCGCCACGACCGCTGCCGGCGATGGCGGCGAGGTCGATGTCGTGCTTGGCGGCGAGCCGCTGGACGACCGGGGAGTAGACGCCGTCGCGGTTGTTATCGGCGACGGGGGCGGCGGGGACCGTTTCGCGTCCGGCCGGCTCGGCGACGGCAGCGGGGGCCGGCTCCGGGGCGGAGGCTGCTACCTCTTCGATGGTGCAGAGGGGGGCGTCGACGTCGACGGTCTCGCCCTCGGGCACGAGTATTTCGCCAAGGGTGCCCTCGAAGGGGGAGGGGAGCTCGGCTGCGACCTTCTCGGTCTCGATCTCGCAGAGGGGCTCGTCGAGGGCGACGGTATCGCCGGGCTGCTTGAGCCACTGGAGGACCGTGCCCTCGGTCACGCTCTCACCGAGCTGCGGCATGGTGACGGTGGCCATCAGTAGGCCGCCAGGTCCCGCGCGGCAGCGGCGATCTTCGTGCGGTCGGGCATAAAGGCCGACTCCATCACCTCGTGGAAGGGCATGGGGGGGATATCGGGGCCGGCGAGGCGGCGGATAGGCGCGTCGAGGTCCTCGAAGGCGTGCTCCGCGATGATGCCGGCGAGCTCGCCGCCAAGGCCGCCGGTCAGGGTGTCCTCGTGGACGATGAGCACCTTCCCAGTGGCGCGGGCGGCCTCGAGGATCGTGTCCTGGTCGAGGGGGTTGAGCGTGAGCAGGTCGACGACCGTGCACTCGATGCCCTCGCCGGCAAGCTCCTCGGCGGCGGCGAGCGACTCGTGCAGCATGAGCCCGTACGCGAACACCGTCAGGTCATCGCCCCGGCGGGTGATGCGCGACTTGCCGATACGGTCCTCGGCGGGGGCGCCTTCAACCTCCTGGCGGATGAGCCGGTAGGTGCGCTTGTGCTCGAGGAAGAGGACGGGGTTGGGATCGGCGAGGGCGGCCTTCAGGAGCGAGCGGTAGTCGGCCGGGAACGAGGGCGCGACGACCTTGATGCCGGGCATGTGGGCGTAGTACGCCTCGATGCTCTGGGAATGGTGCTGGCCGCCGTGGACGCCGCCGCCCCAGGGGGTGCGGACGACCATGGGCAGGTACTGCTCGCCGCGGGTGCGCCAGGACCAGCGGGAGGCTTCGCTGCAGAGCTGGTCGAAGCCCGCGTGGATGAAGTCGGCGAACTGGATCTCGGCGATTGGGCGCTGGCCGTAGTGGGCCGCGCCGATGGTGATGCCGATGATGGAGGACTCGGCGAGCGGCGCATCGAGAACGCGGCCCGGGTATTTCGCCGAGAGGCCATCGGTGGCGCGAAAGACACCGCCCGCCTCGAGGTCCTCACCCAGCAGGAAGACGCGCTCGTCGGCAGCGAGCACCTCATCGAGCGTCTCGTGGACGGCTTCGAGAACGCTGACCTCAGCCATCGTCGCCCTCCTTGTAGACGAACCCGAACATGTCATCGGGCGAGGGGTCGGGCTGGTCGAGAGCCCACTTGGCGGCGGCACGCACCTCCACCTCGACGCCCGACTCGATAGCGTCGAGGTCCTCGGGCGGGAAGAGGCAGTCCTCTTCGACGCGTTGGCGGAAGAGGGCGATGGGGTCGCGGCTGGCCCAGTTCTCCAGCTCCTCGCGAGGGCGGTAGCGCCGGTGGTCGTCGTCGCTGGAGTGCGCCCACATGCGGAAGCACTTGGCCTCGATGAGGAACGGCCCGGCGCCGCGCCGCGCCTGGTCCACGGCGGGGCGCACGGTCTGGTACACGGCGATGGCGTCCAGGCCGTCGACGACGGCGCTCTGGATGCCGTAAGCGGAGGCGCGGTCGGCCACGTGCGGGACGGGCATCTCCTTCTCGGTCCGCTCGGAGATGGCGTAGCCGTTGTTCTCCACGAAGAAGATGACCGGGAGCTTGTGGATAGCGGCGAAGTTGAGCGCCTCGTGGAAGTCCCCACGGCTGGTGCTGCCCTCACCGCAACTGGCAAAGGCGACGATGGGGTCGTTGCGCATCTTCGCCCCGAGCGCGACGCCGACGGCGTGCACGAGCTGGGTCGCGACGACGCTGGACTGGGTGAGCACGCGCCGCTTCGCGCTGCCCCAGTGCGAGGGCATCTGGCGGCCGAAGGAGTTGGGATCGTCGAGCTTGCCGAGGGCGTTGAGCATGGCCTCGCGGGCAGTCATGCCGAGGACGAGCATGACGCCGAGGTCGCGGTAGTAGGGAGCGGCGTAGTCGGTGCCGGCCTTGAGGGCCATGCCCGCACCCACCTGCGCGGCTTCCTGCCCTGCCCCCGCGATGACAAAGTCGGCGCGTCCCTGCCGGTTGAGGGTCATCATGCGCTCCTCGAGCCGCCGCGAGAGGAGCATGTAGCGGTACATGGCCTCGAGCTGCTCCTCGCTGAGGAGGTAGTCGTCCAGCATCTCGCTGGAGCGTGGGACGCGGGTCTGGCTGGCGGTCATTCGGCGTGGATTCCTTCCGAATCCATGCTAGCAGGGGCGGGGTAATGGGGCTGTTGGCGGCTGCGGGAGTCGGGCGGACTCCGCATCGGTGAGGCGAAGTCGTAGCCCCACCCCTTCCCCTATGCTTGGAGCATGTGCGGGCGGTTCACGATGACGGTGGACGACGTGGGCGCGGTGGCGGAGGCGTTCGGGGTCGAGTCGGGGGAACTGCCGGCGATCCAGGCGCGTTTCAACATCGCGCCGACGGACGAGCACGTCGTAGTGCGGATGCGGCGGGAGGACCGGGAGCTGCTGCCCGCACGGTGGGGGCTCGTGAAGTACGGGTCCAAGGACCGGAAGCAGGCGGCGCGCGGGATTAACGCCCGCATCGAGGGCGTCGAGACGCGGCCGCTCTACCGGGAGGCGTTCCGCAAGCGTCGCTGCATCGTGCCCGCGGACGGCTACTACGAGTGGGTGGGGACGAAGGAGAACCGCCAGCCGTTCTGGTTCCACCGTCCGAACGGGGAGTTGCTGGCGTTCGCGGGGCTGTACGAGTGGTGGCGGCCGACGCCCGAGAGCTGGGAGGCGACCTTCACGATCCTGACTTGCCCGCCGAACGAGCTAGCCTCCCGTATCCACGATCGCATGCCGGTAATCTTGCCGGAGGACCGCATCGACGAGTGGATCTTCGGGGGCGAGCGGGAGCCGGACGAGCTGAAGTCGATGCTGGGGCCCGTCCCGGAGGACTACCTGGTGGTGCGTCCCGTCTCGCAGCGCGTGAACAGCGTGCGCAACGATGGACCCGACCTGGTCGAGGAGCTGACGTCGGAGACGGGGGAGCAGCTGGACCTCTTCACGGGAGCGTAACGGGGGCACCGGGCGGCCCGTGGTTGACAGGCGGGCGACGCCCTATCATGTGCGGTCCAGGGTAGGGATACCGTTCCGGGTGAGTCTGAGAGCCGCGACACGCGGCGGACCCGGGCGGCGCGGCGGCTTCCTTTCGTCGTTGTCGTGTTGGAGCATGTGCCTGCTGCCCGGAGGAGCGCGAGCGAGTGAGTACAGTGGAGCGTCCCAGGACCGTTGGTGAGCTGCGAGAGTCGGGCTACCGGCCCATGCCCGTGCGCGAGGAGATGCGCAAGAACCTGATTGCGCGGATTCGCTCCGGGGAGGAGCTGTTCCCCGGCGTGTACGGCTACGACGAGACGGTCATCCCGCACATCGTGAACGCGATCCTGGCGGGCCAGGACATCATCTTCCTGGGCGAGCGTGGACAGGCGAAGTCGCGCATCATCCGCTCGCTGACCGCCCTGCTCGACGACGCCTACCCGGTGCTGGCGGACTGCGAAATTCCCGAGGACCCGTTCGACCCGATTACGACGCAAGGCCGGCAGATCCTCGCCCAGCAGGGCGACGACGCACCCCTGGTCTGGCTCGACCGGAGCCAGCGCTACGGCGAGAAGCTGGCGACGCCGGACATCACGATCGCCGACCTCATCGGCGAGGTGGACCCGATCAAGGTCGCGGAAGGGCGCTACCTCTCGGACGAGCTCACAATTCACTACGGGTTGGTGCCGCGCACGAACCACGGCATCTTCTGCATCAACGAGCTGCCCGACCTGGCGGAGCGCATCCAGGTGGGCCTCCTGAACATCATGGAGGAGCGCGACGTTCAGATCCGGGGCTACCGCGTGCGACTGCCGCTGGACGTGTTCGTGGTGGCAAGCGCGAACCCCGAGGACTACACGAATCGCGGACGCATCATCACGCCGCTGAAGGACCGCTACGGGGCCCAGGTGCGAACGCACTACCCGCAACGGATCGAGCACGAGATCGACATCGTGGAGGCCGAGCACCATCCCGTCCCGGCGGACTTCAGCGTGTCGGTTCCCGCCTACATGAAGGAGATCATCGCGGAGATCACAAGGCTCGCGCGGCGCAGTCCCGACGTGAACCAGCGCTCGGGCGTAAGCGTGCGGGCGAGCATCGCGAACTACGAGAGCATGCTCGCGAACTCGCTGCGGCGGGCGATCGTGAACGGCGAGGAGGAGGCCGTCCCGCGCGTGAGCGACCTGCCGTTCGTCGTGCCCACCCTGAGCGGCAAGGTCGAGCTGGAGACGATCGAGGACGGTCGCGAGGACCAGATCATCGAGAAGCTGATCCAGGGCGCGGTCGTGGCCGTGTTCAACCGGCTCTACAACCTTGCGGACCTGGAGCCGATCGTGGCGCGCTTCAAGGCGGGCATCTCCGTCGAGGTCGGCGAGATGACGTCGAGCGAGGACTACAAGGGACTGTTGAACACGATCGAGGGGCTGGACGAGGCGCTCCAGATTGTCGAGGCCGGTTCGCCCGGCGAGGTCGCCGCCGGTACCGAGTTCATCCTTGAGGGGCTGCACCTGAACAAGCGGCTGAACAAGGACCGCGTCGGGGCGAAGATCCAGTATCGGGGATGAACTGGCGCATCGACCCGTTTCCGGAAGGTGGCCCCCTGTTCGAGGGGGCCATCGCCGTCTATGCGGAGGCGTTCGCGCCGCCCCCCTACAGCGATCCCGACCGGGGGGAGGAGATTCGCTACCGGTTGCGTCGTCTCCACCGCGACCGTCAGGGCTTCCGGGGGTTCATCGCGCTCGGTGAGCCGGAGGAGCCGGGCGTTCCTGGGCATGGGGTGGTGGGGATGACGTACGGGTACCGCAGCCAGCGGGGCCAGTGGTGGCGCGACGCCGTCGCGAGGGAGCTGGACCGGAGAGCACGCAAGCGCTGGCTGGGGAACGCCTACGAACTGGTCGAGATCGCCGTGCACCCGGACTTCCAGAGCCGGGGTATCGGGGCGCTCCTCGTGGAGGCGCTCCTGGAGGGGCGGCCGGAGAAGACGTGCGTCCTGAGCACGCGCACGGATAGCCGGGCGCACGAGCTCTACGGTCGTCTCGGGTTCGAGATCATCACGGAGATGACGTTCACGCCCGGGGGCGCGCCGTTTTACGTCATGGGGAAGGTGCTCGACCGCTAAACCGACAGCCGGGTCGGGTTCTCCAGGACAGTCTGGATTTCCTTCAGGAAGCGGGCGCCTTCGGCGCCGTCGGTGACGCGGTGGTCGGCGCTGAGGGCGAGCGTCATCAGCTGGCGGACGGCGATCTCGCCCTCGACAACAGCGGGACGTTCGGTGACGGACCCGGCCCCGAGGATAGCAGCCTGGCCCGCGTTGATGATGCCGACGAGGACGTCGATGCCGTAGGCGCCGAGATTCGTGATAGTGAAGGTGCCGCTCGAGTACTCCTCGGCGCGGAGCTTGCCGGCTCGGGCGCGCTCGACCAGCGCCTTCGACTCCTCGGCGATCTGGGGGAGGGGCTTGGCGGCCACATCCAGGAGGGCGGGGGCGATGAGGCCCTCATCGAGGGCGACACCGATGTTGATGTCCATCTGCTCGTGGTACTGGATGCCCTCGTCGGTGAGGGAGGCGTTGAACTTGGGGTGGCTCGCGAGGGCAACGGCACAGGCGCGCACGAGGAGGTCGTTCACGCTCACGCGCTGAGGGCCGTGGAGAACCAGGTTGACGTGGCGGCGGAAGGCCATCGCCTCGGTCATGTCGACATCGACGGTGAGGTAGTAGTGGGGCTGCTGCTGCTTGGCGTCGGTCATGTTGCGCGCGATGGCGGAGCGCATGCGTGAGAGCGGTTCGACGCGGGCGGGAGGCGGCGGCGGTGGCGGGAGCTCCGGTTCGACGGTGGGTACGCCGGCAGGCGCGTGGTGGTCACGGACGGCGATGGCCTCCTCGACATCGCGGCGGAGGATGCGGCCGTCGGGGCCGGACCCGGTGACTTCGGCCAGGTCGATGCCGGCATCGTCGGCGATCCGGCGGGCGACGGGGGAGACCCGCACACGGCGGGCATCGAGGTCGCCGCCGGTGCCATCGGCAGTGGGGGCGGCAACGGCGCGGGGGTTGGGCTTCTCGGAGGGCGCGCGGCGCTCGACCTCGGGCATCTCCTCGTCCGCATCGCCGAGGAGGGCGATGACCTCGCCTACAGGCACGACATCGCCCTCGGAGGCAACGACCTGGCGGAGGACGCCGGCGTCGAAGGCCTCAAGCTCTACCGTCGCCTTGTCCGTCTCGATCTCGGCGATAACATCGCCTCGCGCGACGGAGTCGCCGGGATTCTTGAGCCAGCGGACGAGGGTGCCTTCTGTCATGTCGGCGCCCATCTGCGGCATCACCACTTCGATAGCCATGCGCGCCTCCTAGAGCATCGAGAGGACCGCCTCGACCACATCCTCTTCGGAGGGCAGGGCGGCGTACTCGAGATTGCGGTTGTAGGGCATGGGCACGTCCTTGCCGGCGACGCGGGCGACGGGGGCGTCGAGCCAGTCGAAGGCGCGCTCCATGATCTGGGCGGCGATCTCGCCCGCGAAGCCGCCGAACTTCCAGTCGTCCTCGACGACGACGGCGCGGTTCGTGCGCCGAACGGAGCGGATGACGGAGGACATGTCGAGCGGGCGGATGGTGCGCAGGTCGATGACGTCGGCGGTGAGGCCGTGCTCCTCGGCGAGCATGTCGGCGGCGCGGTAGCACTGGTGGACGCTGCCGCTGTAGCCGACGAGCGTGACGTCCTTGCCGGAGCGAACGGTCGCGGCCTGGCCGAACTCGACGAGGTGGTCGGGGTCGTCGGGAACTTCGCCACGAGCGCCGTAGAGAGCGGTGTGCTCGATGAAAACGACGGGGTTGGGCTCGCGGAAGGAGCGCTTGAGCAGGCCCTTGGCGTCGCCCGGGAAGGCGGGGCAGACGACGGTGAGTCCGGGGAAGTGGGCGAACATGCCCTCCAGGCTGTGGCTGTGGGTGGCGCCGAGCTGGCTGCCGCCGCCGCTGGCCATGCGCAGGACAAGGGGCACGTTCACCTGGCCGCCGCTCATGTAGTGGAGCTTGGAGGCGTTGTTCACGATCTGGTCGAGGGCGACGAGGCTGAAGTTGATGGTCATGATCTCGACCATGGGGATGAAACCCGCGAGGGCGGCGCCCACGCCCGCGCCCACGATGCCGGATTCGGAGATGGGTGTGTCGCGGACGCGCTCGGGGCCGAACTCATCGAGCAGTCCACGGGTGCAGGCATAGGAGCCGCCGTAGGCGCCGATGTCCTCGCCCATGAGGAAGACGCGCTCGTCGCGCAGCATCTCCTCCCGCATAGCCTCGCGGATGGCGTCGCGCATGCGCATCTCGGTCATCCGGACTCCCCCTCGTACTCCTTCGTGATGTGGTCGTACAGGGTGTGAAGGCCGGGCTCGGGGCTGGCGTCGGCGAAGGCGACGGCCTCGTCGACCTCAGCATCCACCTGGGCGACGAGCGCCTGGTAGGTGGGCTCGTCGATGAGACCGTCGGCGATCATCGAGCGCTTGAGGCGCTGGATCGCGTCGCGCTGGCGGTACTCCTCGACCTCCGCCTTCGTGCGGTAGAGCTCCGGGTCGGCCATGGAGTGGCCGCGGTAGCGGTAGGTAAGCGCCTCGATGAAATAGGGGCCGTTGCCCTCGCGAACGTGGGCGAGGGCGAGCTGGGTGGCGGAGTAGACCTCGAGCACGTCCATGCCATCGATGCGGACGCTGGGCATCTGGTAGGAGGCGGCGATCTTGTAGACGTCGTTCGCGAGGGAGTCGTCGAAGGGGACGCCCATGCCGTAGCCGTTGTTCTCACAGAACCAGACGACGGGGAGCTTCCAGATGGCGGCCAGGTTGAGGGCCTCGTGGAACTCGCCTTCCCCCACACCACCGTCTCCGAAGATGCAGAGTGCGGCCCAGTCCTCGTCGCTCAGGTTGGCAGCGAGCCCAAGCCCGGTGGCGATGGGCATATGCCCGGCGACGATGGCGTAGCCACCGAGGAAGTTCCTGCTGACGTCGAAGATGTGCATCGAGCCGCCGCGTCCCTCGTTCGTGCCGCCGACGCGGGCGAAGAGCTCGGCCATGATGCGGTTGGGTTCGACACCGCGAGCGAGGGCGTGGCCGTGGTCGCGGTAGTGCGTGACGATCTTGTCGTCGTCGCGAAGGGCGTTGATGGCGCCGACGGCGCAGGCCTCCTCGCCGGTGTAGAGGTGGAGGAAGCCGCGGATCTTGCCGCGCGTGTACATCTCGGCGCACTTCTCCTCGAAGCGCCGGATGAGCAGCATTTCGTAGAGAAAGCGCTGCTGCAGCTCATCGTCAGGGGGCTCTCCCACCATCGTGGGAATGGCCTGTCCAACGCTCACGTGTGCACCTTCATCAAAACCACTAGCCATTCAGTGTAGGCGACGAGCGGTAACGGCGCGCTTACCGGACTGGAGCGGGCCGGAGGGGAAGGCACGCGCTAGACTCGCCCGATGGACCGCGAACTAGAGGAGCTTACGAGCATCGCGCGGAGGGCCGCCGCCCTGGCGGGGGACATCGTGATGCCCCTCTACGAGCAGCGCCTCACGGTCGAGTTGAAGGCGGACGGAACCCCGGTAACGGAAGCGGATCGGAGGGCGGAGGAGGCAATGCGCGAGCTGTTCGCGCGGGAGACCCCGGGCTTCGGAGTGCTGGGGGAGGAGCAGGGGGAATCACTCGGCGACGGACACCACCGCTGGGTGATCGACCCGATCGACGGGACCAAGAGCTTCATCCACCACGTTCCCCTCTTCGGGACGCTGGTGGCGCTGGAACGGGACGGCAAGCCAGTGGTCGGCGTGGTGGCGTGTCCCGCCGTGGGGGAGACGGCGTGGGCAAACCGGGGTGGGGGCGCGTACCTGAACGGCGAGCCGACGCGCGTGAGCGAGACCGATTCCCTGAGCGGGGCGACGGTGCTGACGACCTCGTCGGCGAGCCTGCAGCGGAGGACGCCGGCAGGATTCGCTAGGCTGGCGCGGGAGGCGGGGCTGGTCCGCTCGTGGGGCGACTGCTACGGCTACCTGGCCGTAGTGGCGGGGCGGGCCGAGGCGATGATCGATCCTGTCGTGAACCCGTGGGACATCGCCCCCTTCGCCGTGCTGATGGAGGAAGCAGGGGGACGGCTAACGACCTGGGATGGGGTTGATGGGGCGGGGGAAGACGCGATCGCGACGAACGGGCGCATCCACGAGGCGCTGCTTGAGGTGCTGACCGCAGGCTAGGCGCCGGCGACGACCTTGAGGGCGCGCACGCGGCCGGGTTCGTCGACCTCGCCGACCCCGACGAAGGAGCCATCGGCGCCGTAGAGGCGCGCGAGGGTGGCGGGGCGCAGGAAGCCGCCTCGCGTCCAGGCGAGCTGGCCGCTGCGGAGCTGCTCCGCGTGGCTGGCGGTGAGGATGGCGGCCGCGCTCTCGGCGACGCCCTCGTCGGCGGGGCGTACGACCTCGTCGAGCTTGCCCGCTCCCGCGAAGGCGCCGAGCGCCTCAACGGGCACCGCATCGCGAACGTCGAAGGGGCCGCTGCCGGTGCGCCGCAGGCTGGCGAGGTGGGCGCCGCATCCGATGGCGCGACCGATGTCGCGGGCGAGGCTGCGGACGTACATGCCGGGGCCGCAGTGCACATCGACACGCAGCCGGTCGGGGACGGTGCGCTCTAGGCTGAGGGAGGTCACGCGCACAGGGCGGGGCCGCAACTCCGGGGTCTCGCCTTCGCGGGCGAGCGCGTACGCGCGGCGGCCTTCGACCTTGACGGCGCTGTACGCGGGCGGCGTCTGCATGATCTCGCCGGTGAAGCGGCGTGCGATTGCGTCGAGGTCCAGGTCGCCCTCCGGTATCTCGCCGTTGGCTGTGGGCTTGCCCTCGGCGTCGTCGGTATCGGTTTCCTGACCCAGGGCGATCTCGCCCTCGTAGGCCTTCTCGCTGGCCATCATGTACTCGACGAGGCGCGTGGCTCGCCCGAGGCAGAGCACGAGCAACCCCGTCGCCATCGGGTCGAGGGCGCCCGTGTGGCCGATGCGGCGCTGGCCGGTCAGTCGTCGCGCGCGGGCGACGACGTCGTGGCTGGTCCAGCCGGGCTCCTTGTCGATGAGGAGCACACCGGTGAGACCGGAGTCACCCTTGCGGCGACGGCTCATGGCTCGGGGTCGGGACCGCGGTCGCGGGCGAGGTCGGCAATAGTCGAGGCCAGGCGGGCGCCGCGCTCGATGGAGGGGTCGAACCGGAAGGTGAGGGATGGGGTGCGGCGCATGCGAAGACGGCGGCGCAGTTCGCGCTCGAGGTAGGCGGTGGCGCTCTGGAGGCCGGCAAGGGCGTCGTCGCGCTCCTCCTCGCTGCCGAGATGGGAGACATAGACGGAGGCGACGCGGAGGTCGCCGCTGACCTCGACCTCGGTAATGCTCAGGAACGCGCCTTCGAGGCGCGGATCCTTGAGGTCGCGCTGGACGAGGTCGCTGATCTCCTCGCGGAGCAACTCGCTGACACGGCTCGTGCGCCGGCTCATGGCGATTCCACCCGGGCCGCGCTAGTTCACGCGCTGCTGGTGGTAGAACTCCAGGACATCGCCCTCTTCGAAGGCATCGAAGCGTTCGAGGACGATGCCGCACTCGAAGCCCTGCTGCACCTCGCGCACATCGTCCTGGAAGCGCCGCAGACCGCCGCAGCTGGTGTCGGCGACCTCGTCGCCGTTACGGAGGACGCGGACGCGGTCGCCCCGGAGGAGGGTGCCGTCGGTGACGTAGGAGCCGGCAATCTGGCCGACACGGCTGGAGCGGAAGAGCTGCCGAACCTCGGCGGTGCCGTCTACAACGCGCTCGTAGACGGGTTCATAGAGACCCTCAAGCGCCTGCTCGACGCTCTCAAGGAGCTGGTAGATGACGTCATAGGAGCGAATCTCGACGCCGTTAATCTCGGCCTGGCTGGCGGCAGACGGCTCGGTGCGCACGTTGAATGCGAGGATGATGGCGCCCGAAGCGCCGGCGAGCATGACGTCGGACTCGCTGACCGGGCCGGTCGAGGTGTGGATGACCTTGACCTTCACCTCGCCGGTGCCGAGCACCTGGAGCGAGCCGCGGATGGCTTCGGCGCTGCCGCGCACGTCGGTCTTGAGGATGAGCAGGAGCTCCTTGACGTTGCCGGCGCTGACCTCGTGGAAGAGGGTATCGAGGGTGACGTGGCCGTGGCGGGCGCCGGACGCACCCTCGGCCTCGCGGCGGGTTTGCTCGACGATTCGGCGGGCGGCGCGCTCGTTCTCGACCACCTCGATTGCATCGCCGGCGGCAGGCACATCCTCAAGCCCCATGATGCGCACGGGGCGGGCCGGGCCGGCCTCCTTGAGGCGCTCGCCACGCTCGTCGAACATCGCCTTCACCTTGCCGCTGATGAGGCCGCTGACGAGGGCGTCACCCTGCCGCAGGGTGCCGTTGCGGACGAGGATGGTGGCGAGGGGGCCGCGCCGGGAATCGAGCTCGGCTTCGATGACCGTCCCCATCGCAAGGCGGTCGGGGTTGGCCTTGAGCTCCTGGATCTCCGAGACGAGGTCGATGGACTCGAGCAGGTCGCCGAGCCCGGCGCCGGTGGTGGCGGAGACCGGTACGGCAAGGACATCGCCGCCGTAGTCCTCGACGACGACGCTCTGCTCGGTGAGCTGCTGCTTGACACGGTCGGCATCGGCGGCGGGGAGGTCGGTCTTGTTGATGGCGATGATCATGGGCACGTCGGCGGCGCGGACGTGGTCGATCGCCTCAATGGTCTGGGGCATCACACCGTCGTCGGCGGCCACGACCACGACGGCGACGTCGGTGATCTGGGCGCCGCGAGCGCGCATGGCGGTGAAGGCGGCGTGGCCGGGAGTGTCGATGAAGGTGATGGGGTTGCCGCCGCGCTCGATCTGGTAGGCGCCAATGTGCTGGGTGATGCCACCGGCCTCGCCGGCAACGACGTTCGTCTCGCGAATGGCGTCGAGCAGGCTCGTCTTGCCGTGGTCGACGTGGCCGAGGATGGTCACGACGGGCGGACGGGGAGCGCCTGCTTCTTCGCCCTCCTCAGCCTCCTCATCCTCGCGGACGGTGGTGGCGACGGCTGCAGCGGCGGCCTCCGGGGAAGGCGCGATGCCGAGCTCGGACGAGACGATCGCGGCCGTCTCGTAATCGATCGTGTCGTTCATGGCGGCCATGACGCCGTGCGTCATGAGGCGCTTGATCGCCTCGATGGGGGAGATGCCGAGGCGTTCGCTGAGCCCCTTGACGGTGATCGCCTCGGGGAGGGTGACGGTGCGCGGACCGGACGACTGTCGGGTTGTCATGCTTCCTCCGCGCCTGTGTCGGGAATGGTCTCGAAGTACCGCCGCAGACCCTCGATATCGCCGGAATTCGGGGACATTCGCAGGGCGTTGCCTATGGTAGCGCCTCCAAGGGCGCGCTCCCAACAGGAGCGGCTGTGGTGGAGGTACGCGCCCCTTCCGGCAAGACGTTCGCCGGGGGATTCGACGGCGACGGCACCCTCGAGGGAGCGCACGAGGCGCACGAGGCTCCGCTTGCCGGCGACTTCGCGGCAGGCGATGCAGGTGCGCTGCGGCTCACGACGGGCGACTGCCATGGCGGGCCTCAGTGGATCCGGCCGGAGTAGTCGATATCGTCTTCGAACTCGTCTTCTTCTTCCACGCGCGGTCCGCGACGGCGGCGGCGCTTGGGCTGGTCCTCATCCTCGCGAGCGGGAAGCACGTCCTCGGCGAAGCGGATGGCGGTGGGGCGCTCCTCAGGCACGACGAGCGTGGGCACCTGGTACTCCTCGCCCTCCTCGTCGTCGAACTCTTCCTCGCCGTAGTCCTCGGCCTCGCGCGTCTCCTCGTCGGGAACCTCCATCTCGGCAAGGGCAGCGGGGAAGGCGAGATCCTCCTCGTCTGCCCCTTCGACGGTGGCGGCGGGCTGCTCGGCGACGGCCGGCACGGCGACGGGCACGGCAGCGGCCGGGCGCGGCACCTCGATCTCGATCGGGGGCAGCGGCTCGTCGGGAAGCTGGAGGATATCGAGGTCTGGCTCGGTGCCGGGCGGGAAGGCGTCGAAGGCGGCCGGGGCCTCGGTAATGGTGGCTCCTTCGGTCTCGCGCTCGGTGCCGGTCTGGCTGCGGATGCTGATGCGGAAACCGGAGAGCTTGGCGGCGAGGCGGGCGTTCTGCCCCTCCTTGCCGATGGCGAGGGAGAGCATCGAGTCGGGCACAACGATGACGGCCTCGCGGGAGTCCTCGTCGAGTTGGACATCGACGACCTGCGCCGGGCTGAGCGCATTGGTCACGAAGTTCACCGGGTCGGGATCCCACTTGATGATGTCGACGCGTTCGCCACCGAGCTCGTTGACGACGTTCTGGATGCGGGAGCCGCGCATGCCGACGCAGGCGCCGATGGGGTCGACGCTGGCGGCGCGTCCATGGACGGCAACCTTGCTGCGATGGCCACCCTCGCGCGCGATGGCTTTGACCTCAACGCGCCCCTGGGCGATCTCGGGTACCTCGACCTCCAGCAGGCGGCGGAGGAGGAGGCGGTGGCCGCGGCTGACGATGACCTGCGGGCCCTTGATCTCGTCGTTCACCTCCAGCAGGAGCACCTTGACGCGCTGGCCGGCGCGGAGGTGCTCGTTGCGGACCATCTCGCTGCCGGGCAACAGGGCCTCAGTGCCGCGGCCGATCTCGACGGTGGCCTGGCGGGACTCGACACGCTGCACGGTGGCGAGCAGGACCTCGCCCTGCTTGTCCGCGTACTCCTCGTAGATGGCGCCCCGCTCAGCTTCGCGGAGGCGCTGGAGGACGACCTGCTTGGCCGTCTGGGCGGCGATGCGGCCGGCGTTCTCAGGCGGCTTCACCTCGAACTCGAGGACATCGTCGATGCGGGCGTCGGGCTTGTAGCGGCTGGCCTCTTCGAGGTCCATCTCGAGGTTCGAATCCTCGACGTTGCGCACGACGGTCTTCTGAATGAAGGCGCTGATGTCGCCCGTCTCGCCGGAGATGCGGACGTGCACCTCGGGACCTTCCTCGCCGTCACGGCGATAGGCGGAGGCAAGCGCGGCCTCGACAGCCTGGAAGATCACCTCGCGGGCGAGGTTCTTCTCCGCGGCCAGCTGGCTGATCGCAAGCAGAAAGTCGTTCTTCATCGTTGTTCAACAAAAAAGGCGGGCAACACGCCCACCTCTCCCAAGGGATTGGCCTTCATCACTATAGCAGACGTGCCGTTAGCGGGCTCCCGAGCCGGTGCGGGGCGGCCGGGAGACTCGGGCGTGCAAACCGCCCACTTCGCTGATGCGCCGGTCGGCCAGGGCGACCGCCTCATCGAGGGGTGTGCCGCCGCTCTCGCGGGCGCGCTCAAGCAGCTCGATGACGGTCGCTTCGATGCCGTCGACGCGGCGGTTGGCGCGCTCCAGGCGATACTCGTGGCCAACCTCCTCGGCGAGGTTGATGACGCCGCCGGCATTCACGATGAAGTCGGGGACGTAGAGGATATCGCGGGCCGCGAGGTCGGCGTCGAGCTCGTCTTCGGCGAGCTGGTTGTTGGCGCTGCCGACGATAGCCGCGCACCGCAGGTCGGGGATGGTCTCGGGGTTGAGAGCGCCGCCGAGGGCGCAGGGCGCGAAGACGTCGCACTCGGTGGCATGGATCGCGTCGGGAGCGGCGACGTCGCCCCCGACTTCCTGGGCAAGGGCCTGCAGCGCCTTCTCGTTGACGTCCGCGATGGTGAGGTGGGCGCCGCACGCGGCGAGGAGCCTGGCATAGGCGCCTCCCACCTTGCCCACACCCTGGATGGCGACATGCCGGCCTGAGAGGTCGGTTGAGCCCCAGAGGAATCGGGCCGTGCCGCGCATGGCGGCCATCAACCCGCGGGCGGTCACGGGAGAGGGGTCACCGGAGCCGCCCGTGTCGGAGGACGCGCCGGTGACGTAGCCGGTCTCGCGGGCGATCACCTCCATGTCGGCGATGGTCGTCCCCACATCCTCGGCGGTGACGTAGGCGCCGCCGAGCGACTCGACAGCGCGGCCGTAAGCGCGCAGGAGGCGCTCGGACTTCACCGTGCGCGGGTCGCCGATGATGACGCCCTTCCCGCCACCGTGGTCGAGCCCGGCGGCGGCGTTCTTGCGGGTCATGGCGCGGGAGAGGCGGAGCGCATCGGCGAGGGCATCCTCCTCGCACTCGTAGGGGTAGAAACGCGTGCCCCCGAGCGCCGGCCCGAGGACGGTAGAGTGGACGGCGATGATGGCCTTCAGACCCGACTCGGCATCCTGGGCGAAGAGGATGCGCTCGTGACCGTCCTGTTCGACGGCACCGAATACCTGCATGGTCTCGATCGTAGCGCAGCGGTGGGCAGGCCGCGTGCACCCCGGAAGCGCAGGTAAAGGGCATGTCGATCGAGGCAATTGCGGCGGAGATCGAGCGGGAGCTGCGAGCACAGGGCAACCGTCGAGTCGGGCTCGGGCAGCAGGCGGACCGTGAGAAGCACATCCCCGATCCGCCGGGACCGCACATCAAGCTGGAGTACCTCGGGACCCGGGTACCGGTGGTTCGCAGCACGACGAAGGCGGCGCTGCGGGCGCACCCGGTGACCGAACGCGGCGAGCTGGTCGCGCTGGCCGAACGCCTGTGGGACGCGGGCGTGTACGACCTGCGTCTGGCGGCGATTGATGCGCTGCGGCTAGGCATCAAGCTGCTGGAAGCCGGGGACTTTCGGACGCTGGAGCGGTTCGTGCGCGAGGCGCAGACGTGGGCGCTGCTCGACACTCTCTCGATCAGCGTGCTCGGGCCTCTGGTCGAACGCTATCCGGAGCTGGTCGCGACGCTGGACCGCTGGGCGGAGGACGAGGACTTCTGGGTGCGGCGCCAGGCGATGCTGGCCCTGCTGCCCGCGCTACGGCGGGGCGGCGGCGACTTCGAGCGGTTCGCGGGCTACGCCGACGCCATGCTGGACGAGCGCGAGTTCTTCATCCGCAAGGTAATCGGGTGGGTGCTCCGCGAGGTCAGCAAGCAGCGTCCGGATCTGGTGGTGGAGTGGCTGGCGCCGCGCACCGGTCGCGCCTCGGGCGTGACCTTCCGGGAGGCGGTGAAGTACCTGCCACCCGAGGACAAGGCCCGGCTGACGGTGGCCTTCCGGGAGGGGCGGCCGGCCTAGGGTCAGTTGGCCTCGGTGGCGGTTTCGAGGAAAGGCCTGGCGTTCATGGCGACGCCGCGATGCTCGGGCTTCTGCAGGAGCGGGTCGCGGGCGAGGATGCGGCGCGCCATCTCGCGGGCGTCCGTCAGCAGGTCGCGGTCGGTGACGCGGGCGACACGGAGCATGCCGTTGCCGCCGCTCTGGGCCATTCCCCAGGCCTCGCCCTCGCCGCGCATCTCCAGGTCGACCTCGGCGAGCTCGAAGCCATCGGTCGTGCGTTCCATCGCGCGGAGGCGGTTTTGCGCGTCCGGGTTGGGGTCCTCATCGCTGCTGAAGAGGAGGCAGTAGCCCTGGCGGTCGGAGCGCCCGACGCGGCCGCGGAATTGGTGGAGTTGGCTGAGGCCGAAGCGCTCGGCGCCCTCGATGACGATCGTGGTCGCGTTGGGGACGTCGATACCGACCTCGACAACGCTGGTCGAGACGAGCACGTCGGTCTCTCCCGAACCGAAGCGGCCCATGACCTCATCCTTCTGGCGGCCCGACATGCGTCCGTGCAGCAGGTCCAGGCGGTAGGCAGCGAGGGGGCCGCTCCGCAGCCGCTCGAACTCCTCCTCGGCGGAACGCACATCGAGCACCTCGGACTCATCGACGAGGGGGCAAATCACGAACGCCTGCTCCTTCGCATCGAGGCGCTCGCGGAGGAAGTCGTACGCCTCTTCCCGCTCGCCCGGCTCGACCCAGGAGGTGGTCACGGGGAGGCGCCCCGGAGGGAGCTCGTCGATGGTCGAGACTTCGAGGTCGCCATACACGGTCAGGGCGAGGGTGCGGGGGATGGGGGTGGCAGTCATGACGAGGAGGTGAGGATTTGCGCCCTTCTGGCGGAGGCGGGCGCGCTGATCGACGCCGAAACGGTGCTGCTCGTCGACGATGGCGAGGGCGAGGCGGGGGAGCTCGACCGCCTCCTCGATGATGGCGTGGGTGCCGATCACGATGTCAGCGCCGCCGTGCGCGGCGGCCTCGCGGACGCGCTTCTTCTCGGCTGCGGTGCGGGAGCCAGTCAACAGGGCGGCGCGGAGGGGGCGCTGGTCGAGCCAGTCGGGCGCGAACATGCCCTCGAAGGCGGATTCACCACCACCGAGCAGGGTCGTGAGGGAGCGGTAGTGCTGCTCGGCGAGGATTTCGGTGGGCGCCATGAGGGCCGCCTGCCGTCCGGCGGCGACGGCGGCGAGCATGGCGGCAAAGGCGACGACGGTCTTGCCACTGCCGACATCGCCCTGGAGCAGCCGCAGCATGGGGGCCGTGTTCGCGATGTCGGCGAGGATCTCGTCGAGGGCATGGCGCTGGGGCGTGGTGAGGCGGAAGGGGAGCGAGTCGAGGTAGCCGTCGAGGTGGGCGCCGAAGTCGAGCTCGGGGGCGTGCTGGTCGTGCTGCCAGGCGGCTCGCCGCTGGAGCACGGCCACCTGGATGGCAAGGAACTCGCCCAGAGCGAGGCGCTGGCGGGTGGTTTCAACGTCACGCAGTGTCTCGGGCGTGTGATAGGCGCGGACGCAGTCGCCGAAGGGCACGAGGCCCTCTTCCTTGGCGAGCCAGCCGGGGACGGGGTCGGGCAGGCGGTCGGCGAGCTCTTCGACGGCATGGCCGACAGCGCGACGGATAGTGCGCTGGCCGAGTCCCTGCGTGCCGGGATAGGTGGGGAGGAGGCGGCCGGGGCGCATGAGGTTCGAGTCGAAGGGCTCGTACTCGGGCGGGTTCGCCATCTGCATGCGTCCCCGGTAGACGGTGACGGTGCCGGATACGGCGAGCTCCTCGCCTTCCTTCAACCCGCGATGTACCCAGGGCATGTTGAACCAGACGAGGCGGAGGGAGCCGGAGCCGTCGGTGATGACCGCCTCGCTGCCGCGGACACGCCTGCCGTAGCGGAGCTGGCCGGACTTGAGGATCGTGCCCACGACGGTCTTGGGGAGGCCGTCGGGCTCGAGGTCGGAAATGCGGCGGACATCGGTGAAGTCGCGGAAGCGGCGGGGGAAGAAGAGAGCGGCGTCGCCGGCGGTCGTTACGCCGAGCTTCTCGAAGCGCTCGGCGGCGCCCTTGCCGATGCCGGGGAGGCGGGTCACAGGGTCGTCGGGGGCGAGGGGACGTTTCCGCCCGCTCGCGGCGGGCGCCGGGACATCATCGCGAGCGTCGGGACCGGCGGCGGGGATGGCTCGCTCCAGCCACTTGCGGCGTCCCTCGGGAGTCAGACCGCGGTAGCCGCCGCCCCGCTGGAGGCCGCGTATGCGTTCATGGAGGGGATGGCCGCGGGCAATGACGCCGTTATCGACCATGCGGATAAGGAGTGTGTCGAGGCCGCCGGTGATCTCGCTGTTCGCCGCGCCCTGCTCAAGCTCGCGTTCGAAAACGGCCCGGAGACGGGAAAGCTCGGTGGCGGGAGAAGGTGGAGACGGGGTGGCGGCCAACCCTACGGGCTCCGCCGCACCGCGCAGATGCCGAGGGCGTTGGGACCGAGGTAAGCGCCGACGGTGGGTCCGGTCTGGATGACCTCGATGCGGGTGTGCGGAAGCTGCGGCGTCACGTCCTCAACGAGCTGCCTGGCGCTGGCGTCGTTGTCCGAATAGATGACGAAGAGCCGCTCCAGGGTCTTGTCCTCCAGCGTGACCTCCTCGAGGCGCTTCAGGGCCTTGGAACGGGTGCGCACGCGGTCGAAGGGGGCCACCTCGCCGCCATCGATATGGATGAGCGGCTTGATTCGGAGGGCGGTGCCGACGAGGGCGCCGGCGCGGCCGATGCGGCCGCCCTTCTGCAGGTACTCAAGGGTGTCGAGTGTGACAACGACATGGGCGCGATCCATGACGCTGCGGGCGGCCGCGGTCACTTCCTCGAGCGGCGCGCCTTCGCGGGCGCGCTCAGCCGCGGCCTCGACGACGGCGCGCAGGCCGACACCGGCGGTGTAGGAATCGAGGAGCTCGATGCGCGTCTCCAGCTCGCTCGTCTCGCTGGCGATGGAGGCGGAGTTGAGCGTGCCGGAGAGCTTGGAGGACACGTGAATGGAGGCGATGTCGTTCCCTTCGGCGGCGACCTCGCGGTAGACGGAGGCGAAGGCCTCGACGCTGGGCTGACTCGTCTTGGGGAATTCGCGCGCGGTCGTCAGGCGTTCGTAGAACTCGGTGGGGGTGATGTCGACGCGATCGCGGTACACATCGTCGCCAAAGGCCACGAGGGCGGGGACGACCTTGACGCCGAGCTCCTCGGCTTCCGGAGGGCTGATATCGCTGGTGGAATCGGTGACGACCTGTACAGGCATAAGGATCAACCCCCTACGCACGTGAAGTATACGGCGGGCGCTGCCGAGCGCATACAATCCAGCCATGCGTAGCGTGCAACTCGCCCCCTCGATCCTGACGGCGGACTTCGGGCGGCTTGCAGATGAGGTGCGGGCGGCGGAGGAAGGCGGGGCGGACATCCTCCACCTGGACGTGATGGACGGCCGCTTCGTGCCCAACATCACCTTCGGCCATGCGCTCGTCGAGGCGCTGCGAAAGGCAACCTCGCTGCCCTTCGACATCCACCTGATGGTGGCCGAACCGGAGCGGCAGGTGGGGTTCTACACCGCGGTTGCGGCCACGGTGAACGTGCATGTGGAGGCGACCGACCACATCAACCGCGTGCTCGACCTGATCCGGAAGGGCGGGGCGGAGGCGGGGGTCTGCCTGAACCCGGGCACGCCGCTGGCGGCGATTGAGGAGTCCCTGCCGGACGCCGACCAGGTGATGGTGATGACGATCAACCCCGGCTGGGGCGGGCAGACGCTAATGCCCGCGCAGCTGGAGAAAGTGTCCCGCCTGCGCTCGCTGCTCGATGAAGGGGGTCACGACGCGCGCATCGAGATCGACGGGGGCGTGAAGGTCGAGAACGCGGCCACCTGCGCGGCGGCGGGCGCGGACGCGCTCGTCTGCGGGAGCAGCGTCTACAACGATCGGGCGAGCGTGGCGGAGAATCTTGCGTCGCTGCGGGCGGCGCTGGCCGCCGGGAGCTAGGCGCTCTTGGAGAGCGTGCGGAGGCAGCGGGCGCAGATGTTCAGGCGTTTCCAGGAACCATCGATGAAGACGCGTTGCTTGTTCACGTTGGGACGGAGCATGCGCGGCTTCGAGGGCGCCTTGCGCTCCCAGCGCCCGCCGTGGCGGTGGCGGATGTGGCGGCCGAAGGTGGTCTTCTTGTCGCAAGTGTCGCAGGCACCGCTGGCCATGGAGGTCGCTCCCCTGGAAGGCTGGGAACCGATGCTAGCACCGGTTCCCTCTAGCAGCCATCCGAGACTCGGGAGGGGGACAGCATGAGCGGCGAGACGCTGAGCGGGACGGAGTTGCGGGCCGCGATCACCTCTGCGTCGGACTACCTGACGGCGTCGGCGAAGGCCGTCGACGCCATCAACGTCTACCCCGTTCCGGACGGCGATACGGGCTCGAACATGGCGGCGACGCTGCGGGAGGCGTGCGACCACATGCTCGCACTGGAAGAGCCGCTGGCGGCAGGGCAAGTGCTGGCGACGTTCGCGCGGGGCGCTCTCTACGGCGGGCGGGGGAACTCGGGCGTCATCCTCTCGCAGTCGTTGCTGGGGCTGGCGAAGGGCGTGGGGGAGGTCGAGGACCTGGGCGGCGAGGTGCTCGCCGAGGGGCTGCGGGCGGCGGCGGCGGCGGCCTACACGGCCGTCTCGGAGCCGGTGGAGGGGACGATGCTCACGGTCCTGCGGGCGGCGGCGACGGGGGCGGAGCCACGCGCCCGGGATGGGGTGCTGGTGGTGCTGGAGGCTGCCCTGGCGGAGGCGGAGCGGGCGGAGGCGGAGACGATCGACCAGCTCCCGGCCCTGCGCGAGGCGGGGGTCACGGACGCGGGGGGCGAGGGGGTCTGCGTCATCCTGCGGGGGTTGGTGGCGGCGTTGCGGGGCGAGCTCCCGCCGCCGGTCGCAATCCCGGACAAGCCGCTGGCGATGCTGCCGGGTCACATCGACGACGGGTTCGGATACTGCACGGAGTTCGTGCTGGTTCCGGGCGAGCGCGAGGTCGATGTCGAGGGGTTGCGGCGGCACACGGAGGGGGAGGGGTACGGGTCGGTGGTGATCGTGGGGGACGAGCAGGCGTTGCGGGTCCACGTGCACACGAACGAGCCGGAGCGGTTGCTGGAGGAGGCGGGGACGTTCGGGGAGCTGACGCGGCCCAAGTTCGAGGACATGAGCGCTCAGCATGTGCGCTTCCGGGAGGAGGGAAGCGGCGCGGGGCAGAAGGTGGGACTGCTGGCGCTGAGCAGCAGCGCCGGGTTCGACGAGGTGTTCCTGAGCCTGGGCGCGAGCATCCACCGGCTGGAGGCGATCGTAAAGCCGGCGGCGGGCGACATCGCACAGGCGGCGGACGCGCTCGGCCCGGCGGACGTGATCGTGCTCCCCAACCACAAGAACGCGATTCCGGCGGCGGAGCAGGCTGTCGAGCTGGCGCGCTGCAACCTGCACGTGGCCCCCTCGATCTCGCTGGGACAGGGCGCGGCGGCGGCGATCGCGTTCAACGCGCTCTCGACGCCGGAGGAGAACACGGAGGCGCTGACGGAGGCGCTCGAAGCCACGCGCTCGGTCGAGGTGACGCGGGCGGCGGCCGATCGCACCGCGGACGGGGTGGACGTGCAAGAAGGGGAGGCGATCACGCTCGTCGACGGGACGCTCATCGGGGGCACGGACGACCCGGTGGAGGGGCTGCTGGCGGGGCTGGCGGAGGCGGAGGCGGCAGACGCCGCCATCGTGACGGTCTACGTGGGGGAGGGGTTCGAGGGATCGCGGGACGAGCTCGCGGAGCGCATCGAGGCGGCCTTCGAGGATGTCGAGGTGGAGGTGGTGGAGGGCGGCCAGCCGCTGTACGAACTGGTGGCGGCGGTGGAGGCGTAGGGGGCGGCTAGGGACAGGACGGCCGGTCCTCAGGGAGGTCGATGACGAGACCGACGACGTCAGCGGCCTCAAGGACAATGGGAGTGGCGCCGGCGCGTTCCGTCACGAAGCCGGTTTCACCGCCATACCAGCCGAGCGTGTCGGTGACATGGCAGACAATCGTCAACAGGTAGGTACCGGGGGCACGGATGTACGCGAATGCGCCCCGGAGCGGTTCGAAATAGCCCGTATTTCTGGCCGGTTCCCCGAGCCGGACATGCAAGTCCTCTGACACCTGCCAGATGCCACGAACCGAGCCGCTGATCACCCCGTATGTGAGCACAAGTCCTGTGATGTCGGCACCCACCTCAAGTGGCTTCAAGCTTTCGGGAACCTCCGCGAACTGCCCTTCACTCCCCAAGTACGACGGGAAGCGGGCTCCGGTGCCCACCAGCCTTAGGTAGTACGAGTCTGCGGGAACAGAGAACGAGAAACTCCCATCGTTGCTTGTCGTGCTTCGGGCGGCTCCGAGTCCAACACGAAAGTCCGAAGTGCTGGCCGGAAAGGCCTCCAGGGCAATGCCTTCCCGGGGCCTTCCTTCCAGGTCAGTCACCGTGCCTTCGATGCTGACGAGCCAGGGGACGGAGAGCGTGACGTCTCCATAGCGAAAGCGCCCGCTGCTACTGTGGCCATCAGCGAGCGGGAGAGGGATCGTCCCGAGCGTATCCCACGGGACCCCAGCTAGGCGGGCGCCGATGTAGATGGCATTGCCATAGTTGACGTCCTGCCAGACTCGAACATCGACGCCGGCGAAACGGTCCACCGCGGGCACCGCAATGCTGATGTCGCCATAGCGAAGGCGTCCGCTAGCACTATGACCATCGTCGAGAGGGAGGGGGATCGTCCCGAGCGTCCGCCAGGAGCCGCCAGCAGCACGAGCGCTGATGTAGAGGGCGTGATCGTCCCTGACGTCCTGCCACACGCGCACATCGACGCTGACGAAACCCGAGTTCTCAGTCTCTTCGTCAGCGCTGACTACGGATACGGCAGCCACCGCTGGAGTCGCGACGAGGACGGCGAGCAAGATATACAGGCGAACCATTGCGGGAGCCTAGCGCAGTGGCCGGGGAATTTCCCCGGCCTCCCGTTGGCGGTGGGCTAGCGGCGTTCCTTGATGCGGGCCGCTCGACCGGTGAGGCCGCGGAGGTAGGAGAGGTTCTTGCGGCGGACCTTGCCACGGCGCACGACCTCGATCTTGTCGAGGCGGGGGCTGTAGAGGGGGAAGGTGCGCTCAACGCCGACGCCGCTGGCGATCTTGCGGACGGTGAAGTTCGAGGCCATGCCCTTGCGCCGCTTGCGGATGACGACGCCGGCGAAGACCTGGATACGCTCCTTGTTGCCCTCGACGACCTTGGCGTGGACGCGCACGGTATCGCCGCTGCCGAAGTCGGGCAGGTCGTCGCGGGGCGTGGCGTCGGTCAGGGCATCGAGTTCGTACGACATGGGTGCGTCCCCGGGGGAAGGCGTGAAGGCATACGGTAGGACACACGCCGCCTACGGCCAACGGCGGGCGTTAGCGGCCGGTGCTGCCGTGGCCGCCGGCGCCGCGCTCGGTCTCAGGGAGTTCGTCGCGGAGCGAGAACTCGACATCGGCGAGGCGCGTGATGATGAGCTGGGCGACACGGTCGCCGTGCTCGACGACATAGGTAAGGTCGGGAGAAGTTGTGTACAGGGTGACGAACACTTCCCCTCGGTAGTCGGCATCAAGCGTGCCGGTAGGCTTCGTAACGCCCCTGCTAGCGAGGCCGCTGCGGCCTCGGACCTGGGCGTCGAGCCCAGGGGGTACGGCGAAGGCGAGCCCTGTGGGGATGCGCACGGGGAAGTTCCCAACCTCGACGGGGCCGTCGGGGAGGCAGGCGTAGAGGTCGTAGCCGGAGGCGTGTTCGCTGGCCTTCTGGGGCAGCCGCGCTCCCTCGCGCAGCAGCTTGACCTCGATCTCGTCCACCATCCGGCTCAGCGGAAGAGGTCGCGTTCGGCCTCGCGGATGATGTCGGTCATCGAGGCCGTGTCGTCGGGCTCCCAGGGATAGCCGCGGATCAGGGCGACGGGCACGCGGCTGAGGTTGCCCTTCACGAGCTCGCCGGCGCTGGCCAGCTCGTCCGCTCGGCAGACAGCCTGGACGAGGAACTCGTGGCCGTGGGGGTCGTGCTCGCCGATGTAGCTGATGACGGGGTTGATCCCGGCGATGCCGATGGCAACGTCGACCTGGGCCTCGCGCCAGGGGCGGCCGAAGGTATCGGAGATGATGACGGCGACTTCGTGACCGAGCTCCCGGAAGCGGGCGCGCAGGCCGCGGGCGCTGGCGTCGGGGTCGACGGGGAGGAGGACGGCGCGTCCCTTCGCGCCGGAGCTGGACTGGTCGACGCCGCTGTTGGCGCAGACGAACCCGTGGCGGGTCTCGGTGATGAGGACGGGACCGACCTGGCGAACGATACGCTTCGACTCCCGCAGGACGAGCTCGACGACGCCGGGCTCCTTCTCCCAGCGCTCGGCGAAGTCTCGGGCGAAGGGGGAGGGCTCGACGGTGTCGAGGTCGACGGTGCGCCCTTCCGACTTGGAGACGATCTTGGAGGTAACGATGACGACGTCACCGTCCGCGAGGGGTTCGTCGCCGGCGGCGGCGGACTCCACGATCATCGCAGCGAGGTCGTCACCCTCGGCGATCTCGGGAAGGCCCTCGACGGCGATGACGGAGACGGCCACCTCGGTCCTCCCTAGACGCCCGCGATGCGGACGCTGGTCTGCGTCTTGTGAACGCGGTTGAGGTTGATGAGCAGGGACGTGAGCATCTCGACGTAGCGGCTGTTGCTGAGAGCCCCGCCGTCGACGCCGCGGACGCCGTCGATCTCGTCGGCCAGGGCCATGATGACGGCCTTCGCCTCCTTGTCGTCGCCGCAGACGAGGACGTCGGCCTCGACAGGCTTGTCGAGCTCCATGAGCTTCTCGGCGCTCATGTTCTGGAAGGCGGAGACGACGCGGGCGTTGGGGAGGGCGGCGGCGGCCTCCTCGGCGGCGCTGTTGCCATCGACGTCGAGGGCGACGGCGCCCGTGCCGCGGACGAACTCAAGGGGGGCGACGACGTCACAGACGATAGCTCCGTCGAGGGCCCCGCCGATGGCCTCGAGGGTCGGGCCCTGGCCGCTGTAGGGAAAGGTGAGGAAGACGACGTCGGCGCCTGCGACGGTGGCGGCGTTCTCGCCGCCACTGACGGTGGCGCCAGGAACGGCCTCGGCGATCTTGGCGGCTCCCTCCTCGCCCCGTTCAGCGGAGCGGGAGCCGATGGCGACGTGGTGGCCGGAGGCGGCGAAGCGGATGGCGAGCCCGAGGCCCTCGGGGCCCGTCCCGCCGACGAATGCAAGTTTCATGGCTGGGGAGTCTAGCGGAAGTCGGTGGAAGGGACGCGCAAGGCCCGGTAGGGTCCACCGGCGGGGCTTTCGCTGGGCCTTACGGGCCAAGGCGGTTGCTCTGCTATACTCGATTTCGAGAGCAAGCAACACCTTCCTCTGAGCGGCTCCTTGCCGCCAGGAGTTCCCATTTGTACTCACGCTGGATGCGCAACGGCTTCATCTGGCTCCTCGTGGTGGTGGCCGCGATCGCGATCGGCTTCGCCTTCTTCTCGGGTGGCGACTCGAAGCAGGAGGTGCCGTTCGGGCAGGTCGTGCAGGACATCGAGGGCGGCCTCATCGAGACCCTTGAGGTCGACGGCCGGGATATCAACGCGATCTACTTCCAGCACATCAATGGTCAGCCCCTTGAGAAGAAATCGAAGGTGGCGGAGAACACCGACATCGCGACCTTCCTGAGCGACCGCGGCATCTCCCTGAGCGGCGCATCGCCTGGGCGGCTGAATGCCGTCAACCTCGAGTTCAAGGAGAGCGGCGGACTGGGGCCGTGGCTGGGTCTGCTGCTGAACCTCTTCCCGTTCCTGCTGTTCGGCGCGTTCCTGCTGCTGATCATGCGGCAGGCGCAGGGCTCGAACTCGCAGGCGATGAGCTTCGGCAAGAGCCGCGCGCGGCTCTTCACGGGCGCCAAGGTGACGGTCACGTTCATGGACGTGGCGGGCGCGGATGAGGCGAAGGAGGAGCTCGTCGAGGTTGTCGAGTTCCTGAAGTACCCGGAGAAGTTCGCGGCGCTGGGCGCGCGCATCCCCAAGGGTGTGCTGCTCGTCGGCCCGCCGGGCACGGGCAAGACGCTGCTTTCGCGCGCGGTCGCGGGCGAGGCGGGCGTGCCGTTCTTCAGCATCTCGGGTTCGGAGTTCGTGGAGATGTTCGTGGGCGTGGGCGCGAGCCGCGTGCGCGACCTCTTCGAGCAGGCGAAGAAGAACGCGCCCTGCATCGTGTTCGTCGACGAGATCGACGCGGTCGGGCGCCAGCGCGGGGCGGGGCTGGGCGGCAGTCACGACGAGCGCGAGCAGACGCTGAACCAGATTCTCGTCGAGATGGACGGGTTTGATACCGGTACGAACGTGATCGTGGTCGCGGCCACGAACCGGCCCGACATCCTCGACCCGGCGCTGCTGCGGCCGGGGCGGTTCGATCGCAAGGTCGTGCTGGACTCACCGGACGTGAAGGGGCGCGAGGCGATCCTGGGCGTCCACCTGAAGGGCAAGCCGATCAGCGACGACGTGGAGCCGGCGACGCTGGCGAAGTCGACGCCGGGCTTCAGCGGGGCCGACCTGGCGAACCTGGTGAACGAGGCGGCGATCCTGGCGGCGCGGCGCAATCGCAAGACGATTGCGATGGAGGAGTTCGAGGAGGCGGTGGACCGCGTGATCGCGGGTCCGGAGCGCAAGAGCCGCGTGATGAGCCAGCACGAGAAGCAGCTGACGGCCTACCACGAGGGCGGCCACACGGTGATCGCGCACTTCCTGGACAAGCACGACCCGCCCCACAAGGTCACCATCGTTTCGCGGGGCATGGCGGGCGGGTACACCCGCTTCCTGCCCGACGAGGAAACGCACTACCGCACGCGCGACATGTTCAAGGACCAGCTCTGCACGGCCCTGGGAGGGCACGCAGCCGAGGAGCTCATCTACGGGGAGGCCTCGACGGGGCCCTCGAACGACCTGGAGCAGGTGACGCGCATCGCCCGCTCGATGGTGACGCGCTGGGGGATGAGCGAGCGGCTCGGCCCGCGCACCTTCGGGCGCAGCGACGACCTGGTCTTCCTGGGCCGCGAGATCTCGGAGACGCGGAACTACTCGGAGAAGGTCGCCGAGGAGATCGACGACGAGGTGCGGCGCATCATCGAGGAAGCGCAGGCGCGAGCACGCGACATCCTGCGCGAGAAGCGGGACGTGCTGGAGAAGCTTGCAACCGTCCTGCTCGACGTCGAGACGCTGGAGGGCGAGGAGCTGACGCGTCTGCTCGAGAGCGACCCGAGCGCTCCCTGGCCACCGCCCGATCTTGAGAAGAAGGACGAGCCGCCCGCGGAGTCCCTCGACGAGGAACCCGCGGACACGCCCACGTTCCAGCCGGCGCCCAAGCCGGGACTGGCATGGGAGGGCGGCGCGCAGGCAACGACCGACGGCGGCGGCAAGTAGCCACCTCAGCGCGGGACGCCGGGGCACATGGGCGATGACGAACCGCAACGGTGCACCGCCTGCGGTGCGGAACTCGATGAGGGCGCCGACAGCGAGCTGTGCGTGGACTGCATCATCGCGTCGGAGGGGTAGGTCGGCGTTGACCCTACGGGGGGCCTTCCTAGACTGAACTTTCCCCCGTCAGAGCGGGAGCAAGCGGAGCAACCAGTGCAGGCGATCGTGCGAGCCGGCGGACATCAATTCATGCTCACGGAAGGGCAGGAGTTCGACGTGGGCACCCTTGATGGCGAGCCCGGCGACACGATCGACTTCGACGTGCTGCTGCTGATCGACGGCATGGACGTCGAGGTCGGCGAGCCAACGGTTCCCGGGGCCTCGCTGCGGGCACGCATCGCGCAGCACGGCAAGGGCCCAAAGCTGCGCTTCATGAAGTACAAGAACAAGGTGCGCTACCGGCGCACGCTCGGGCACCGGCAGCCGGTCACTCGGCTCGTCGTCGAGTCGATCACGAAGGGGTAGGCCATGGCGCACAAGAAGGGCCTGGGCAGCACCAAGAACGGCCGCGACAGCAACAGCCAGCGGCTGGGCGTGAAGCGCTACGACGGCGAGTACGTGACGCCGGGGACGATCATCCTGCGGCAGCGCGGCACCCGCTTCCATCCCGGCGAGAACGTGGGACTGGGCCGTGACCACACCATCTACGCGAAGGTGGAGGGCACGGTGAAGTTCAGCCCCCACGCCAAGGGACGCCGCAAGCGCGTGAGCGTGCTCGTGCCGGCGGGCCAGGAGTAGCGCGGTGAAGTCCGAGATTCATCCCGAGTACGTCGACGCCGTCATCACCTGTTCGTGCGGCCACCGCATCGAAACGCGGGCCACCAAGGACCAGATGCACATCGACGTGTGCAGCGAGTGCCACCCGTTCTTCACGGGCGAGCAGCGGATCGTCGATACGGCGGGCCGGGTTGAGCGCTTCCAGCGCCGCTATTCGCTCGGCGACCCCTCGTAGAGCGGCACCTCCCCACCGGGCCGGAGTGATGCGGCCACGCGCTGCAACCGATCCGACCCGAGGCAGAGGCTGATGGCCCCATGACTGCCGCCCCTCAGCGTCCGGACGTGTACTACGGCGGCCAGGCCGTGATCGAGGGCGTGATGATCCGCGCGCCGCGGCACATGGCCGTGGCCGTTCGCCACCCCAGCGGCGAGATCGTGCGTCACTCGGAGGAGCTGACCGGCTTCACGACGGGACGGCTGCGCCAGATCCCGCTGGTGCGCGGGGCGGTCGTGCTGTGGGAGACACTCTCGCTGGGGCTGCGCGCCATCAACTATTCCTCGCGCATTGCCCTCGACGAGCCGGCTGAGGACGACGGGGAGGCGGCTGGCGCGGCGCCGCTCCAGGACGAAGATGAGCCGTTCACCGACGCGGCGATGTGGTTCTCGATGGCGATCGGGATCATCTTCGCGATCGCCATCTTTTTCGTGGGGCCGGTGCTGCTGGCGAACTTCCTCGAATCGCAGGGGATCGCGCGGGCGGGAGTGGTCGCGATCGAGGCAGCGGTGCGGCTCGTGCTCTTCGTGGCCTACATCGCCCTGATCGGGCTGATGCCCGACATCCGGCGGGTATTCCAGTACCACGGCGCCGAGCACATGACGATCCACGCCTACGAGGCTTCGCGACCGCTGCAGGTGGCGGACGTCCGCCGATTCCCGAAGGAGCACACGCGCTGCGGGACCAGCTTTCTCGTGGTCGTGATCATGATCGCGCTGGCGGCGTTCCTCGCGTTCGACCTGCTGGTGGACCAGGGCATCGTCGTCCGCATCCTCTCGCGGGTGGTGTTGCTGCCGCCGATCGCCGGGGTCAGCTACGAGGTGCTGCGCTTCGGGGCGCGCTACGAGTCGAACGCGCTTGTACGGGCGATGTTCACGCCGAACATTGCGCTGCAGGCGCTGACGACGCGGGTTCCGGAGGACGATCAGATCGAGGTCGCGATTGCGGCCTTCGAGACGGCAGTGGAGTCGGCGGCCGAGGACTAGCGGCCGCGCCTTCTGGCGCGCACGGGTGGCGATCCGTACTGTTGCGCCATGGCGGCGACCTACCGAACAGGCGAATTCGACATCGCGGTCGTCTCCGACGGGCACATCAAGCTCGATGGCGGAGCGATATTCGGGCTGGTGCCGCGCATCCTCTGGGAGCCCGTGGTCGGCAGCGAGAACATCGATGAGCAGCACCGCATCCCGCTGGCGCTGAACTGCATGCTCGTGCGCCGGGGCGACAACGTCGTGCTGGTCGAGACGGGTATGGGGACGAAGTACACGGAGCGGGAGCGGGAGCGCATCTGGCCGGGCGAGTACGGCATGCTGCTCGACGAGCTGGCGGCGATCGGCGTCGGGCCCGGCGACGTGACCCACGTCGTCAACACCCACCTGCATACCGATCACTGCGGCTGGAACACGCTCGAACGGGACGGGGAAGTGACGCCGACGTTCCCGAACGCACGCTATTTCATCCAGGAGGGCGAGTACGAGGCGGCGATGCACCCGAACGACCGGACGCGGGCGACGTACCTGGCCCCGAACTTCGAGCCGCTGGAGCGGACGGGCCAGCTCGAGCTGGTGGGCGGCGAGCGGGAGATCCTGCCGGGCATCACCTTCCTGCCGACGCCCGGACACACCGCCGACCACGCCTCGGTCGTGCTGAGTTCGGGCGGGGAAACGGCCATCTATACAGGCGACCTCGTGCACCACGCCGTCCAGGCAGAGCGCCCGGCATGGATCGCGGCGTTCGACATCCTGCCCGTGGTCTCGCTGGAGACGAAGAAGCGCCTGATGGAGCGCGCCGTTCGCGAGAACGCGCTGTTGGTCTGCGTGCACAACGCGTTTCCGGGGGTGGGGCGCCTGACCGAGGTCGACGGGCGACGGCGCTTCGTCGAGGAGTGACGGAAGCAGGCATCAACCGGCTGGCCCTGCACGCGGTCCACGAGGCGCTGGGCGCGACGTTCCGGATGCGTGGCGGTTGGCGGCTCCCCGAGAGCTACGGCGACAGCGAGGACGAGTACGCACGGCTGCGGTCGAACGCCGTCGCCTTCGACCGCTCAGACCGGACGCGGCTGCTTGTGAGCGGCACAGACGCGGGGACGGTGCTGGGGATGGTCTTCGGAGACGCTGCCGGGGAACTGGAGGAGGGGCGGGCGGTGCGGGCGGCGGCGCTCGACTCGCGCGGGCGCATCGCCGACCTGGCGCTGGTCGCACGGACGGGGGGCATCGCCTACATCGTCATGGGGGAGCCGCGCAGGGGCGCCACGACGATGGCGATGCTGGAGGACGCGGTGGGAGAGGGGTACGACGTCGCCATCCAGGACCGGACGGCGACCACCTGCCTGGTGGGGATAGCGGGGCCAGGGGCGGCGGAGGCGGCCGCCCGACACGTGAACGAAGACCTTCCGCCGCGGCTGCCCTCGATGCATGCATCCCCCTTCGAGTTCCACGGGTACCGGGCGCTGGGGGTCCGCACGAGCAGCGTGGGCGAGGACGGCTTCGAGTTCATGGTGGCGCCGCCCGTGGCCGAGCACCTGCTGGGACTGCTGCAGGGGTCGGGGGTGGGGCTGGCGGGCGCGGGGGCGCAGGAGATCGCGCGCATCGAGGCGGGCGTGCCCGCCTTCACGCCGGACCTGGAGACGGGGCTCACGCCGGCGGAGGCGGGGCTGAGCGAGGTGCTCGGACTCCCTACAGAGGAGCCCACGCGCGTGCTCAGCGCGCTCCTGTTCGAGGGATCAGAGGCGCCGCCCGTGGGGACGCCAGCACTGGCGGACGAGCAGGTCGTGGGGGAGCTTCGCAGCTGCGCGTTCTCATTTGCGCTTGACGCTGCCGCAGGACTGGCAATACTCAATCGGAACCGGAGCCATCTAGGTACAGCGATTTCGGTAGGCGGAGCGCGCGCACTGGTCGCGCAGAGGCCGCTCTACCGGCGGAGGAAGACGTAGCGATGCCACTCGGCGACATCCCCATGCCCAAGATCCCGATCCCGGAGGTCCACTTCCACGGGAAGACCGAAATCATCCTCGGGCGCGACTGGCGCTCGGTGTACGTCGAGGAAGAGGAGGCGCTTCCCGAGGACAGGCCCGCGCTCTTCGCCTACGCCTGCGTCGTCCGTGGCGACTACGGCTACGTGACGGAGCCCGACGAGGACGGCGACGGCTGGCGGGTCGTTGAGGGCGAGATCGGCGAGGGCGAGACGCCCGAGGAGTTCATCGCGCGGGCCGCGCAGGTTCAGATCGGCGCCACCATCTCGCAGACCCTGCTACTCGGCTATCTCGACTGCGAGGCGACGAGCTACAACGAGCAGTACGAAACGCACTTCCGGTCCCTGAGGCCGCTCTACGTAGCAGTGGCGAGCGAGGTAGGGCCGATTCCCGACGGCGCCGGCTACCACCGTCGCCGGTACCCCATGAACCAGTTCCAGAACGAGTTGCGCGTGCGCTACCCCACGATCCACCAGCACTTCATGAAGGGGCTCGGCCGCTACATGATCCTGGAACGCACGGGGAAGCTGGACAGCTAGCAGGCTAGTCGTCCTCGTCCTCGATCTCCCAGGCCGCCTGCACGGTGACCGTAACCGCCGACGTGCCGGGCTGGATCGAGGTGCCGAAGCTGTCGTCAGCGGCAAACTCGGCACGCGGCCCCAGCCCCACCAGCGGAGCGGCCCAGCTCGTCTCGGTGACGGTGATGATCGAGCCGAGGGTGACGCCCGTGAGCTCGGCGAGTTGCTCCGCTTTGGCTCGTGCATCGGCGACGGCAAGCTCGCGTGCTTCCTCGGCGAGGGCTCCGGGATCGGCGTGAGCGAAGGAGATGCCGCCAAAGCGGACGGCATCGCCACCGGCGACGGCGATGGCATCGATAAGCTCGCCGATGCCCTCGACATCGCGCACGGTCACCTGCACGGTGTTCGAGAAGACGTAGCCGTTCACCCGGGGAGTCTCGTCGCGATAGTCGTACTCGGGGTAGACGTAGAAGTCGACGGTGCGAACGTCGCTTTCCTCGACACCGTGAGCGCGGAGGGCGGCAATGATCGCGTTGGAGGCCTCGGCCGCGCCCGCGCGGGCTGCCGCAACGGTGTCGGCACGGACCTCGACACCGGTGTTTACGGTTGCGATGTCGGGCTCGGCGCGGATCTCGCCGGTGCCAGTTACGCTGATGGAGCGGGAGTCGTCGATGCCATCTTCGACGGACGTCTCGAAGCAGGCCGAGGCCAGTACGAGAAGCGCCGCCACAGCCACGAGGGCGGCGATCGTGCGGGAGCGAGTCATCCGGGCCTCCAGGGTTCGCGTTCGTTGCGAGCTACATCGAGCGTAGGTGACGAGCAAGAGACGCGCGACCTGTTCGTAAGGACAAGTGATAGGCTCGGTGTGTGCCTTCTGACGACGAATCCGCCCCTGGCTCGGAGCCGGAGGAAACCAGCTTGAGCGACGAGGCCGCGCCGATCATCGGCGGCGGCGTGATGCCACCCGTTGCAGAAGCGCGCTCCGCCTCGGGCCGGGAACCGGCGACCGGCGAGCTTCCGGCGTTGGAGGCGGAGGCGTTCCTGGTGCCCTCGTGGACGGAGGGAGTGGCCGTGAAGGCGGTGGCGGAGAAGCCCGACCGCAGCCGCAGGCTGATCCGGGAGATCATCGAGACGGCCCTGCTGGCGCTGCTCGTGTTCCTGGCGGTGCGAGCGAGCCTGCAGAACTACCTCGTCGAGGGGTACTCGATGTTCCCCACCCTCGACCACGGCCAGCACATCCTCGTCAACAAGCTGGGCTACGCCGAGGTCAACATGGACCGGTTGACGGACTTCATCCCGTTCGTCGATGCCGAGGACGGAGATGTGCGGCAGGTGTTCGGCGGGCCAGAGCGGGGCGACATCATCGTGTTCGAGAGCTCGGCCGGAACCGGGAACGACCTCATCAAACGCGTCATCGCGTTGCCCGGAGAACGCATCGAGATCGTGCAAGGGAGGGTGTACATCAACGGGCAGCTGCTGAACGAGCCGTACATCACGGAGGCCTGGAGCGACACGCGCCCCGAGATCCTGATTCCGGCTCGGCACTACTACGTGCTGGGGGACAACCGAAACAGCAGCCAGGACAGCCGTAGCGGGCGGATCGGGTTGGTGCCACGAGAACGCATCGTGGGCAAGGCGCTCCTCCGCTACTGGCCGTTCGATTCCTTCGGTCTGGCGCCGAACGGCGGCGCGGAACTGACGGGGACGGCAGTGTCGACTCCGTCGCAACCGGCGGAGCCAGACGAACCAGCGGAGCCATCGGAACCGTGAGCGACACACTTCGCGAGCAGCTCGAAGAGCGCGGCGCAATGCTGCAGGGGCACTTCCAGCTCTCGAGCGGCCGGCACGCCGACACCTACATCGAGAAGTTCCGCATCCTGCAGTGGCCCGACGTGACGGGCGAGCTCTGCGCGGAGATGGCGGAGCGGTTCGCGCACGCGGGGGCGAACGTCGTGGCCGGACCGACGACGGGCGGGGTCATCCTCGCGTTCGAAGTGGCCCGGCGGATGGGTCTGAAGGCGATCATCGCGGAGCGCAAGGACGAGGGCGGGGGGCGCGAATTCCGGCGCGGGTTCGAGCTGGGCCCCGGCGACCGCGTCCTCGTGGTCGACGACGTGCTGACCACGGGGGGCAGCGTTCGCGACACGGTCGACGCCGTGCGGGAGCGGGGCGCCGAGCTCGTGGGGGTAGCGGTGATGGTCAGTCGGGGCGCCTCGCCGGACTTCGGGGCGCCGCTTCACGCCTGCCTGAGCGTCGAGGTGGCGTCGTGGGATCCGGACTCCTGCGACCTCTGTCGCCAGGCCGTTCCCCTCGTAATCACCTGAGTCGCCGGTGGGGTTGGCAGGGTTCGTAGAATGGGCCCATGCAGGAAGCCCCCACCAGCAGTGACCGGTTTCTCCTGAAGGCGCTGGGAGAAGCGGCGGGTGAGCTGCGCGGTCTGCTCTGGTCGACGAGCGAGCGGCAGGCCCGAGAGCCGGGAGAGGGGCAGGATGAGGGGTGGTGTCTGCTCGCCATCGCGTTCCACCTGCGCGAGGTGGAGCGGGAAACGACCCAGCAGTTCGAAACGATCCTGCGGCGGCCCTTCGCGCCCATCCGCAACATCGACCTCGACAACATCCCCTTTCCCGAGGACTACCAGTACGTGAGCATCGACGAGGCAATCTCCGGCTTCTCCCATGCGCGCCAGGACACCTCGTACTCGCTCTGGGGGCTCTCTCGGACGGAGTGGGAGCGGACGGCCATGCACCCCTACCGGGGTGAGGTCGCGCTCATCGACCTGGTACGCGACCTGTACAAGCACGACCTCGAGCACCTCTGGCAGGCCCGGCGCATGCTGGGCCTCGACCCGATTCCGCGCCGGTGACCCCGCTGCTGAGAGCCGTCCCGCCGGCGGAGTGGGCGCTGGCGACGGACGGCGAGGCCGAGCACATCGCCTACTTCGGCGACGACCTCGAACGGCTGGCGCTTGCCACGAGCGCGCTCGGGCTCGGCCTGACCGTGGCGGAGGGGACGGGCCGGGTGTCGGCGAGCGCCGGCGACCTCGGGCGTCTGGCGGCGGAGCTGAGGCGGCGGAAGAGCCCGTTGTCGGCGCCGCTGACGCGCTACCTGTCGCCGGTCCAGCGCTGGCGGGTGGGGTCGCACGAGCTGGCGTTGGACGAGCCCCTTGTGATGGGAATCGTGAACCTGACCGACGACTCCTTTTCGGGCGACGGGGTGGGCACCGACGTGACGGCGGCGCTTGCCCATGCCGAGCGGCTGCGTTCGGAGGGAGCGGACATCATCGACGTGGGGGCGGAGACGGCGCGGGCAAGCCGTCCGCAACTGGAGGCAGAGGCGGAGGCGGCGATCGCGGCCCCGGTGGTGGCAGCGCTCGCGGGGGAGGGGCACCTCGTCTCCATCGACACGTACAAGCGGGAGGTGGCGGAGTCGGCCATCGCGAGCGGGGCTGCCATCGTCAACGACATCAGCGGGCTGACGCTGGGAACCGACGCGGCGGAAGCGGCGGCCCAGGGCGGGGCGGGGTACGTGCTCAACTACAGCTACACGATCCCGAAGCACCGCCCGGACCCCGCGCCCGTCTACAGTGACGTGGTCACGGAGACAGTGGGGTGGATGGCGGAGCGGCTGGCGGAACTGGAGGCGGCGGGGCTGGAGCGGGAGGCCATTGCCATCGACCCCGGGATCGCTTTCGGGAAGAGCCACGACGAGGACATCCAGTCGCTCCGTCGCCTTTCCGAACTGCGCACGGCGGGACAGCCCCTGCTGCTGGCCCACTCGCGCAAGAACTACATCGGAAGCGTCTCGGGAGCCGGTCCGGAGGAGCGCGACCTCGAGACGCACGTCACGACCGCGCTCGCGTACTCGCAGGGGGCACGCATCTTCCGCGTGCACGACGTCGCGGGCACGCGCCGGACGCTGGCGATGGCGGCGGCGATCGTGTCCGCGGCGCCGGGCGCGTTCGCGCCGGACGAGGGGAGCTGGCCGTGGGCGGCGGGGGCGACGGCGCCGGAAGCGATCGCGGAGAAGGCCCTCATCGACGCGCCGCCGGGGCAGCGCTGGTAGGGGCTCCGCTCGCTGGCTCGCGCGTTCATGCGCGGGCTGTATGCTCGGCGCGGTGAGTTCGCCACAGCGGGGTCCGGCTTCCAACGCGTTCAACGAGGCGTTCCTGACGGGGATCGAGGGAACGACGGAGATCGTGCTCGTGCGGCATGGGCAGCAGTCCGTCCCGAACCTGCCGAACGCGAAGCTCGGGGACAGCGTGGATGCGCCCCTGAGCGACCTCGGACGGGAACAGGCGCGGCTGGTGGGCGAGCGGTTCGCGACGGAGCGGGTCGATGCCCTGTACTCAAGCGGGATGCGGCGCGCGTTCGACACGGGAGCGGCGATCGGGGGACACCACGGGCTTGAGCCCGTCGTGATCGACGACCTGCAAGAGATCGGGATGTTCCGCGATGTGCCGCGCGACCAGACCGCGGCGGAGGCGCTGGGCATCGACTACCTGGCGGGGCTGCGGAAGCGGATGGCGCGGGAACGGTCGTGGGACGTGTTTCCGCTGACGGAACCGAGCGCGGAGTTCCAGAAGCGCGTGGTGAACGCAATCGAGGGCATCATCGCGAGGCACGCCGGCGAGACGGCGCGAGTCGTAATCGCGTGCCACGGTGGCGTGATCAACGCCTACACGGGCTACGTGATCGCCACCGACTTCGACATGTTCTTCCGACCGGCGCATACCTCGGTGCACGTGGTTCTCGCCAAGGGACACAACCGGGCACTGCAGAGCCTGAACGACACCCATCACTTGCAGACAGCCGAAGGCAGCTTCGTCACCTACTAGGGCGCGGTCGCGCCTCAGCCGGTTTCGTAGCGACGGCGGGCGCCGGCCGTGTTCATGCGCGGTGGGTCGAGGGTAATGTCGCCCAGGCCCTTCTCGCGGAGGGCTTCCCGCACGCGCTCGAAGTGGTCAGGACCGTTGACCTCGAGCAGGAGGTCGATGAGGGCGACCTCGACGGGGAGACCGGGGGCCTCACGGTCGTGGTTCACTTCGAGCAGGTTGGCGGACTCGCCGGCGATGGCGCCGGTGATGGCGGCGAGCTCGCCGGGCACGTCGGCAATCTCGATGGTGAGGTGGCGGTAGCGGCCATCCTCGACGAGGCCGTAGCGCACGATTGAGCCGAGCCGGTTGATATCGACGTTGCCGCCGGAGAGGACGATGGCGGTCTTCGCGCGGGGGCGGTAAGCGTCGGAAAGGAGCGCGGCGACGCCGAGAGCGCCAGCGCCCTCGACGAGCAGCTTCGAGGTCTCGAGGAGGTACACCATCGCATGGGCAATGGCGGTGTCGCCGCAGGCGATCATCTCGTCAACGTGCTCGCGGATGAGGGCGAACGTGCGGTCGGAGGGGCCGGCGACGGCGACGCCATCGGCAAGGGTGCCGGCGTGGGGGACGCTGCGGACCTCGCCGACCTCGTAGGAGCGGCAGATGCCGTCCATGGCCGCGGCCTGCACCCCCACGACGCGCACCCCGGGGCGCCGCGCCTTGATGGCCGTGGCGACGCCGGCGAGGAGCCCGCCGCCACCTGCGGGGACGAGCACCTCGGCAAGGTCGGGGATCTGCTCGAGCAGCTCGAGGCCGAGCGTGCCCTGCCCGGCGATGACCGCGTCGTTGTCGAAGGGAGGCAGATAGACGAGCCCGTCGCGCCGGGCGAGCTCGCCGGCATGGGCACGGGCCTCCTCGAGCGACTCGCCGTGGAAGATGACGCGGGCGCCGTATCCCTCGGTGGCGGCGGCCTTCACGAGGGGGGCTCCCTCGGGCATGACGACAGTAGCGGCGATGCCGGCCGCCTGCGCGGCCAGGGCAACTCCCTGGGCGTGGTTGCCGGCGCTGGCGGCCACGACGCCGCGGGCGCGGTCCTCCTCGGCGAGGGAGTGGATGGCGTTGAGGGCGCCGCGAATCTTGAAGGAGCCGGCGCGCTGGAGCTGTTCACACTTGAGCACGACCGGGACTCCGGTCAGGCGTTCCAGGGCGCGGGCGGGCCAGACCGGCGTCTCGAGGATGCCTCCCGCAATCACGTCGCGGGCCGCTTCGATGTCGTCGACGGTGACGGACGGGACGGCGGTCATGGCTTGCTCCAGATGGTGCGGCGCTTCCAGCAGTGGGCGCAGACGATCGCCATCTCGGCGTCGCCACGGGAGCCCACGGAGGGGTAGAGCTCGTCGGAGAGGTGGCGCAGGCAGAAGCGGCCCCCGCACTTCGAACAGTCGAAGGACGGGCTGTACTCGCACCCATCGAACCCGCAGAGGCCATCGCGATTGCGGAGGCGGACGCCGCGGACGTACTCGTGGTGGCGCGGGAGGTCGTCGTGCTTGGCGGTGCAGGCAGGCCGAACGCAGACGGCGTCGTAGCCTTCGAGGACGTAGGCGTGCTCCTCGCAGATGGGGCGGGCGCAGTACTGGCAGGTGTCGCGCGGAGGGCGTTTGCAACGCCGCAGGCGACCTCCGAGCGCGCAGCGATCCCCGGCCATGAAATCACCGTACCGGGTTGCGAAGCGGCGAGCCACCGGGGGCAGCGGGGAGCGGTTTACGCCCCGAACGGGCTGGTCTATCGTTCACCGCGCCAATTTGGATTGAGGAGACGGCATGAGCGACGAGACGCAAGAATCGTTGATCACGGACGAGATGCGGGCATCGATCGGCAGGGAGTCGGAGCCGACGACGCTGGAGGTGGACAAGACCTCCGTGCGCATGTTTGCACGGTCCGTGGGGTACACCGACCCGGTCTACTACGACGAAGCGGCGGCGCAGGCGGCAGGCTATCGGAGCCTGCCCGCGCCTCCAGGGTATCTGGGCACGCCGGTATTCAACCCGAACAAGCGCAGCGCCCGGCCCCAGGGAATGCTTGAGCCGAGCCGCCCGCTGAAGCGAGTGCTGAACGGCGGTACGGACATCGAATACCTGACGGACATCTGCGCAGGCGACATCCTGACCTCTATAAGCGCGGTCTCGTCGATCGAGGAGCGCAAGGGACGCCTCGGCGAGATGCTGATCACCACGACGAAGACGACGTACCGGAACCAGGACGGCGAGGTTGTCGCCATCATGACCGGAACGGGTATCCGGTACTAGGAGGACCACCATGGGCGCTAGCTGGGACGAGGTTCAGGAGGGGATGGAGATCCCCACGCTGGAGAAGAACTGCAGCACGCAGCAGCTCGTGCACTGGGCCGCAGGCTCAGGCGACTTCTACCAGATTCACTACGACCACAACTTCGCGGAGGCCACGGGGCTCCCGAACATCATCGTGCACGGTGCGCTGAAGCATGCCTTCCTCGGACAGCTCCTCCACGACTGGGTGGGCAACGAGGGCCGCGTGAAGCGCGTCGGCTGCAGCTACCGCGGCATGGACTTCCCCGACGAGGACATCCACTGCAAGGGCGTGGTGACACGCAAGTACGAGGAGGACGGGGAGAAGCTCGTCGACCTCGAGATCTGGACGGAGAACCCGGACGGGCAGAGGACCTCACCGGGAAGCGCAACCGTCCGCCTGCCGTAGGAGCACACCCATGGCGAATCTGCTTGAAGGCCGCGTCGTCGCGATGACGGGGGCGGGGCGGGGAATCGGGCGCGCAACCGCGCTGCTGGCCGCTTCGGAAGGAGCGCGCGTCATCGTGAACGACCCGGGGGTGAACCCCGACGGAAGCGGGCATGACGACGACCCGGCGGCGCAGGTTGTCGCCGAGATCAAGGACGCCGGCGGCGACGCCACGGCGAACTTCGCCGACGTCTCCTCGATGGACGGCGGCGAAAGCGTCATCCAGACGGCGCTCGACGCCTACGGCAAGCTCGACGGGCTGATCAACTTCGCGGCGATCCTGCGTGACCGCATGGTCTTCAACATGACCGAGGACGAGTGGGACGACGTCATCCGGATCGACCTGAAGGGACACTTCACGACGACGAAGCCGGCAGCGGTGCTGTTCCGGCAGCAGCGCTACGGCCGCATCATCAACTACTCGTCGGTGTCGGGCCTCCAAGGCAACTCGGGACAGGCCAACTACGGCGCCGCCAAGGCGGGCGTCGCAGGGCTGACGCGGGTGTCCGCGCGCGACCTCGGTCGCTACGGGGTGACCGTGAACGCGATCGCACCGGGCGCGGCCACGCGCCTGACGGCGACGGTTCCGGACTCGGCGCGGCAAATCAGGCAGCAGCGGGGCATGACCTCCGGCGGCGGGCGGGCGGCGGAGGCGCAGCGCCAGGCGGCGCAGTCCTCGGGCATGCGCGGTCCGGAGATGGTCGCGCCGATGACCGTCTACCTGCTGCTCGACGAAGCGTGGAACATCAACGGGAAGATCTTCTCCGTGGCCGGGGGGCAGGTGGGCCTGCTCAACGAGATCTATCCGCCGCTGCGGCAAATCTACAAGGACGGCATGTGGACGCTGGATGAGTTGCGGCAGCAGGTGCCGACGCAACTCATGGCGGGCATTCCCAACCCCGCGCCGCCACCGGACGACCTGGAGGTTCCGGGCAGGTCCTGAGTCCCGGTTCGTCCGTCAGGCGCCCTGGGCGCCCTGGCTGGCCTGGATGTAGCGCACGACGCGCTCGTAGTCGGGCGCCTCGATGCGACCCGAGTAGCGCAGGTAGGTCGCGATCTGGTCGAGCGTGAGGATGCTCACGAGGTTGATGCCCTTCGCCTTGAGGGCGGCGCGGCCGCCCTCCTGGCGATCGATGAGGGTGACGGCGTCGTGCGCGACGAGTCCCGCCTCGGCGAGAGCCTCCGCCGTCTGGATGATGCTGCCCCCGCCGGTAATGAGGTCGTCGATGATGAGGCAGGACTGGCCGCGGACGTAGTTCCCCTCGATCAGGTCTTCCTTCGCGGTGCCGGGCGGGTGGATGTAGATCATCGGCGTGCTGACGTGCAGGGAAAACGCCGTCGCAACGTGGAGGCCGCCAAAGGGGACGCCTGCAACGAGGGTGAAAGGCTGCACCTGGGGGTGGCGCATGGAAACGAGCGCCTCGAGCTTGACCCGGATGATGTCGGCGCAGCGCTGGAGCGCGTGGGGGCTGCTGATGAGCTTGCGGAGGTTTATGTAAATGGGTGAGTCGACCGTCGTGCGGCCCAGGGTGAAGTTGCCGAACTCGACGGCGCCAAGCTCCCAGAGCTCTTCCGCGAGCCAGAGGTTTTCGGTGGCTGGTTCGTCGCTCAGGGCGAGGGCCTCCCGGCTGGGGTGATGGAGTGGCGCGCCATCCCTGTTGTCCGCGACAGCGGCGGTGGTGTCAAGCCGAACGGGGGTTGGGCGGGCGGTTCACGGGGTTGGGGGGCTCTTCCCCGGCGAGGACCGCGATGATGTTGCGCG